>JBKPDT010000122.1:0-10994 GCA_046728035.1 Candidatus Methylomirabilota bacterium | reverse complement strand
GCATGATGATCCGTGCCGGCGTCGACGACCGCGCCATGCTGTCGGCGACCGGCGTCAACGTCCACGTCGTCTTCGCCATCGTCTTTGCGCTCGGCGCCGGGCTTGCCGGCTTTGCCGGCGTGGTCGGCGGCTCGGCGCTTTCCGTCGCGCCCGGTGAGGACGTGCGCTACCTCCTGGCGTCGCTGGTCGTGGTCATCGTCGGCGGCATGGGCAGCGTGGCGGGCGCCGCCCTCGGCGCCGTGCTGGTCGGCCTCGCCGAGCAGTTCGGCCTCGCCTATGCACCGACCTACGGCGTCGTCTTCACCTTCGTCATCATGGCGCTGGTGCTCGCCTTCCGCCCGCAAGGCATCCTGGGGAGGCGCGCGTGAGCGCATCGCAGTGGCGGAAGGCCATGAACGCGGGAGCCGGGCGCACCGCCTGGCCGCGCACGGCTGCCGCGCCGGCCTCCCCGCCCGCCGACCTGTGGTCCGTCACACGTCGTGATGCGCGCGGGCTCCGCCGGATCGCCGCGCGAGTGCGCCCGCGGCACGTGCTCGTGCTCCTCGCGGTGCTGGCCTACCCGGCGGTGGCGACGCCGTTCTTCACCTTCCAGGTGGGGGCCCAGTCGCTCGCGCTGGGGCTGATCGCGCTCTCGCTCACCTTCCTCGCCGGCTACGGCGGTATGGTGTCGCTGGCCCAGATGACGGTGGCGGGGATCGCCGGATACGCATACGCCATCTTTGCCACCAGCGGGACCGACATCAGCCTCGGCTGGCCGTGGTGGCTGGCGGTGCTCCTGGCGCTCGGCATCGCGACGGTATGCGGGACCCTCATCGGCTGGTTCTCCGTGCGCACCGAGGGCATCTACACCATCATGATCACGCTCGCCATCGGGGTGGCCTTCTTCTACCTCGTCCAGCAGAACTACTCGGTCTTCAACGGCTTTCAAGGATTCCAGTCGGTGAAGTCGCCGCGCGTGCTCGGCGTGGAGCTGCGCGATCCCGTGCCGTTCTACTATCTCGCGCTCGCCTGCTCGCTTGCCGGGTACTTCGGCGTCAAGTACCTCCTGCGCGCGCCCTTCGGGGTGGCGCTGCAGGGCATCCGAGACAACCCGCGACGCATGGCCGCGCTGGGCTTCCACGTCACCGCCCACCGCGTCGCCGCCTACGCGGTGGCCGGCCTCATCGCTGCGGTGGGCGGCATCCTCATGGTCTGGTACAACGGGCTCGTGTCGCCGGGCTCGGTGGGCACGAGCTGGCTCATCAACATCCTCATCATCGCCGTGCTCGGCGGATTCCGGCACCCCGTCGGCCCGTTCATCGGCGCCATCGTGTTCGTGCTGCTCCAGAACTTCGCCGTCGATCTGGTGGACCGCGAGCGGTTCAACCTGCTTATCGGCGCCATTTTCCTGATCATCGTGCTGTTCTCGCCCGACGGCCTGCTCGGCTGGTGGGCGGGCGGCCTCGCCCGCCTGCGCGCGATGTCGGGGCGGGAGCGGCTGGGTCGCCGCGTCGAGACATGAGCCGGAGATTCCACCCACGCAGCCAGCCGGCTGCGTTCACCACGAAGGAGGAGACGATGACGTCACTCACCAGGCAGTGCATGCGGATGGTCGCGGTCGCGGCCATCTTCGCCGCCGTCGCCGGGACCGCCAACGCCCAGCAGGTGGTCAAGATCGGCCTCCTCGCCACGCTCGAGGGGCCGTTCGCGGCGGGCGGCCAGGACGGGATGCGGGGTGCCGAGCTGGCCGTGAAGCAGCGCAACGGCATGGTTGCCGGCAAGAAGATCGAGATCATCAAGGCCTCGTCGGACGCCAAGCCCGACGTCGCCGTCAACGCGACCCGGAAGCTCGTGGAGCAGGACAAGGTCGACATCATGGTCGGTCCCCTTTCCGGCTCTGAGGGCATCGCGGTGAAGAATTACTCCAAGTCGCAGCCGAACACGACCTTCATCAACGGGTCGTCCGGCGCGCAGGCCACCACGTTGGTCGATCCCTCGCCGAACTTCTTCCGCTTCAACACCGAGGGTGCGCAGTGGATGGTGGGTCTGGGCGAGTACGCCTTCAAGACCAAGGGCTACAAGAAGATGGCCCTCATCGCCGAGGACTACGCCTTCCCGTACTCGCAGGTGCAGGGCTTCATGACCGAGTACTGCAAGGCGGGGGGCCGGGTCACCCACAAGGCGTGGGTCCCCCTCGGCGGCAAGGACTACTCCTCTGTCATCGCCAAGCTCCCCGGCGACGTGGACGCGCTGCTCGTGGTGCTCGGTGGCGCCGACGCGGTGAACTTCCTCACCCAGTATGAGCAGGCGGGCGGCATCAAGCCCATGGTGGGCGGGTCCATCACCGTGGATCAGACCGTGCTCAACTTCAAGGGCAAGCGGCGCGAGTCCCTCCTCGGCACGCCCTCGGCCGGCCCCATCGCCGACAGCTACGACGCCCCGGAGTGGAAGAAGTTCGTGGCCGACTACAAGGCCAACTTCAAGGACGGCTTCCCCAGCCCGTCGCTCTTCGCCTTCGTCTACTACATCAACATGAAGGCGGCGCTGGACGGCCTCGAGGCGGTCAAGGGCGACCTCTCCGGCGGCCAGGCCAAGTACCGGGAGGCGCTCAAGAACCTCAAGCTCCAAACGCCGACCGGCGTGGTGACGCTGGACGAGAACCGTCAGGCCATCGGCACCACCTTCGTCACCGAGGTGGCGGCGGGCGCCGACGGCGTCTACTACAACAAGGTCGTGAAGGTCGTGCCGAACGTCAACCAGCGGCTGGGGATGTCCAAGGCCGATTTCGACAAGGCCGGGCTCGGCTCCCGGGACGTCCCGAACTGCCCGTAACCCGAGCGCGGGGGTGAGGCCAAACCTCACCCCCGCTTGGCCATGGCATCCGTCACCGAGCTTCGCCGCGAGCACCAGACGCCCATCGCGTCGGGGGACGCCCTCGTCCTCGAGGGCGTCACCCGCACGTTCGGCGCGCTCAAGGCCATCGAGGACGTGTCGCTCTCCGTCGCGGCGGGCGAGCGCCGCGCGCTCATCGGGGCCAACGGCGCCGGCAAGACCACGCTCTTCAACGCCGTCACCGGCGACTTCCCGCCCACCGCGGGCACCGTGCGCTTCTTCGGCGAGGACGTCACCGCGCTGGCCCCCCACGAGCGTATCCGCATGGGCCTGCGCCGCACCTACCAGTCCTCGCTCCTCTGCCGCGAGCTCACGGTGGCGGAGAACCTCTTCCTGGCGGTGCGGGGTGTGGCGCGGGGCCGCTTCGCCTTCCTGCGCCCGCGCGCGTCGCATCCCTCCCGCGCCGCCACCGCCGATCTCCTCGACCGCGTGCGCCTGGACGCGGTGGCCGACCAGCCGGTGGCCGCGCTCTCCCACGGTCAGCAGCGCCAGCTCGAGATCGGCATGGCCCTGGCGGGAGCGCCGCGCCTCATCCTGTTCGACGAGCCCGCGGCGGGACTGTCCCCCACGGAGCGGCGGGAGCTGGTGGCGCTGCTCACCGCGCTCCCGCCCCACATGGGCTACATCATCATTGAACATGACCTCGACGTGGCTCTGCGGGTCGTCGAGCGGGTCACCGTCATGCACAACGGGCATGTGCTCAAGCACGGCACGCCCGACGAGATCGAGGGCGACGCCGAGGTGCAGGCGATCTACATCGGCGGAGGGCACCGCTGATGGCCTGGTTCTCCCGCGGGCGGGCGCGCCGGACCGGGCGGCCCATCCTCCAGGTGGAACGGCTCGACGTGCACTACGGCCGCGCGCATGCCCTCCAGGAGGTCTCGCTCACCCTGGACCACGGCGTGATCGCGGTGGTCGGTCGCAACGGCATGGGCAAGACCACCCTCTGCAACGCCATCACCGGGCTCGTCCCCGCGGCGGGCAGCGTGCGGCTCGCCGGTGAGGAGATTCTCGGCCTGCCGCCCAACCTCATCACGGAACGGGGCGTCGGCTACGTGCCGCAGGGCCGGCGGGTCTGGCCCTCCCTCAGCGTCGACGAGCACCTCCGTCTGGCCTCGCGCGACAAGGGGGGGCCCTGGACGGTGGCCCGCGTCTACCAGATTTTCCCGCGTCTGGCCGAGCGGCGGAGCAACGGAGGGGCGGAGCTGTCCGGGGGCGAGCAGCAGATGTTGGCCATCGCGCGCGCCCTCCTCTTCAATCCCATGCTCCTCGTGATGGACGAGCCCACCGAGGGTCTGGCCCCCCTGATCGTGGGGCAGGTCACGGACATGCTCAAGCACCTGGCGGCGGACGGCGAGATCTCGGTGCTCCTCATCGAGCAGAACCTCGGCGTGGCCATCGACGTGGCCGACACCGTCGACGTCATGGTCAACGGCCGTATCGCGCGCTCCATGCCGGCGGCCGAGCTGGCGGCCGACCGCGATCTCCAGCAGCAGCTCCTCGGCGTGAACATCGGTACCGATGAGGAGCCCGCGGACGAGCCCACGCTCCCCGAGGGCGCCTTCCCGTCGCGGGCGGAGACCGACGAGGTGCGGATCTACACGGTGCGCCGCTCTACCGACGACGCGGTGGGGGGCGAGGCCGCCGCCGCGCCCGGCGGCGCGTCCCCCGACCGGGCGGTGCGCGGCTTCACCCGCTGGAACGCCACCGACCCGCTCGCCGCGCCGCGCGACCGCTTGCTGGAGGGGCGCGCGGAAACCGCCACCCCTCCGCCGTCGCTCGCCGATGCTGCGGTCGCCCTGGCCGCCAGCAGTCGCGAGGCACGAGCCATCGAGTTCCCGGTGGCCGCCACCACGGCTCGCGCCGCCTACATCGCGGGGACCTTCGACACCAAGGGCCGCGAGCTCTTCTTCCTGCGCAATTGCCTCGAGAAGCTGGGAATGCGCACGGTGACGGTGGACCTGGCCACCTCGGGCAAGCCCTCGCCGGCGATGATCCACCCCCGCGAGGTGGCGCGACACCACCCCAAGGGCGAGCGTGCCGTCTTCACCGGCGATCGGGGCACCGCGGTGAGCGAGATGGCGATCGCCTTCGAGCATTTCGTGGCCCGGCGCCGCGACCTCGGGGGCCTCATCTCCGCGGGCGGCTCGGGCGGCACCGCGCTGGCCACCCCCGCCATGCGCCGGCTGCCCATCGGCGTGCCCAAGCTCATGGTCTCCTCGGTGGCCTCCGGTGACGTGCGGCCCTACGTGGGCCCTTCCGACCTCTGCATGATGTACTCCGTCACCGACGTCGCCGGCATCAACCGGATCTCCGAGCGCGTGCTCGCCAATGCCGCCCACGCGCTCGCCGGGATGATCGCCTACGCGCGCGCCGCCGACGCCCCGTCCGAGGCCAAGCCCGCCATCGGGCTCACCATGTTCGGCGTCACCACGCCATGCGTGCAGGCGGTGACCCGGGCGCTCGAGGAGCGCTACGACTGCCTCGTCTTCCACGCCACCGGCACCGGCGGCCAGTCGATGGAAAAGCTCGTCGACTCGGGGCTTCTCGCCGGGGTGATCGACGTCACCACGACCGAGATCGCCGACGAGGTGGTGGGCGGCGTGCTCTCCGCCGGGCCCGGCCGCCTCGACGCCATCGCCCGCACGCGGCTCCCCTACGTCGGCTCGTGCGGCGCGCTCGACATGGTGAACTTCTGGGCCATGGACACCGTCCCCGCCCAGTTCCGCGGGCGCAATCTCTACCGCCACAACCCCAACGTGACCCTGATGCGCACCACCGCCGAGGAGTGCGCGCGCATCGGCCGGTTCATCGCCGACAAGCTCAATCGCATGGAGGGGCCGGTGCGCTTCCTCATTCCCGACGGCGGCGTCTCCCTCATCGACGCGCCCGGCAAGCCCTTCTGGGACCCCGTCGCCGACAAGGCGCTCTTCGACGCCATCACCTCCGGCGTGCGCGCGACGGCGAGCCGCCAGATCGTCCGGCTGCCGCACAACGTGAACGACCGCGAGTTCGTGGACGCCCTGGTGGCGGCCTTCGGCGCGATCTCCCGCGAGCCCGTCGCGGCGGCGGGGGCGAGATAGAACCATGGCGCGCATTCCCCGCAAAGACATCCTCAAGCGCTTGCGCGGCATGATCCGCCGCCGCGAGCCCATCATCGGCGGCGGGGCGGGGACGGGGCTCTCGGCCAAGTGCGAGGAGGCCGGCGGCATCGACCTCATCGTCATCTACAACTCCGGCCGGTACCGCATGGCCGGGCGCGGCTCGCTCGCCGGGCTCATGGCGTATGGCAATGCCAACGACATCGTGCTCGACATGGCCCGGGAAGTGCTGCCGGTGGTCAAGCGGACGCCGGTGCTGGCCGGCGTCAACGGCACCGACCCGTTCATGATCCCCGAGGACTTCCTGCCGCGGCTGGCCGCGCTGGGCTTCTCGGGGGTGCAGAACTTCCCCACCGTCGGCCTCTTCGACGGCACCATCCGCGCGCAGCTCGAGGAGACGGGCATGGGCTACGGTCTCGAGGTCGAGATGATCCGCGCCGCTCATGCCCTCGACCTTCTCACCACGCCTTACGTGTTCTCGGAGGAGAGCGCGGCGGACATGGCCAAGGCGGGAGCGGACATCGTGGTCTGTCACCTCGGGCTCACCACGGGCGGCGCCATCGGGGCGGAGACCGCGCTCACCCTGAAGGACTGCGTGGGACGCATCGACGCGTGGGCGGAGGCCGCCCGCGCGGTCAATCCCGACGTCATCGTGCTCTGCCACGGCGGGCCCATCGCCCGACCGGCCGAGGCGCGCCAGATCCTCCGCAGCTGCCGGCGGTGTCACGGCTTTTACGGCGCCTCCAGCATGGAGCGGCTGCCCACCGAGGTAGCGTTGACGGAGACGACCCGGAAATTCAAGCGCATCCGTCGCTGACCAAGCAATGGCGATGACATCAGGATGACGACAGATAGACCGTCTGACGAATGTGGTGGGGGGGCCTGGGGGAGGAGCGGCGCCGCTCCCCCCCAGCTTAAAGGAGGCTTGTCATGACAGGAGCACAGCTGGGCACGGGGATCCTCGGGCTGATCGCGGTCGCCGCGGTGGTGGCGATCGTCGTCTGGCTGATGAACTGGCTGTACCTCCGCTCGTCCAAGGAGCGCGCCTTCGTGCGCACCGGGCTGGGCGGCCAGAAGGTGGTGATGAACGGGGGCGCCTTCGTCCTGCCCATCGTCCACGAGGTGGTGCCCGTCAACATGAACACCCTGCGGCTCGAGGTCTCGCGGGGCCGGGACAAGGCCCTCATCACCAAGGACCGCATGCGGGTGGACGTGGTCTCTGAGTTCTACGTGCGCGTCCAGGCGGGGGTGGACGCCATCGCCTCCGCCGCCCGGACCCTGGGTCAGCGGACGCTGGAGCCGGAGACGCTCAAGGAGCTGGTCGAGGGCAAGTTCATCGACGCCCTTCGCACCGTCGCCGCCGAGATGACCATGGAGGAGATGCACGAGAAGCGCGGGGAGTACGTCAAGCGGGTGAAGGCGGTGGTGGCGAGCGACCTGCTGCAGAACGGGCTGGAGCTCGAGGCGGTGTCGCTCACCCAGTTCGACCAGACGGGCATGGAGTTCTTCAACCCCTCGAACGCCTTCGACGCGGAGGGCCTCACCCGGCTGACCGAGCAGATCGAGCGGCGCAAAAAGATCCGCAACGACATCGAGCAGGACACCATGATCCAGGTCCGGAACAAGAACCTGGAGACGGAGCGCCAGGCCCTGGACATCGACCGCGAGCTCGAGTACGCCCGGCTCGCCCAGGAGCGCGAGCTCGAGGTGCAGCGCGCCACCCAGCGGTCCGACGTGGCGCGACAGCGGGCGGACCGGGAGCAAGAGGCCGAGCGCGCGCAGATCGCCGCCCGCGAGGCGGTGGACCGCGCGCGCATCGCCGCGGAGCGCTCGGTCGAGGAAGACCGCATCAGCCGGGAGCGCGAGGTGCAGCAGCTCGAGATCGCGCGGCGGCAGGCGATCGAGCTGGCGGAGCAGCAGCGCGCCATCGCGGTGGCCGAGCAGTCCAAGGCACAGTCCGAGGCGCAAGGCGCCGCCGACCTCGCCCGCGCCAAGGCGGTGGCGGAGGAGGAGCGCGTCTTCACCGCGCGCGAGACGGAGATGGCGGAGCGCCGCAAGCGCATCGAGCTGATCGGGGCCGAGCAAGAGGCGGAGCGCGACGCGCTCCGGGTGCGGATCGGGGCCGAGGCGGAACGAGCGGCGGCGGGCGACCGGGGCGCCGCGATGCGCGCCGAAGCCCAAGCCCATGCCGATGCGGAGAAGGTGCGGGCCATGGCCGCCCGCATCCGGAACGAGGTCGAGGCGGAGGGGCTGCGGCTCATGAACGAGGCGGCCAATCTTCTGACGCCGGAGGCCCGGTTGTCGGCGATGCGCATCCGGCTCATCGACAAGCTCGAGGGCATCGTCCGCGAGTCGGTGAAGCCGATGGAGCGGATCGAGAGCATCAAGATCCTCCAGGTGGACGGTCTCGGTGGCGGGGGTGGGGGGCGCGGCGACGGGCGCGAAGGCGGAAGCTTCGCGGACAGCGTTGTGAACTCCGCGCTGCGCTACCGGACCCAGGCGCCGCTGGTGGACCAGCTCCTGCGCGAGATCGGCGTCGATGCCGGCGACGTGGGTAAAGTCGCGCGCGGCCTCCTCGACCGCAGCCCGACCACGCTTCCCACCACCCCGTCACCGAACGGCCCGACCGAAGAGTAACCACACCGCAAAATGACCGACCGCAAATGACCGACCGCACAGCAATGAACAATGCGATCGGGGGGTACGGGGGAGGAGCGGCGCCGCTCCCCCCCGTCTTCAAATGATCAAGGTCTACGTCTCCAGCGTGATCGAGGCCACCGCCGACGCGGTGTGGGCGCAGATCCGCGACTTCAACGGCCTGCCGAAGTGGACGCCGTTCGTGGCGGAATCCCGCATCGAAGGGGGGCTCGCCGCCGACAAGGTCGGCTGCATCCGGAACTTCCGCCTCACGGACGGCGGCGTCATCCGCGAGCAGCTCCTCACGCTCTCCGACTACGACTTCCAGTGCACCTACTCCATCCTCGAGAGCCCGATGGGCGTGGAGAACTACGTGGCCACGCTCAAGCTCACGCCCGTGACGGACGGCGACCGCACCTTCGCCGAGTGGTGGGCGGAGTTCGACTGCGCTCCCGAGCGGGAAGGGGAGCTGGCGCAGTCCATCGGTCAGGGCGTCTTCCAGGTGGGCCTGGACGCGCTCAAGGGCCGGTTCCGGCGGTAGCGGGCGTCTCGTGATCCGGGTCACCCGCTCCGCGGTGATCGACGCGCCGATCGGGCGCGTCTGGGCGGTCCTGCGCGATTTCAACAGCCATGCCGCGTGGCATCCCGCGGTCGCCGTGTCCGAGATCGAGGGTGGCGATCCTCCCGATCAGGTCGGCTGCGTGCGCCGCTTCACCCTCCGGGACGGCCACCTCATCCGCGAGCAACTCCTGGCGCTGTCCGACCCTGACCATGTCTCCACGTACTGCATTCTCGACGCCACCCTGCCCATGCGCCGGTACGTGGCCACCGTCCAGCTCAAGCGCGTGACCGACGGCGACCGCACCTTCTGGCACTGGCAGTCCACCTTCGACGTGCCGCGCGGCCGCGAGCGGGAGTTCGCCGAGCTGGTGGGGGCGGGCGTCTACGAAGGCGGCTTCGATGGCCTGCGGGCGTACTTGCGTCGTGGCCTCGATCAGCGCCCCACCGGCTCGCCCGCGCATGCGTCGGGCGCATCCGGCGATCTGCCCTCGCACGGTGTGATCGTCTCCAAGTTCGGCGGCCCCGAAGTCTTGCAGTATCAGCCGCTCCCGGCCCGCGCGCCCGCCGCGGGCGAGGTGCGCATCCGCCAGACGGCGATCGGCGTGAACTACATCGACGTGTACGTCCGCGCCGGCCACTACCGCCTGCTGGAGCCGCCGGCGCCGCTCGGCATGGAGGCCGCGGGCGAGGTCCTGGATGTCGGCGAGGGCGTGACCCATCTCCTCCCTGGCGATCGCGTGGTGTATGCGTGCCCGCCGCCCGGCGCCTACGTGGGCGTGCGCACCATGGCCGCAAGCCAGGTCGTGGTCCTGCCGGATCACGTCGACGACGAGACGGCTGCCGCCGTGATGCTCAAGGGGATGACCGCCGAGTATCTGCTGCATCGGACGCATCGTGTGCGCGCGGGCGACACCGTGCTGGTGCACGCGGCCGCGGGCGGCGTCGGCCTCTTCGTGTGCCAGTGGGCGCGGGCCCTGGGCGCGCAGGTGCTCGGCACCGTCTCCACCGAGGACAAGGCGCGGCTGGCGCGCGCCCACGGCTGCGAGGCGCCCATCGTCACGCGGGATCACCGCTTTGCCCGCGCGGTGCGGGAGGCCACCGGGGGCCGCGGCGCCGACGTGATCTTCGACGGCCTCGGCCGTGCTGCCGCGGAGGAGAACCTGGAGGCCCTCGCCCTCTGCGGCCACTGGGTGAGCTACGGCCAGGCCACCGGCGCGCTCGAGGCGATCGCGACCGAGCGGCTCACCGCCAAGTCGGCGACGCTGAGCCGCCCCGTCCTCTTCCACTACACCGCGCAGCGCCCGGCGCTCGCCGAGATCGCCGGCCGGGTCTTCACCGCGATCCGCGACGGCGTGCTCCGCGTCGACGTGCGCCATCGCTATCCGCTCGCCGCCGCCGCGGAGGCGCACCGTGACCTCGAGGCCCGTCGGACCACGGGCCCGCTCGTGCTCCTGCCCTAGCCGGTCGCCGCTGGGCCCTTCTCGCCGACGGCACCCTGCTGGGTCGCCCTACCGGGGGCCGGTCGCGGGGCCGGCATGAGGGGCCCGCACCTCGAGCGCGTTCACCACGCGCCGGACGCCAGCCACCGTCCTCGCCACGCTCTCCGCCCGCGCCTTCTGCTCGGCCGACACGACGTCGCCGGTCAGGTACACCACCGACTGCCGGCTCACCACGCCGAGCCGCGTGAGGTTGGCGTCCTTCTCCGCGACCAGGCGCGCCTTCACCTCGCTCTCGATCCGGGCATCCTGCCACGGATCGACGGTGGCGCAGGCGCCGACGGCGAGGATCAGACAGACGAGGAAAAGCGAGAGGCGCCGGTCCATC
>JBKPDT010000121.1:0-17142 GCA_046728035.1 Candidatus Methylomirabilota bacterium | reverse complement strand
GTCCCGCACCGCCACCCCACTGAACTTCGTGTGCAATACCTTCGTGATCGCCGCCGTCAACGTCGTCTTCCCATGATCGATGTGCCCAATCGTCCCCACATTCACGTGCGGCTTCGACCGGTCAAACTTCGCCTTGGCCATCCGATGACCCTCCTCCGCTACCGACCCGTATTGATGGAGCCCATGTCCGGGATTGAACCGGAGACCTCGTCCTTACCAAGGACGCGCTCTGCCGACTGAGCTACATGGGCGCTCGTTCTGGCCCCGGTGTGTTTCCGAGCGGCGAGGCTGGAGCGGGAAACGGGATTCGAACCCGCGACCCCCAGCTTGGAAGGCTGGCGCTCTACCGCTGAGCTATTCCCGCCCGCCGTCTCGGTGCGCCCTGCCGTCACTCTGCAAGTGGTGGGGAGAGGAGGATTTGAACCTCCGAAGGCGTTCGCCAGCAGATTTACAGTCTGCCCCCTTTGGCCACTTGGGTATCTCCCCGCCCGTCGCCCCAGGACTACAACTCCTTGAAATTGCGGTTGAAAAGACTGGCGCTGGCGGGAGGATTTGAACCCCCGACCCACTGCTTACAAGGCAGTTGCTCTGCCACCTGAGCTACGCCAGCAGTCGCAAAACTTCACTCTATTTATGAGGCCTTGACAAGTCAAGGGGTTTTTGCTCCCGCCGTCCTCTGGCGCACCACCTCGTAGCAGAGCGCGGTAGCCGCTGCGGAGACATTCAGTGAGCCGATCTTGCCCCGCATGGGAAGCGTCAGCAAGAGGTCACATGTGCGCGAGACCAGCGGCCGAAGCCCTTCCCCCTCCCCCCCAAGGACCAGACAGAGGGGGAGGGTGAGGTCGACCGCCCAGGGGTCCCGGCCCCCTTGCGCGACCGCTCCCATCACCCAGATCGACTCTTTCTTCAGGGTTTCAAGCACTTGGACGATATTGGTCTCGCGGGCGACCGGGAGACGCTCGACCGCGCCCATCGCCGTCTTGGCCGCCGCCGGGGTGATCCCGACCGCCTGATGCTTGGGGAGGATGATTCCGTGCACCCCCGCGGCGTCGGCGCTCCGGAGGATGGCGCCTAGATTGCGGGGGTCCTGGATCCGATCCAGCGCCATGAAGAAGGCAAGCTCGTGCCGCTCCGTCGGGATCTCAAGGAGATCCCCGAGCTCCGCATAGGGCGCCTCAGCCACCCGCGCCACCACGCCCTGGTGATGCGGGGTGCCCGCGATCGCGGTGAGCTGGTCACGCGTGCGGTAGGAGACCTTCACCCCGCGGGATCGCGCCAGGGCGAGGAGCTCCTGGAGCGCGGGGCCGCGCCCCTCGGCGAGGATGGCCACCTCGTCCACACTCCGCGCGGCCGCCCGCAGCGCCTCCAGCACGGGGTTGCGCCCGAACAGCGGCGCGACCTCGTGGCGCTTCAACGCCGAAGCCTCCACGTCGTCCCCTCCCGGCTGTCCTCGAGGACCACGTTCATCTTGTCCAGCTCGGCGCGGAGCCGGTCTGCCTCGACGAAGTCGCGCTTCTTCCGCGCTTCCTCGCGCAGCCAGATCAGGGAGTCGATATGCGCCTTGAGCTTGCCGTCCACCGCCGGCGCGGCCTCGGCGCGCGCCTCCAGCAGGCCGAGCGAGCGCGCCATGGTCACCAGCTCGGCCGCGCCGATGAGGAAGGCCCCGGCCCCCGCGCGACCTTCGCCCATCTTCGCGCGCGCGGACTGAAGCGTCCGGGCGAGGTCGAAGAGCACCCCCAGCGCCTGCGGGCTGTTGAAGTCGTCGTCCATGGCGGTCTCGAAGCGCTCCCGCTCCCGCGTCACCTCGTCGAAGAGACCGTGGTCGGACCCCGGCGGCGGGGTACCCCGCGCGGCGAGCCGCTCCGCCTCGACGACGACCCCGCGCAGGCGGCCGAGGGCCCGCGCCGCCTCCTCGACCCGCTCCTCCGCGAACTCGAACGAGTTCCGATAGTGCGTCCCGAGGAGGTAGAGCCGCAGCGCCTCGGGCTCGTGCCGCTTCACGAGCTCGCGAATGCTGAGCGTGTTGCCGAGGGACTTCGACATCTTCTCCGCGCCCAGGTTGATCATGCCGTTGTGCGCCCAGTAGCGGCAGAAGGGCTTGCCCGTGATGCCCTCGGTCTGGGCGATCTCGCACTCGTGATGCGGAAAGATCAGGTCGATGCCGCCGCCGTGGATGTCGATGGCCTCACCCAGGTGCTTCATGGCCATGGCCGAGCACTCGACGTGCCAGCCCGGCCGTCCCGCCCCCCACGGGCTCTCCCAGGACGGCTCGCCCGGCTTGGCCGACTTCCAGAGCGCGAAGTCGCGCGGGTCGCGCTTGCGCTCGTCCACCTCGACGCGGGCTCCCGCCAGGAGATCGTCCAGGTTCTTCCCCGACAGCCGCCCGTAGGGTGGGTAGCGCCGCACCTCGAAGTAGACGTCGCCGTCCACGGTGTAGGCCAGGCCCTTGCGGATCAGCCCCTCGATGAGCTCGATCATCTGGGGGATGTGGTCGGTGGCCCTGGGTTCTACATCCGGCGGCAGGAGACCGAGGGAGGCCATGTCGGCGCGCTCCGCCTCGATGAAGCGCTCGGAGATCTCGCGCGGGCTCACGCCTTCCGCGTTGGCGCGCCGGATGATCTTGTCGTCCACGTCGGTGTAGTTCCGCACGAAGCGGGTGCCATAGCCCCGGAAGCGGAGGTAGCGCCGGATCATGTCGAAGACCAGCGCGCTGCGGGCATGCCCGATATGGGACAGGTCGTACACCGTCACTCCGCAGACGTAGATCCGGACCTCGTTCCGGTCGATCGGGACGAAGTCCTCCTTCCGCCGCGTCATGGTGTTGTAGATCTTGATCGGCACGCTCCGCTCCTAGCTGAGAGAGTTGACTTCGACGGCGACCACCGCCATGGCCGCGATCCCTTCCTCGCGGCCGAGCAATCCCAGGTGCTCCGGGCTCTTGGCCTTCACGCTCACCCGCCCCGGCGTCACCCGGAGGGTCTCGGCGAGGTGCCGGGCCATCTCGTCGAGGTACGGCCCCAGTCGCGGGGCCTGGCAGATCACGGTCGCGTCCACATTCACCGGCCTGCCGCCATTGGCGGCCACGAGCTCGGCCACGCCCCGGAGCAGCTCGAGGCTCGAGATGCCCCGGTAGCGCGGGTCGGTGTCCGGGAAGACCCGGCCCAGATCGCCGAGGGCGAGCGCGCCCAGGAGCGCCTCGCAGATCGCGTGGGTGAGCACGTCGGCGTCAGAATGCCCGTCGAGGCCACGGGCGCCCGGCACGGTCACCCCGCCCAGCACGAGCGGGCGGCCATCCGTCATGGGGTGGAGATCGAACCCGAGTCCGGAGCGAACGAGGCTCACCGGCTGCGCCGTCCCGTCCAGAGCCGCGCCACGCGCAGGTCGCCGGGCGTCGTGATCTTCAGATTCCCCGCCAGCCCCGGCACCACCGCGACCCGGCCGCCCAGGCGCTCGACGAGCACCGCGTCGTCGGTGCCGGCATAGCCGTCGCGGCGCGCCTTGTCGTGCGCCTCCCAGAGGAGATCGCGGCGGAACGCCTGCGGCGTCTGGATGAGCCAGAGCCCGGCGCGGTCCAGGGTCGCGTCCACCACGTCCTCCCGCACCCGCTTCACCGTCTCCCGCACCACGAGCCCGCAGGTCGCCGCGCCGGTCCGGCCGGCCGCGGCGAGCACGCGCGCCACCAGGGTCGGGGTGATGAAGGGCCGGACCGCGTCGTGCACGAGCACCCACTCCGGGCTCCCCGCCGCCTGGAGGCCGAGCCACACCGACTCCTGGCGCTCAGCGCCGCCCGCCACCACATCGAGGATCTTGGAGACCCGATGCCCGCGGAGGAGCCGTCGCGTCGCCTCGACCCGCTCGCGGAGCGCCACCACCACGATGCCGCTCACGCAGGACGCCCTCCCCAGCGCCTGGAGCGTCTGGACGAGGAGGGGCGCGCGCCCGAGCCGGAGGTATTGCTTCGGCTGCCGCGCCCCCATGCGGGACCCGGCGCCCGCGGCGGGGACGATTGCGACCGCCCGGACGGGTCGCCCCCTCGTCACCATGGTCGACCGGCTGCTTCGAGGGACGGCGTCAACGAATGCTCTCCTCGACGGGCGCGAGCCGGGCGAAGATCATGCGGCCCGCGGTGGTCTGGAGCACGCTCGTCACGGTCACGTCCACCATCTGGCCGATGAGCTTCCGGCCGTGGTCGACGACCACCATGGTGCCGTCGTCAAGGTAGGCCACCCCCTGGCCCGCCTCCTTGCCCTCCTTGACGACCTGGAGGTGCATCAGCTCGCCCGGGAGCACCACCGGCTTCAGCGCGTTCGCCAGCTCGTTGATGTTGAGCACCGCCACGCCCGAGAGCTCGGCGATCTTGTTCAGGTTGTAGTCGTTGGTGACGACCTTGCCCCCGAGCGTCTTGGCGAGCTCGATGAGCTTGCGGTCCACCTCGCGGATGCCGGGGAAGTCCTGATCGTGGATGCGCACGGTCACCTTGGACAACCGCTGGAGGCGTTGCAGGACGTCGAAGCCGCGCTTGCCGCGGTTGCGCTTGAGCACGTCCGATGAATCGGCGATCTGCTGGAGCTCGCGGAGGATGAACTGGGGGACCACGAGGGTCCCCTCGAGGAAGCCCGTCTCGCACACGTCGGCGACCCGCCCGTCGATGATCACTGAGGTATCGAGCACCTTGTACGCCTGCTTGAGCGCCACCGTCTTGGGGAAGAGCTTGGCCGACATGCCCTCGAGCTCGTCGCCCTTGGCGAGCGTCACCGCGCAGCCGAGATAGCCCAGCAACAAGGCGAAAAGCCCGCGGCCGAGCGCGCCTGCTTCGGGAATCACCGCGCCGAGCGCGCTGCCGACTCCGAGGCCGAGGGCGACGCCCGCGATGCCGCCGGCCGCGCCCCAGAAGAGGCGATCCACCGGTACGCGCCGGCCCTGCCACTCCAGCACTACCGCGAGCACGCCGCAGAGGAACCCGGCCAGGCCCAGCCAATGGCTGGCCGCCTTGAGGCCGAGCGCCGGCCCTAGCGCCACCCCGGCGCCCGTCGCCACCGCCAGGACAAACAGTCGCGCGATGATTAGCGTCATTGCCATCTATCCCCCGAGCAAGGCCTTGACGGCCTCCTCGACCGACCCGACTCCCTGGACTTCGAGCGCGAGCGGCTCGCGCGTGGCGAGATTGTTCTGCGGGACCACCGCCGTCGCGAACCCGAGCGCGGCGGCTTCCTTGAGCCGCGCGGGCAGCCCGCCGACCGCGCGCACCTCGCCCGTCAGCCCCACCTCGCCGATCACCACCACGTCGCCGCGCACCGGCCGGTCGAGGTAGCTCGAAGCCGCCGCGACGACCACGCCGAGATCGGCGGCGGGCTCGATCACGCGAGCCCCGCCCGCCACGTTGACGAAGGCGTCCTGGGTCATGAGCGGCAGGCCCACTCGCTTCTCCAGAACCGCGAGCAGCAGGCAGACCCGATTGTAGTCCGCGCCGATGACGGTGCGGCGGGGCGAGCCGAAGTTGGCGGGGGTCACCAGAGCCTGGAGCTCGAGGAGCAGGGGCCGGGTCCCCTCCAGGCTCGACACGATCACCGAGCCGGACGCTCCCCGCGGCCGCTCGGAGAGGAAGAAGCCGGAGGGGTTGCGCACCTCCACGAGCCCCCGCTCCGCCATCTCGAACACGCCGATCTCGTTGGTGGAGCCGAAGCGGTTCTTCACAGCGCGAAGCACGCGGTAGGCGAGGTGCCGCTCGCCCTCGAAGTAGAGCACCGTGTCCACCAGGTGCTCGAGCACGCGCGGGCCCGCGAGGGTGCCCTCCTTGGTGACGTGGCCGACCAGGAAGGTGGCCATCCCGCGCGCCTTGGCCTGGACCATCAGGCGCGCCCCGCACTCCCGGACCTGGCTCACGCTGCCGGGCGCCGACTCGACCTCGGGCAGGAACATGGTCTGGATCGAGTCGACCACGAGGACCCGCGGGGCGAGCTGGGCGACATGTCCCTCGATGGCGGTCAGGTCGGTTTCGGCGACGAAATAGAGCGAGTCG
Source organism: Candidatus Methylomirabilota bacterium (assembly GCA_046728035.1). Lineage (GTDB taxonomy): Bacteria > Methylomirabilota > Methylomirabilia > Rokubacteriales > CSP1-6 > DASRWT01. The sequence continues at coordinate 11,123 of JBKPDT010000121.1, read as the reverse complement.
GCCGCGATGCCCAGGCGGTCGGCGCGGAGCTTGATCTGAGCCGCGGACTCCTCGCCCGATACATAGAGAATGGGTCCCGCCCGCTCGGCCAGGGCCCGGCAGGCCTGGATGAGGAGCGTGGACTTGCCCGCACCCGGCTCGCCACCCACCAGGACCAGCGACCCCTTCACCATGCCTCCGCCCAGCACACGATCGAGCTCTCCGATCCCCGTCTCGACCCTCTCGCCGGACTCGATGCGGATTTCGCCCAGCCGCTGCGGCCGTGCCCCCGGCTGGAGCGCGGGCCGCGCCGACTTGGCCGCCTGCGGGCGCTCCTCCACCAGGGCCAGGTAGTCGCCCTGCCGGGCGCAATCCGGGCACGTGCCGGGCTTCGACGAGGCGAAGCCGCAGGCCTGGCAGCGGTAGACGGGGCGCTCGCGCGCCGTCACTTCTTCTCCTTGGCATCGCCCGAGGCGCCGCCGCCGGCACCGATGGAGTTGCGGATGAGCGACCGCAGCAGGAAGCTCCGCTGGGCCCCCTCGAGGAAGGCCGCGAGGTTCTCGTAGACCGTCGGATCCTCCAGCAGGGCGCCCACGGTGCCTTCCCCCGCCTTGAGACGCTCGGTGATGAGCCGGAGATTGGTCATCGCCACGCGGAAGTCGGCGGCCGCCTCGCCCATCGGCCCGTCGCCCTTCTCGGTCAGGAGTCCCCCCAGGAACCCCTGCCCGGCGGCGAGCCGTTCGGAGATCTCACGGAAGCTTTTCGCCACGGCCTGGAGGTCCTGGGCCATGGGCTTGTACTTGGGATCCAGAAGAAGGGCGAGGAGCGGGCCCACGTCGTCCTCGGGCCCCGGGCCCTTGGCCTTGTCGACGGCCCGGCCGAACTTCTCCATGGCAGCCAGGAACGACCGTACCGAGCGGCCGCTCTCCGGGGCGAGGAGAGTGGCGACGGCATTGTCGCCGGTCTGGGCCCTGGCGAGCACGTCACGGGCATCGACGAGTAGGGCATTGAGGCGCTTCAATGCCTCCGGCTCCTCGTAGACGAGGACGTGCAGCCATCCTTTACCCTTCTCTACCTCCTCCACGACCCGCCGGGCGCTCTTCATGGTGGCGCCGAGGTCCTCGATGGCGCCGCTCTGATCGAGCTTCTGGAGCGAGGCCTGGAGCTGATCGGCGAGGCGGTTGATGGTGGTGACCATTCCCGCGCCCGCGGAGAACATACGGCCCATCTCGACGGGGTCGCGCGTACGCAGCACCTCGTTCTCCTTGAGGGCGGCCGTCGCCGGCGTGCCCTGGGTGATCTCCACCAGCTTGTCGCCGAGGAGTCCCTGGGTGACGATCTGGGCCTCGGAGTCGCCGCGGATCCGCTCGTTGAAGCGCCGCGAGACGGTCAGGGTCACCCGCACCTTGCCGCCCACCTCGGGCGAGAGCACCACCTTGGTCACCCGCCCGATCTGCACCCCGGCGAGCCGCACGGTGGCGCCCTCGATGAGGCCGCTCACCTCGGTGAAGTCGGCATGGAGGTCGTACTTGCGCTCGAAGTAGCGGGCCCGCGCGCCGAGGAGGTAGATGATGCCGAGGAAGACCACGAGCGAGACGACGACGAAGACGCCGATGCGGATCTGCAACGCGAGAGCCCGGCGGTCGGCCATGCTAGCCCTCTCGCAGCTCGCCCGCGAGGAAGTCGCGGACGACCCGGTTGGCCGAGCGGTGGATCTCGGCGGGCGTGCCGGTTTCGGCGAAGCGGCCCTGGTGGAGGATGGCCATCCGGTCGGCCACCATGTCCGCGAACTCGATGTCGTGCGTGACCACGATGGCGGTGTCGCAGACACCCTTTCGGAGCTCGCTGATGAGCTCGCCCACCAGCCGCGCGTTCGTCGGATCGAGCCCGGCCGTCGGCTCGTCGAAGAAGACGACCTCGGGCTCCATCACGAGCGTGCGCGCGATCCCCACTCGCTTGCGCATGCCGCCCGAGAGCTCCCCCGGCAGGATCTCGTCGATGCCCGGCAGCCCGACCAGCGCGAGGAAGCGGTGGACACGGTCCGTGATCTCCCCCTCGCCGAGCCGGGTGTGCTCTCGAAGGGGGAAGGCCACGTTCTCGAAGACGGACAGGGAGTCGAAGAGGGCGGCCCCCTGGAAGACGTAGCCGGCGCGACGCCGGAGCGGGAGGAGCTGCTCCTCGGTGAGCTGGTCGATGCGCCTGCCGAAGAGCCAGACCTCGCCGGCGTCCGGTGCGAGCAGCCCGTCGATGGTGCGCAGGAGCACGGTCTTCCCCGATCCGCTGCCCCCCATCACCGCGAGGGTGGTCCCCTTCTCCAGGGTGAGGCTGATGCCGCGGAGCACCGGCTTGTCGTCGAAGGCCTTCCAGACCTCGCCGACCGCTACCACCGGCTGCCCCGCCCCCGTCGCCGTCACCGGAGTCGCCATCACCAGAAGAGGATGATGAGCAGCTTGGTGAGGAAGAAGTCGGAGATGATGACGGCCATGGCGACCTCCACCACGGTGTCCGTGGTGGCACGGCCGAGCCCCTCCGTCCCACCTTCCGTGGCCAGCCCGTTGTAGCAGCCGATCAGGGTGACGAGGATCCCGAAGACCACGCTCTTGAGCAGACCGGTGAGGAAGTCCCGAATCACCACCCAGTAGGCGATGGTGTTCCAGTAGAGGTAGGGATCGACGTCGCGGTCGAAGACGGAGACGATCATCCCCCCGACGAGGCCCACGAAGTCGGCGAGCACCGTCACGAGCGGAAAGACGAGGAGGGCGGCCATGAGCCTCGGCACGATGAGCCGCTTGATGTAGTTCACGCCCAGCGCGCGGAGGGCGTCGATCTGCTCGGTCACCTTCATCGAGCCGAGCTCGGCGGTGATGCCGGAGGCGACCTTGCCGCCGACCAGGATCGCGGTGAGCACGGGCCCCAGCTCGCGCAGGATGGACAGCGCGACCACGGGGCCCACGTAGTTCTCCGCGCCGAAGCGCGCCATGTTCACGGCGGTCTGCAGCGCCAGCACCATGCCGGTGAAGAGCGCGGCGGTCAGCGCTACCGCCGTCGAGCGCACCCCGATGGTGTCGATCTCGCGCGCCACCAGGGCGAAGTAGTGCGGGGGAAGCGCGAGGTTGCGGGCGACCTGGATCGCGAGGAGGCCGAGCCCCCCATACCAGGCGACGGAGTCTCGCAGATACCGTTGCGCCGCCTCGACGACCCCGGTCATCGCATGGTCCCCGCCGACGTCAGCGCCAGGCTCTCTACGAAGGCCTGGAAGTCCGCGCGCCCGACGTCGAAGGCGTCCGCGGGGGCGACGTAGAGGAAGTCGTAGACGCAGCGGTCGCCCTTCAGGGAGATGGCGTCTACCCCGACCTCGGTCCCGTCCAGCGTCCCGCGGAACGTGGTGCGGGCGCCCGGACGTCCTGCCACCGTCACCGGCTCGGTGTGCACGTCGGAGCGGTGCTTGAGCCCGAAGGTGAGGTGGCGGACGAGGCGCTCCGGCGAGCGCTCGGCCAGCCGTTCGTCACAGGTCGCGTCGGCAAGCATGCCGCCGGGCGGGGCCTCACGCTTGAGCTCGAGGTCGGCCCGGGACGAGCGCGCGACCTGCCAGGCCGAACCGGGCAGGCTCACCTCATAGCCCTTCCTGGAGTGAAACACCCCGCGCTCGATGCGGTCCGCGGTGCACCCGGTGGCGGCGAGGAGGGCCACCAGCGAGGCACCCGCCCGCCAGCCCCCGGTCATTGGCCGCCTCCCTTCCCGGGCTTGCTCCCATGCCGTCGGGCCAGCTCGACGAAGACCCGCCGCAAGGGAATGCCGCGGCTCGAGAGCAGGACGAGCGAGTGAAACCAGAGATCCGCGACCTCGGAGACGATCCGGTCCTGTCCTTCCCCACCCAGCGTGGCCGTGACCACCTCGGTGGCCTCCTCGCCGATCTTCCGGCAGATGAAGGCGTCCCCCTTGTCGAACAGGCCCGCCACGTAAGAGCCCGCGGGCCGATCCACCTTGCGGGACTCGATGGTACGCTCGAGCACCTCCAGGAATTCAGGCCCGGCGCCGCCGGCGCGCGGCCGGGCCTCGCCGGCGCTGCGCAACCGCGTGAAGAAGCAGCTGCGCGCGCCGGTATGGCAGGCCACGCCGTCCTGATGCACCTGGAGCAGCAGGGTGTCGCGGTCGCAGTCGGCGTAAAGACCATCCACGTGCTGGACATGTCCGGAGGTCTCGCCCTTCCGCCACAGCGCCTGACGCGAGCGTGACCAGTAGTGGCCGGCGCCGGTTCGGAGGGTGGCCTCCAGCGCGGCCCCGTCCATCCAGGCCACCATGAGCACCTCGCCGGTGCCCGTCTCCTGCACCACCACCGGGATCAGCCCCGCCGCGTCCCACTTGAGCTCGTCACGGACGCTCATGGCTCGACCCGCACCGGCACGCCGCGCTCGCGGAGGAAGGCCTTTGCCTCACCCACCCGATGCCGGCCGAAGTGAAAGAGCGAGGCGACCAGCGCCGCATCCGCCTTGCCCGCGGTAAGCGCAGCGTGGAGATGCTCGAGCGCGCCCGCGCCGCCCGAGGCGATCACCGGCACCGTCACCGCCTCCGACACGGCGCGCGTCAGCTCGAGGTCGTAGCCATCGCCGGTCCCGTCGCGGTCCATGCTGGTGAGGAGGATCTCGCCGGCGCCGAGCCGCTCGACCTCCACCGCCCACTCCACCGCGTCGCGGCCAGCGGACCGGCGGCCGCCGTGGGTGTAGACCATCCACCCGCTCTGCCCGTTCGTGCCACCCGGGACACGCTTGCCGTCGATGGCGACCACGATGCACTGGCTGCCGAAAGCGCGCGCCGCCTCCGTCACGAGGGCGGGCCGCTCGAGCGCCGCGGTATTGAGCGACACCTTCTCGGCGCCCGCGCGCAGCAGGGTGCGGATATCCTCCAGCGAGCGCACCCCGCCGCCGACGGTGAGCGGCATGTAGATGCCCTCGGCGGTGCGGCGCACCACCTCCAGCATGGTCTGCCGGCCCTCGTGGGAGGCGCTGATGTCGAGGAAGACCAGCTCGTCGGCACCCTGAGCGTCATAGGCCTGAGCGGCCTCCACCGGGTCGCCGGCGTCGCGCAGGTTCACGAAGCGCACCCCCTTGACCACGCGCCCGTCGTGCACGTCGAGGCAGGGGATCACGCGCTTCTTCAGCATGGCCTCAGCCCACCTCCGCGAGCGCCCGGCGGAGGTCCACCGCGCCGCTGTAGAGGGCGCGGCCCACGATGGCGCCCTCGACCCCGGGGATGCCGGCGAGCTGCCGGATATCGTCGAGCGAGCCCACGCCGCCCGAGGCCAGCACGGGGATGCCCGCCGCGCGCGCCACCGCCTCGGTGCTCCACACGTTGGGCCCGCTCTGGGTCCCGTCCCGCGCGATATCGGTGTAGAGCACCGCGGACGCCCCGGCGGCGGCGGCATCGCGGGCCAGCGCGGTGGCCTCCAGCTCGAGCACGCGCTTCCACCCGTCCACCGCCACCTTGCCGTCGGAGGCGTCCACCGAGACGATGATGCGGCCCTCGAAGGCGCCGCACACCTCGCCGAGGAAGGTCGGATCCAGCGCGGCCCGCGTCCCCACCACCGCCCACTGCGCCCCCGCCTCGAGCACTCGCTCGACGGCGGTGATGTCGCGCAGCCCGCCCCCCAGCTGTACGGGGATGGCGAGCGCGGCGATGATGCCGCGGATGATCTCGGTCTGGACGGGCCGCCCGGCGAAGGCGCCGTCGAGGTCCACCACGTGCAGGCGCAGGGCGCCCTGGGCCTGCCAGCCCCGCGCGGTCGCCACCGGATCGTCGGAGAAGACGGTCTCGGCCTCCGCCCGCCCCTGCAGGAGACGGACGCAGCGGCCAGCCTTCAGGTCGATCGCCGGAATGAGGGTGAAAGCCACGTCAGCGCCGCCGGCTCCGCACGAAGGCGGCGAAGTTTTCCAGGAGGCGCAGCCCCCAGGTCTGGCTCTTCTCCGGGTGGAACTGGGTCGCGAAGAGGGCGTCCCGCTCCACCGCCGCGGGAAAGCTCACCCCATAGTCGCAGGTCGCCCGCCTGAGCGAGCCGTCGTCCGTCTCCGGATAGTAGGAGTGCACGAAGTAGAAGTGGGCGCCGCTGGGAATACCCTCGAAGAGGACGAGGTCCCCGCGATGCCCGACCTCGTTCCAGCCCATGTGCGGCACCTTGAGCTGGCGGGGAAAGCGCCGCACCACCCCCGTGATGGCGTCGAGTCCCTTGCCCTGCCCGAATTCCTCGCTCTCGGTGAAGAGGATCTGGTAGCCGAGGCAGATGCCCAGGAACGGCCGGCCGTCGTCGAGCACGGCACGCACGGGATCGACGAGCCCGAGGCGCGCCAGACTGCCCATCGCGTCGTGGAAGGCGCCGTCGCCCGGCAGCACCACCGCCTCCGCATCCGCCACGACGCGAGGATCCTCGGTGATGGCGGCGGGCATGCCGAGGCGGCCGAAGGCCTTCTCGACGCTTCCCAGGTTGCCCCGCCCGTAGTCGACGACCGCGATCATCTCGCTCGCCCTCAGAGGCTCCCCTTGGTGGAGAGGATATCCGTGATACGCGGATTCAGCCGGGTGGCCTCGGCGAGCGCGCGGGCCACCGACTTGAAGGTCGCCTCCGCGATGTGGTGGAGATTCTCGCCGTAGTGCATGGTCACGTGCAGCGTGAGCTCGGCGTTGAACGCGAAGGCCCTGAAGAAATCCTTCAAGAGGTCGAGGTCGAAGTTCGAGATCCGCGTCCGCTGGAGCGGCACATTGAAGACGAGATAGGGCCGTCCGGAGATGTCCACGGAGGCGTGCAGCAGGGCCTCGTCCATGGGCAGGAAGGAGGCGCCGTAGCGGACGATCCCCTTCTTGTCGCCGAGGGCCTCCTTGAGGGCCTTGCCGAGGCAGATCCCGACGTCCTCCACCGTGTGGTGGAGATCCACCTCGATGTCGCCCCGCGCGTCCACCGCGAGGTCCATCAGCCCGTGCTTGGACCACGCCTCCAGCATATGGTTGAAGAAGGGAATGGTGGTCTCGACCTTGGAGGCGCCGGTCCCGTCCAGGTTGAGCTGGAGGACGATCTGCGTCTCCTTCGTCTTGCGCTCGACACGGGCCTGCCGCGGGAGTGCGGGCTCGGTGCCGCGGGCCTTGTCGGTCATGCCGTCCCTCCTCCATTTATCGTGATTCGTACGCGCGCGGCCTCACCGTGGGCCTCGAGGCCCTCGACGCGGGCCAGCTCGGCGAGATGAGGCCAGGCTTCGGCGAGGCCCCGGGTCGAGTACTGGATCACGCTGAGCCGTTTCACGAAGTCGTCCGTCGACAGGGCGGAGGCGAAGCGCGCGGTGCCGCCGGTGGGCAGCACGTGGTTCGGCCCCGCCACGTAGTCGCCCACCACCTCGGGGGTGTGCCGGCCGAGGAAGACCGCGCCGGCGCTCCGCACCCGCGCGAGCCACGCCTCCGGCTCGGCCACCGACAGCTCGAGGTGCTCGGGGGCGAGCTGATTGGCCACGTCCACCGCCTCCGCGAGGCTGCCCGTGAGGACGAGGGCGCCATTGGCCTCGAGCGCGGCCGCCGCGATGTCCCGGCGGGGCAAGGTCGCGAGCTGGCGCGCCGTCTCTTTCGCCACCGCCTCGAGGAGCGTGGCCGAGGGCGTGAGCAGCACCGCCCGCGCCATCGGGTCGTGCTCGGCCTGGGCGAGGAGGTCGGCGGCGACGAAGGCCGGGTCGGCGCCCTCGTCGGCGATCACCACGACCTCGCTCGGGCCCGCCAGCATGTCGATCCCGACGTCGCCGAACACCCGGCTCTTGGCCAGCGCCACGTAGATGTTCCCCGGCCCCACGATCTTGTCCACGCGCCGGATGGTCTCGGTGCCGTACGCCAGCGCTGCCACCGCCTGAGCGCCGCCCACGCGGTAGGCCTCGGTCACCCCCGCGATGCGGGCGGCGGCCAGCACGGCGGCGTTCAGGCTGCCGTCCGGCGAGGGCGGCGAGACCAGCACGATCTCGCGCACACCCGCGACGCGGGCGGGCACCGCCGTCATGAGCACGGTGGAGGGATAGGCCGCGCGCCCGCCCGGCACGTAGATGCCCACGCGCTCGAGCGGCCGCACTTCCTGGCCCAGACGCGAGCCGCAGGCGTCGGTCATGCTCCAGGCCCGCGGCATGGCCGCGCAGTGGAAGGCCTCGATGCGCGCGGCCGCATAGCGGAGCGCGGCCAGTGTGGGCTCGCCCACCTGCCGCTCGGCCTTGTCGTACTCCGCTTCCGTGACCGCGAGCCCGGCGGGGGCGAGAGCGACGCGGTCGAAGCGCTCGGTCAGCTCGACGAGGGCGGCGTCGCCGCGCTCCCGCACCGCCGCGAGGATCTCGCCCACCGACCGGTGGATCTCGGGATCCACGCGCTCGGGCGCGCGGTCCAGCGCCCCCGCCACGCCGTGGACGCCCAGGCTCCGCGCGTCGAGGCGGCGGATGCTCATGGCATCGGCCTCGGCGCGCCGACGCCGGGGCGGGCCGGCGCCACCGCCGTGCGCATGGCCTCGATGAGGGCGTTGACGCGCGCGTGCGCGGTCTTCAGGGAGGCGCGGTTGACGACGAGGCGCGCCGTGGAGGTCATGATCTGGGCGACCTCGACCAGCCCATTGGCGCGCAGGGTCTCGCCCGACTGGACGAGGTCCACGATGCGCTCGGCCAGCCCCACCAGCGGCGCCAGCTCGATGGAGCCGTCGAGGCGGATCATCTCGACCTGGATGCCACGCTCGGAGAAGTAGCGCTCGGTGAGGGAGGGGTACTTGGTGGCCACACGCACCCAGGACCACTTCGCGGGATCATCGCGCTCCCAGAGCGTGCGGGGCTCGGCGACGACGAGCCGGCAGGCGCCGAATCCCAGGTCCACCGGCTCGTACACGTCCGGCTCCTGCTCGGCGAGGATGTCCTTGCCCACGATGCCGAGGTCGGCGGCGCCGTACTCCACGTAGGTCGGAATGTCGGCGGGCTTGAGGAAGATGAAGCGGAGCGCGCGCGCCTCGTCGGTCACGAGGAGCCGGCGCGAGTCGCTGTCCAGCCCGCCGATGCCGAGCCCGGCGAGGAGCGCCTGCGCGGGCTCGAGGAGCCGTCCCTTGGGCAGCGCGAAGGTCAAGAACCCACTCATCGAAATGCTCGCCTCGCCTTCGGCTGCAGCTCGCCTGCCTCGCTCCGCTCGGCCGCCTTTCCCATGTTCGCTCGCCTCGCCTTCGGCTGCGGCTCGCCTGCCTTGCTCCGCTCGGCCGCCTTTCCCATGTTCGCTCGCCTCGCCTTCGGCTGCGGCTCGCCAAACATTCTCATGCCCGCGCTCTCGTGATGCGGGCGCCGAGGCCGGCCAGCTTCACCTCGAGCCGCTCGTAGCCGCGGTCCAGATGGTACACGCGCGCGACCTCGGTGGTGCCGCGCGCAGCCAGCCCGGCCAGCACCAGGGAAGCGGAGGCACGGAGGTCGGTGGCCATCACCGGCGCGCCCTGGTAGGCGGGCACGCCGCGGATCACTGCGGTCGAGCCGTCGGTCCGGATCTGGGCACCCATTCGCCCCAGCTCCGCCGCGTGCATGAAGCGGTTCTCGAAGATGGTCTCGGAGATCCGCGACTGGCCGTCGGCCAGGCCGAGGAGCGCCATGAGCTGCGCCTGCATGTCGGTGGGGACGCCGGGGTACGGGCTCGTGACGACATCCGCCGCCCGTGGCCGCGGGGGCCCGACGCAGCGCACGCGGTCGCCCGTCACCGTGATGATGGCGCCACACTCCTCGAGCTTGGCCAGGGTCGCGGTGAGGTGCCGCGGCGACGCGCCGGTGATGGTGACGTCGCCGCCGGTGATGGCGCCCGCCGCCAGCAGGGTCCCGGCCTCGATACGGTCGGGAACGATGCGGTGCCGCGCCCCACCCAGCTCGGCCACGCCCTCGATCTCGATCCGCTCGCTGCCCGCTCCGTCGATGCGCGCGCCCATGGCGGAGAGCAGGCGCGCGAGGTCGACCACCTCCGGCTCGCGGGCCGCGTTCTCGATCACCGTGGTGCCTTCGGCGAGGGTCGCCGCCATCATGAGATTCTCGGTGCCGGTGACGGTGACGAGATCGGTGGTGATGCTCGCCCCCTTGAGGCGGCTCGCGCGCGCCTCCACGTAGCCGTTGGCAATGGCGATCTCGGCGCCCAGCCGCGCCAGGCCCTTGAGGTGCTGGTCGATGGGGCGCACCCCGATGGCGCATCCGCCGGGCAGGGCGACACGGGCCACACCCGCGCGCGCCACGAGCGGACCCAGCACCAGGACGGACGCTCGCATGGTCGAGACCAGCTCGTACGGCGCCTCCGCGCTCGCCACCGCCCGCACCCGCACCCGCGTGGTCCCATCGGCGGCGTCCGCCGTCTCGCCGCCAAGGCGCTCGAGCAGCGCGCGCATCGTGCGCACGTCGTCGAGCATGGGGACGTTGTCGAAGACCAAGGGCTCGGCGGTGAGGAGGGCGGCGGCAAGCGCGGGGAGGGCGGCGTTCTTGGCGGCGCTCACCGGCACCTCGCCGCGCAGGGGGACGCCGCCCTGGATCAGGAGGCGGGTCGGCATCAGCGCGCCACCTTTCGCTCGATCGCCGAGCAGCCGGCCACGTATCGCTCGGCGCCGCGCAGGTCACGCCGCGCGGCGATGTCCACGAAGCCCTCGGCCGCCATCAGGGAGGCCAGCGCGCCCGCCTGATCCTCGCCGATCTCCAGCACCATCCACCCGCCCGGACGGAGCGCCGCCGGCGCCGTCGTCACCAGGCGGCGGAGCGCGTGGAGGCCGTCCGGGCCGCCGTCCAGGGCCGCGCGCGGCTCGAAGTCCCGCACCTCGCGCGGCAGCGTGGGAATCACCGCGCTCGCCAGATACGGCAGGTTGGCGACGATCAGGTCGAGGCAACCGGGCCGCCCGGCCAGCGGCTCGAGGAGGTCGCCGGCGACGAGGCGGACCCGGTCGTTCAGGCCCAGCGCGCGCACGTTCTCGGCGGCGACGGCGAGCGCCTCCCGTGATGTATCCAGGGCGACCACATGGACCGCGGGCCACGCGAGGGCGAGGGCGCAGGCGATCGCGCCGGAGCCGGTGCCCACGTCCGCCATCAGCGCGGGTCCGGCCGCCCGCCGCGCGCGGCCCCCTTCCAAAACAGCGCGCCCCCCCCTCCCCC
>JBKPDT010000120.1:0-14665 GCA_046728035.1 Candidatus Methylomirabilota bacterium | reverse complement strand
CGACATGCCCCACCGCGCCCACCACGACCAGGCGCGCCTCGCGGCCCGCGCGGGCCGCCGCCGCTTCGAGGCGCACGCTTTCCGAGACGGGCACCGCGGGATCGTCGTGTCCGTGGACGAGGAAGAGCGGGGCGCGCAGAGCCTCGAGCCGGCGCTCTGGCGACAGCGCGTCGAGCAAGCGCTGTGAGGAGGGCGGGAGGGCCGCGAGGAGCGCGTCCACCGCGGTGGGATCGCGATTGCTCACGAGCCGCCGGCCCGCCTCGTCCACCAGGTCCGGGTTGGCGGCGACAAAGGCAGCGATGGCCGCCTCGTCCGGACGCCCGCCCCCCGGAGCGCGGGGCCGATCGTCGCCGGTGAGCGTGAAGCGGAGCAGCTCGCGGGCCGACGCATAGCCGCCCAGGGTCATCACCGCGGAGACCTCGGCGGCGAGCGCGGGATCCGCGGCCGCGGCGATCGCCGGACCGGCCCCCACGCTCACCGCGAGGATGGCGATGGGCCGGCTGCCGGTCTCGCGGAGCGCGCGTCCCGCCGCGACCACCGCGCCGGCATCCTCCGGGCGCAGCCGGAGGCGCGTGAGCCCGTCCACCGTCGGCACCGCGACCGTCCAGCCCGCCCGCGCGAGCAGGCCTGCGGCCTCGCGCACCCGCGCGTCGTCCTTGCCCGCATGGGCGAGCCCGTGGACGACGATGAGGCCGGGGCGGCCGCCGGGATGCCCGGCGGTGTAGAGATCGGCGGGGATGACTCGCGCGCCGTCCCTCGCGGCGAGGGGCGTGCGCGCGGGCGCCGCCGTCACCGCGGTGAGTGGCCGCCAGCGGCCCTCGGAGAGGAACTCGGCGAGGAAGAGGCCGGCGCCGAGGGCGCGGGCGGCGGCGAGAATCGTCGGGAGAGCGACGAGGACGGCGACGAGGAGGAAGCCGGCTCGACGAAGCGTGTTACGTGCTATTCCGGCACTTGATCAGGCGCCAGCCGTTGAAGAGATTGACCTTGGTCGAGATCTCCGGATTGAGCCCCACCTGGGTAAGGAGCGGTTCCAGCGGTAGGTTCGATTTCCAGCCCAGTCGCGTGCACACCGGTGCCACCATGTCCTCGATGCGGCCCATCACGCGCCGCTCGCTCCGGAAATGGTTGAGGACAACGATATTGCCGCCGGGCTTCACCACCCGCCGCATCTCGCGGAGCACGCCGACGGGATCGGGGACGGCGCTGATCGTGTAGGTCGCGACGGCGGAGTCGAACGCGTTCTCCGGGAAGTCCATCACGGTGGCGTCCATCGCCCGCAGCGTCACGTTGCTCAGCCCGAGCTCTTGCACGCGCTCCTTCGCCTTGCGCAGCATCTCCTCCGAGAGATCGATGCCGGTGATCCGCGCGCGGCGCGGAAACAGCGGCAGGTTGAGGCCGGTGCCGATGCCGACTTCGAGGACATGTTGCCCGGGGCGAATGTCGCAGAGCCGGATCGCCGCCTCGCGGCCAGGATGGAAGATCCAGTCGAAAACCAGATCGTAGGCCGGAGCGTACAGCTTGTAGGCCCGCTTGACCTGCCGTTTCTCCAGCGCTACGTCCACGTTTGGTACCCTCCTCGAGTCAGTTCCCACCGTGCGGCGTAGGGCAGCCGCGGAACATTTACCACAGGGGCAGAGCGATTGCCAAGTGCTTTCTTACCGTATGGAATTATAGCAGAAATCGCATGAGGAGGGTCGCCAGGCCGAGAAAGGAGAAGAATCCACACACGTCCGTGAACGTGGTGATGATGACGCTGGAGGCGATGGCGGGGTCGATACGAAACATCTTGAGCGCGATGGGGATGGTCACGCCCACCACCGCGGCGACCAGCATGTTGACGACGAGCGCGACGCCGATGATGAGGGCGAGGAGCGCCTGGCCCTTCCACAGATAGGCGATCACCGCCATCACCGCGCCGTTCGCCAGGCCCGTGGTGAGGCCGAGCACGACCTCCTTCTTCAGGACCCGCCACAGGTGCGCGGAAGTCATGTCCCCCAGCGCAAGCCCCCGTACCACCACCGTCGCGGTCTGCGTGGTGCCGATGCCGCCCATCGAGGCCACGATGGGCATGAAGATCGCGAGCGTGGCCAGGGAATGGATGGAGCCCTCGAAGAGGCCGATGACGGAAGCGGCGAGGATGGCGGTGCCGAGGTTGATGAGACGCCACAGTAGCCGCTTGGGGAACACCGCCCGTGGAGGGTCGAACACGGTCTCGTCGCCGGCCGCCCCGGCCAGACGCTGGATGTCCTCGGTCGCCTCCTCGCGGATGACGTCGATGACGTCGTCGACGGAGATCACGCCGAGGAGGCGGTGGTCGCGGTCCACCACCGGCAGCGCGACGATGTCGTACTTGGCGACGAGCCGGGCCGCCTCTTCCTGGTCCGTGTCCGGGGTCACCGTGACCACGTCCTCCTGAGCGAGGAGGCGGATCGGGGTGGTGGGATCCGCGGTGAGCAGCCGACGCAGAGGCAGGACACCCACCAGATGGTCGTGGTCGTCGACCAGATAGAGGTAGTGCGCCGATTGGGCGGCGGGCGCCTTGCGGACATGGTCGATGGCCTGGGCCGCGGTCACGTACTCGTGGGTGGCGAGAACGTCCGGCGACATGATACGACCGGCCGTCTTCTCTCCGTACTCCAGCAGCTCCTGCACGTCCTCGGACTGCTGCTCCTTCATGAGATCGAGGACCTTCTCGGCCTGCTCTTCCGGCAGCTCCTCGATGACCTGGGCGGCGTCGGCAGGCTCCATGCGGTCGAGGATGCCGGAGATCTCCGCCTCGTCGAGGGCGCGAACCAGCTCGAGGAGCGTCTGGTCGTCGAGCTCGGCGAGCACGGCGCCCGCCTGCTCGCGGTTCAGGAGACGGAAGAGCGTGATCTGCTCGGGCACCGGGAGGTCACGGATGGCGGCGGCGACGTCGGCGGCATGCGATTCCTCGAGCATCTGAGCCAGCCGCTCGTGCCGGCCACCCTCAAGGAGATCGCGCACCGTCTCGCCGAGCCGGGCGGTCTCGGTCATGGGCGAGTGGGGGGCGGCGGCGGGGCGGGTCGGGACACCGGCGGAGCCGGCGGGGGCTGCTGACGCTCGAGGGCGCGGATCCGCGACCGCAGTCGGATCTGCTGGACCATGGCGACCATGGCCGCGAACACGAGGCCCGCGAAGGCGGAGAGCAGGATCACCAGGGCGAGCGGCATGCCCTCGATGCGCCACCCGAGGAAGCGGATCACCACGGGGTCGATGTTCTGGATGGCGAAGATCGCCGCCGCCGCTCCCATCAGGATCATGATCAGGTAGATGATCACCACCGCCGGCTACCCCTTGCCGTTGACGCCGAGGGCCCGCAGGAAGCGCTGGCTCACGCGCTCCTGGACGGCGCGGTTGGCCCCGTTGTCGGCGTCGCCGAGGCGCTCGAGCGGGATGACCGCCTTGGCCATGGTCCGGTGGCCGCCCGCCGAGCCGAGGTCGCCGAAGGCGTCGCGCGCCACCTCACCCGCGCTCCGGACATAGCCGACGTTCCGGATCGAGATGTGGAGGTCCGCTCCCACCACGCCCGACACCACCGACCACTCCACGCCCTCGGCCTGGAGCCCGAAGTCGGCGAACTGCGGGACGAGGTCGACCACCGCCACGCGGCCGAGATGGGAGAAGAAGACGCCATGGAGGATCCGCCGGCGCGCGAGACCCTGGGCGAGGACGTCGAGCGCGGCCTCGGAGAGATCGGGGCGGTCGATGCGACGGAGGGCGTTGTGGTTGGCGAGCAGGTAGAGGAAGGCAAAGGCGTCGAGATCCGCCTTGGTGCCCCCGCGCTCGAGCCCCAGGGTGTCGGACTTGATCCCGTAGAGGAGTGCGGTGGCCAGGCGCTGGCTGATCTTCACGTCGGCGGCACGCAGGTACTCGACGAGGATGGTGGAGGTCGCACCGTAGGTCGGCCGGACGTCCTTGATGCGCGCCTTGAACGGCCGCTCCACCGGATGGTGGTCGATCACGAGGTCCACCTCGCCGATGGGCTCCTCGAGGAAGGATGGCTGGACGTCCACCATGGCGACCCGGTCGAACTGGTCCAGCGCGCGCGCGTCGATTTCCTCCACATCGATCTCGAGGATCTTGCACATCGCCAGGTTCTCCGGCCGCGTGATCGTCCCGAAGGTGCAGAGGGGGGCGGAGGTGCGCGTGCGCCCGAGCAGGACCTTGAGCGCGAGCGCAGAGGCGATGGCGTCGGGATCGGGGTCGTCCTGCATGAGGATGAGCACGCGCTCGGCGTCCTCGAAGCGCTCGCGGATCCGCGCCACGCGCGCGCGCGTGGTGGCCCGGTCGAGCGCGGGTCGGATGAGCAGGTCACCGAGGCTGGACAGGGGAACGGCGGTCGCGCCACCCACCGTCCGGGCGTCGTCGGTGACAACGAGCAGCGGCGTTTCCGGCAAGGCCTCGCGGGCGGCGATCACCGCCCGGGCGAGACGGGTCCGGGGCGCCGCCACCACGATGGGTCCGCGGTGCCCCTTGCCCGCCCTGCGGTAGATGTCGGAATCGGTGATGTCGCCTACCAGCACCGGCCGCCCCGCGCGCGTCAGCCGCGCGCGGACCCGCGGGCGCGCGGCCACGTAGACGGGGGCGTCGCCGGGCAGCGTCGTGGTGCCGGCGACGTCCTCGAGGAGCCCCTCGGGGCAGAACAGCACGTAACGCATCATGATATTGTCTGCCCCGGGTCAAGGGCGGCCAAGCGAAATCTACCTCCGCGGCTTCGCCCGATAGACCGCGCGCCCGGCGCGCACGCCGGCCCGGAGCCCGCGCGTGAGGAGTCCCACCTCGCGCTCGATGCGCGCGCGCGACGTGATGAGCGCCTGGCTCAGGCGGTCGAGCGAGGTGCCGAGCGCGTCACGCGCCCGCGCCACGCGCTCCGATACGGTTTCTGCCACGCGCTCGAGGCGGGCACGGGCGGCGCCGCTGGATCGGCCGGCTTCGGCGCGGACGTCGGCGAGCATCGCTTCGAGATGGGCGAGGCGCTCCTCGAGCTCCTTGATCTGGCGCCCCACCGCGGGGGCGGCGGGCCTCCGCTTCGGCCGTTCCGTCATCTCTGAGTCCCCTCTCTCGCGCGTGGCGCGGCTGCGTCAGGTCTAACTCAATCGGGCGGGACCGGCAAGACCCTGGAAAGAGGGGGTCACGCGCGTGCTAGATTGCGGCCATGGTCTCCGACCCCAACGTGTTCAGCGATCTTGCCTACGTCTTCCTTGCCGCGGTGGTGGGCGGCGCGGCGGCGTGGGCGCTGCGGCAACCGCTCATCCTCGGCTACGTGTTCGGGGGGCTGCTCATCAGCCCGTTCACGCCGGGTCCATCCGTCTCCGATCCGCGCTCCTTCGACCTCTTCGCCGAGATCGGCGTCGTGCTGCTCATGTTCTCCATCGGCCTCGAGTTCTCGGTGCGTGACCTGCTGCGGGTCAAGTGGGTGGCGCTGCTCGGCGGTCCCCTCGGCGTCCTCCTCTTCGTCGCGATGGGCACGGTGGCGGGCGTCCTCGTGGGCTGGAGCGCGCTCACCGGGCTCGTCGTCGGGATGGTGATCTCGGTGTCCAGCACCATGGTGCTCGCCCGCCTGCTCCTCGACCGGGGCGAGCTCCACTCGCGGCACGGGCGCGTCATGATGGCAATCGCGCTCGTCGAGGATCTCGCCGCCGTCGCCCTCATGGTCCTCCTCCCCACGTTGGGACAGCTCGGTCCCGGCCGCCTCCTCGCCATCGGCGCCGCCCTGGGGAAGGCCGTGGTGATTCTGCTCCCGTTCCTCTACCTGGTGTCGCGCGTGATCCCGCCCCTGATGGCCCAGCTCGCGCGCATGCGGAGCCCCGAGCTGTTCCTTCTCGTCACCCTCGCCATCGGGCTGGGCACCGCCGCGCTGACCCAGGCGGTCGGGCTGTCCCTCGCCCTGGGCGCCTTCCTCGCCGGGCTCATCATCAGCGAGTCGGACTACGCCCACGAGACACTCGCGCGCCTGCTCCCGCTGCGCGATACGTTCGGCGCGCTCTTCTTCGTCACCATCGGCGGGCTGATCGATCCGCGGACGGTGCTGGACAACCTGCCGATGCTCGGCGTCATCGTCTTCCTCGTGGTCGTGGGCAAGGCGGTGATCCGCACCGTGCTCGTCTGGCTTTTCGGCCAGCCGCTGCCCACCGCCATCCTCGTCGGGGTGGGCCTCGCCCAGATCGGCGAGTTCTCCTTCGTCCTCGTCCAGGTGGGGCGCAACGCCGGCCACGTGAACGCCGACGTGTACAACGCCATCCTCGCCGCTTCCCTCCTCACCATCCTCGTCAATGCCGCGCTCGTGCGGATCGGCCCCGGCTGGCTGGGCCGCCTGCGGCTCTGGCTGCGCACCCCGTCGGCGCCTGTGAGCACGGCGGTCCCTCCCCCGGCGCCGCCCACCCAGCACGTGGTGCTCTGCGGCTTCGGGCGGGTGGGGAGCGCCATCGGGGAGGCCCTCGAGAGCTTCCAGCTGCCCTACGTTGTGATCGAGACCGACGCGGACATCATCCGGGGCCTGCGCGAGCGGGACGTGCCGTGCGTCTTCGGGGACGCGACGCGCCGGCGCGTGCTCGAGCGGGCGGGCGCGGCCCAGGCGTCCCTCGTGCTGGTGGCGCTGCCCGAGATCGACCGCGCCAATCTCGTTGTCCAGAACGTCCGGAGGCTCAACCGCGAGTCACCCGTGCTCGTGCGGGCCCACGACCCCAATGCCCTCGACGCGCTGACCCGCGCGGGCGCCACCGAGGTGATCCAGCCCGAGGTCGAGGCCGCCGCCACCCTCATCCGCCACACCCTGCGCCGGCTCGCCCTGCCGCAGGAGCGCGTGATCGCCTACCTCGAGCGCTTCCATCGGGCCATGCTGCTCGAGGCGGAGGCCGGCGCGCCGTCCCCCGACCATCTTCCCCAGATCGCCGAGCTCACCCTCGGCCCCGGGGCGCTCGCCGATCAGTCGCTGCGGGAAGCGCGCATCCGTGAGCGCCTGGGCGTGACCATCGTGGCGGTGACCCGGCCCGAGGGCCCGGTGGTGGTCAATCCCTCCGCCGAGACCATCCTCCGCAGGGGCGACCGGGTGCGGGTGTTCGGCCTCCCCGAGCAGATCGAGGCGTTCCGCGACGAGGCGGAGGCGGGCTGACCGACCGGCGAGCGCAGCCGGGGGGCGGGGCACTCGCTTGCTTTAGTACAGCATTCGCCGCGAGCGCCCCGCCCCCGGCTGCGCTCGCCGTCGAGCACGCCGACCGGGCTAGGGGCCGAAGGTTGTCCAGAGGGCGAGCGCGAAGGCGAGGGCCGTGAGCGCCGCCGCGGCGAGGGCGGCGAGAGCATGCCAGCCGCGCTCCGGGCGCGTCGCGTTGTGCCCAAGCAGGAGCGCGGCGAGATAGCCGCCGAGGAAGCCGCCGGCGTGGCCGGCATTGTTCACGCCAGGCATGAGGAATCCCATCACGAACAGCACCAGCGCCCACTGCCAGTACTGGCGGAAGATCGCGACACCGTAGACGCCGCCCCGGCTCCGCCCGAAGTGGACCATGGCGCCGAGGAGGCCGAAGACCGCGCCGGAGGCGCCCACGGTGAAGGCGATGCCAAGCGCGTTCGAGAGCGCGAAGCCCCCCGCCCCGCTCACGGTGAAGATGAGGAAGGTGCGCGGCCGCCCGTAGAACTCCTCCACCGCGGGACCGAGCTGCCGGATCCACAGCGCGTTGAAGAGGATGTGGAGCAGGCTGCCGTGCAGATAGATGGCGGTGAGGAGCGTCCACCAGTATCCCGCCGCCCAGGGGATCGCCCCCGTCATGCCGAGGGCCACGAGCGCGCGGTTCGAGGGCGCGAGGAGATTGAAGAACCCCCGCGAGCGGAACACCGCGCCGGGTTCGAGGCCGAGCGCCGCCAGGTAGGCGATGGCGCACACCGCGATGACGAGGCGGGCGACGTCCAGGTCGGCGCCGAGCCGGCCGAGGAGATGGCCCCAGCCCCACAGACCCGGCCGGGGCGCGCTACAGTAGAAGCAGCGGTCGGCGTCCACCCGGTTCAGGCGACCGCAGCGGTAGCACAGACTCGAGCCCGACGTCCGGCGCAGCACGCGAAAATTATCGCACGCGCCGTGACTCAGAGATGCGTCAGGCTCTCCCGCGGATGGGGCTCGCCGCGCTCCTGACGGAGCCGCCGCTCGAGGATCTCGCGCGCGAGGGCGCGCCCGCCGAGCCCGAAGGCGAGGGCGAGGGCGAGGACGAGCCCGCCGAAGGTCAAACCGAAGGCGAGCAGCACCATCTCCTTGGCGATCCCCAGATGGGTGAAGGCCATCGCCCACGCCACGAGGAGCATGCCCCACCGCGCCGCGCGCGCCAGGGCCCGCGCCTCGCGCACGCCCGCGTTCACCGCGGCGATGAGCACGCTCTGGGCGAGGAAGTTCGCGGCGAGCCAGCCGACGAGGACCAGGAGCACGGCGCCCACGAGGCTCGGGATCCAGAGGAACAGGAGGTCGGTGATCCGCCACGTGCCCGGGATCCGGAGGGCGTCCACCCCGAGCACCGCGAAGAGCGCGAAGATCCCCCAGAAGACACTGCGCTCGAGGGCGGCGGAGGGCGGGCGCATCACGCCCGCGCGTCGCAGAGCGCCCGCCAGTCCCCAGCGCTCCGCCCGGCTGTCGAAGTCCGTCGCGTGGGCGAGCCGCGCGAGCAGCTTGCCGGACAGCCAGGCGAGCATGAGGCCGCCGATCACGAGGGTGAGGAGCGCGAGCACGGACGGCAGGGCGGCGGCCAGCCGAGTCTTGAGATCGGCGAGAGCGCCCCATACGAGATCGCCCCACATATCGGTCATGACGGAGCCTCCTTGTCCTTCGCGGGCCATTCCGAGACGAGGAGCGGCTTGAGGTTTTCGAAGACGAGGGCCAGGCTCTCGACGCGGGCGTCCATCTTGGCGGGACCGGCCGCCTGCATCTGCAGGGGCGCCGGGTCCATCAGGCGATGGCGTGGAGCTCGTGGCCGAGGAGGCGAAGGACCTCGAGCTTCCACCCCCAGGGGCCGGGGGCCGGCGCGACGTGCCAATCCCCGTGCCGGAAGGCGGGATCCACCACGCCCCAGTCGCGCGGGATGACGACGGGGTGATCGGCGAGGAGGAGCAGCGACAGATCGTTGGCGCCCTCCCCGAGCGCCACCACCGGAATCGAACGCCAGCGCGTCCGGAACAGCCGGATCAAGAGCTCGGCGGCCAGCCCCTTGCTGTGACCCCCCATCAAGTGGAAGAAGCGGCCGCCGCGACTGATGGTGAGCCCGCGCGAGCGCGCCTCCTCGATGAGGACGCCTTCCTCGATGGGTGTGAGATCTCCGGTGAACGGCTCGTCGTAGTCGCGCGCCTTCGCGCGCGCCGCCGCCTCCGGCGTCAGTCCGGTGAGCGCGGCGACCTCGGCCACCGTCATGTCGGAGAAGCCCCGCAGCGGCAGCCCCGTCGTCCGGCGCAGATCCTGGAAGAGGCGCACGATCTGCTCGTAGCGCACGCCCAGCTCCACGACCGTGTAGCGCCCCTCGGTGCGGGTCAGCGCGTGGGGGAACGGGAAGTAGCCGCGGGGGGTGAAGAGGGCCCCGCCGTTCTCGACCACGAACGGATCGTCGTTCCCGAGGAGGCAACGGTGATGCTCGACCTCGGAGCGGGTCTGGCTGGTGCAGAACACGAGGGGCACCCCCGCCTCCGCGAGCGCCTCCACCGCCGGGCGCGCCGCCTCCGCGGAGTAGGTGCGTCGGTCGAGAAGGCAACCGTTCAGATCGGAGAAGACCACGAAGGGAGGGGTCATGCGTTGTCCCGGTCCACCGCGGCGACGTTGGCGCGGGCCGTGAACCGT
The DNA here is from genome assembly GCA_046728035.1 of Candidatus Methylomirabilota bacterium. Classification (GTDB taxonomy): domain Bacteria; phylum Methylomirabilota; class Methylomirabilia; order Rokubacteriales; family CSP1-6; genus DASRWT01. Next base: position 4,842 of record JBKPDT010000120.1, on the reverse strand, counting down.
TCCCCACTCACCCGACCCAGCGCGACCACGATCTCCTCGAGGTACCGCACCTGCTGCAGCTCCTCGATGAAGCGCGGGATCGCGCCGGTGTCGAACTCGGAGGCCAGGGAGGGGAGCACCAACGCCACCGGCCGCGTCGCCGCCGTCTTCTCGAGGTCCCGCTCGAGGGCATCGAGATTGGTCGGCCCCAGCCGGTGGAGCGTCGTGATGGCGCCCCCCTGGTGGAAGTCACTCATGCCGACTCGCCGTCATCGGGGGGCCCGACGCCCCTGCCGGCGACTCGGCCTCCCCGCCCTCCGGCGGCGCGAGGGCGCCGAGGAAGCGGTGTACCGCGGACACGTCGGTGACCCACCGCGCGGCGCGGCTCCCCCGATGGCCGGAGCCCACGCGGACGGTAATGGCCTTTCCGCGCAGGGCCTGGAACGCGCTCTCATCGGTCTCGTCGTCGCCGATGTAGACGACCGCGGGATCAAGCGACTGCTGCCGCGCCCAGCGGTCGCGGATCCACAGCGCACACTCCCCCTTGTTCCAGGGGACGTTCGGCACCAGCTCGAGCACCTTCTTGCCCGGGCGGGTGGTCAGGTTCGGCGCGTGGTCCTCCCGCGCCTCTTCGACCTGGAAGAAGACCTCGGCGAGGTCGGATGGATAGGCGCGGCGGTAGTGCACGGCCACCCCGAACTCCTTGGGCTCGACCTCGACCCCCCGCAGCCCGCCCAGGCGCTCGACGAGGTCGGTGGCCAGCCCGGCCAGTATCTGCCGGCACTCGGCGGCCTGGAGATGAACGAACTCGAGCCCCGGCCCCTCGATGACGAGGCCGTGGCAGCCGGCCAGGATGGCGTTGGGCAGCTCGGCGCGGGCGCGGAGATCGGCGAGATCCCGGCCCGAGATCAGGCCGAGGCCGGTGGCGGGCGCGCCCGCCAGCCGCCCGAGGACCCGACGCACGGCGGGGGCGAGGCGGGCATCGCTCGGCGAGGGGGCGATGGGCGCGAGGGTGCCGTCGAAGTCGGACAGGATGAGCAGGGCGCCGTGGGAACGCGCGGCGTCGCGGACCTCCGCGGCCAGGCTGGCAGGGGCGGACGGTGCTCTCATGACACCACCTCCGGGTCGGGCAAGCGCAGCGCGGTGTCCAGCGCAGCGCCAGCCCAGCGATAGATGTTCCATTCCAGGACCCGCTCGCGGAGGCGCGCCATGCGCTGCCGCCGCTGCGGCTCCGGCATCGCGAGCGCGGCGGCGAGGCGCTCGGCGGTGCCATCCAGGTTGTAGGGGTTGACGAGGAAAGCTTCGGGAAACTCGCGCGCGGCCCCGGTGAACTGGGAGAGCACGAGGGCGCCGTCGCTCTCGGTGCGTGCCGCGACGTACTCCTTCGCGACGAGATTCATGCCGTCGTGTAGGGAGGTTACCATGAGGACGTCCGCGATCCGGTAGAGGGCATGGATCGCCGTCCGCGAGAGGTGCTCGGGGAGGAGCACCACCGGCGCCCAGCCGTTCTGCCCATGGCGCTGGTTGATCCCGCCGACCAGCCGCTCGATGCGCCGCCACACCGACCGGTAGGCGGGAATGCGCGAGCGGCTCGGCACTCCGGCCTGGACGAAGACGAAGCGCTCGCGCCACTCCGGATACAGGGTGAGGAATTGCTCCACCGCGAGCAGCCGTTCGGGGATGCCCTTGGTGTAGTCGAACCGATCGAGGCCCACCGCGACCTTCTCGCGGACGAGGCCATACTGCTCGCGGAGCCGGACCATCTCCCGCGCGACGTCCTCCTCCCCGCAGTCCGCCGCGATCTGCTCGGCGTCCACGCTGATGGGGAAGGGTCGAACGAGGGTGGTGTGACCGCGGTAGGTCACCGCCGAGCGCTCGCGGTCGACGTTGACCTCGAGCTCCCGGCTCACCGTGTCGATGAAGTTGTCGCAGTGATACCGGATGTGGAAGCCGAGCACGTCGTTGGCGAGCAGCCCCTCGAGGATCTCGCGCTGCCACGGGCAGATGCGGAAGACCTCGGACGACGGCCACGGAATGTGCCAGAAGTGCGCCACCGTGAGGTCGGGGCGCGCGGCCTTCAGCATGCCGGGCAGGAGGGCGAGGTGATAGTCGTGCACCCAGACGGTGGCCTTGGCCGGCGCCTCTTCGAGCACGGCCCGGCAGAAGTGGGCGTTCGCCGCCTTGTAGTACTCCCAGTCCCGGCTCCGGAAGGTCGGCCGCACGTAGACGACGTGGCAGAGCGGCCACAGCGTCTCGTTGGCGAAGCCGTAGTAGTAGCCGCGCTCCTCGTCCTCGGTGAGCCAGACCCGGCGGAGAGCGTAGCGCGGCCGGTCGGGCGGGACCAGCACCCGGCCGTCCGGATCGACGGCCTTGCGGTCGGCCGAGCCCGAGCCGTGGGCGATCCACGTGCCGCCGACCGCGCGCATGATAGGGTCAACCGCGGTGACGAGCCCGCTCGCCGGACGCATCCACCGGATCTCGCCGTCCTTCATCTCGTGCACGTAGGGCTCGCGGTTGGACACCACGATGAGGTGACCGTCCCCGAGGCGGCGCGTCACCAGGTCACGAACGCGATCCGGCGTCCAGATGTCGGCGGGTGCCGGCGAGGGGAGGGGTGGCGGGGGGGACGCAGGGGCGAAGTGCTCGAGCTCAGACATCCGGAGTCTCCACCGGCGTCCGCGCCACCGTGAGGGCGCGGAGCGCATCGAGCAGCGTGGCCATGCGGAACGGCTTTTCCAGGTAGTCGGCGGCGCCCTGGCGCCGGGCCTCGGCGCGGATCGCGGCGCCGCCGAAGGCGGTGATGACGATGATCGGCAGCGCGGGATACCGGTGACCCAGGGCGGCGACGAGGTCCAGCCCGTTGCTGCCGGGCATCTCCTTGTCGACGATGACGGCGACGGGTCGGAGGGCCTCCACCACCTGGGGCACCAGCTCGGGACCCGGCTCCTCGTGCACGCGGAAGCCCTCGTGGGTGAGCACGTCGCGCAGGACCGCTCGCATCTCGGGATCGTCGTCGATCACCATGATGGTTTCGGCCCGTCCGGAGCGGGGCGTGTCCTCTCGCGGCGACATCGCGCTGTCCGTCACAACGGGCGGGTCGCGGGCGGAATGACGGCGACGCGCGCGGGCATGCGGAAAGGAGACTGCAATGGCAGGGCCAGTCTCGCCGCAGCGCACGATGGCGCTTTTTGCTTTGATAACCGTGGGTTACTCGCCGGGCCTCCAGGAGGAGTCCACGGCATGGAAGGAATTACCGGACAAGATGTCGCCGGCGCGACAATCTGTCGCGCCGGCCCCATCGGGACCACCAGACTCTCCTCAGGGATCCTCGCGATCGAGACGTTCGAGCAAGGTTGCCAGATGCCCATCGAAGGCGGGCTTTCGTCGGGCCGAGACGGGATCGCCGGGGATGAATTTCTCGCCGAGCGGGTTCACGAACTGGCCGTTCTTCTTCACCCGATAGTCGAGGTGTGGACCGGTGGCCAGCCCAGTCGCCCCTACACGCCCGATGATCGCACGTTGCTTTACCCGCTCGCCCGGGCGCACCGACGCGGCGGAGAGGTGGTTATACATGGTCTCGTAGCCGCGGGCGTGACGGATCGTCACGCTGATCCCATTACCGCCACTCCACCCCGCCGCCACCACGGCGCCGTCGGCCACCGCGCGAACGGGCGTCCCGGTCGGCGCGCCGTAATCGATGGCGAGATGAGGCCGGGTGCCGCCCAGGATGGGATGCAGCCGCGCATGGGAGAAGCCCGACGTGATGCGGGTAAAGTCCAGCGGTGCGCGCAGGAACATCTTTCGGACCGACCGCCCGGCGGCGTCGTAGTAGGCGGCGCGTCCCTCGCCGTCGGTGAACCTCACGCTGGTCAGTGGCGCACGGCCCGCCGAGCGGTACTGGGCCACGAGGATGTCGCCGTAGCCGAGAAACTCGCCCCCGCCGTGGCGCTTCTCCACGAGGAGGCGGAAGCGGTCGCCGGGGAGTGCGTCGGCGGCGAAGTCGAAGTCCCACTCGAAGAGCCCGACGAAGGCGCCAGTGAGGGCCGGGCCCTCGCCGAGGCGGTCCATGCTCGCGAAGAGTGAGTCTTCCAGGCGCCCGCTCACCGCCACCATGCGGGTCTCCACGGGAACGCGCACCGCCTGGAGGCGCCAGGCCCCCTCCTCGCGGGCCAGCTCGTAGCGCTCGATGGGCGAGCGCCAATAGGTGATGGCGGTGACCGACTCGTTCGCGTCGCGGGTGACGAGCAGGCGCTCGCCGGGCGTGAGACGCCGCATGTCCACCGAGCCCCGGAGCCGCCCGATCACACCGGCCGCGTCGGCCCGCGGGAGGCCGCTGCGGACGAGCGCCGCCTCGAGCGTCTCACGACGGCGGAGGAGGGTCTCCGTCGCCGCCGCGGGCGCCGGCGCGCTGCGCGCGGGGGCGGCGATCGACAATGGGGGCGCTGGATCCAAGGGCACGGTGGCCCAGCCGAGAACGCCGGCGGCGCCGAGGACGCCGACAACGAGAAGACGCGCGGGGGTCCTCATGGGACGAGCTCACCATACCGCGGATGGGTGGCTCGTCCAAGCTCCCTGAGGTTGATGCTTGACAGGCGAGGCCATCTGGATAATTATGCAGTACCATGAATGAACATTCCGATCGTCGCGGGCTGCGCCGTCACGAGACCATCCTCTCCCTCATCCGCTCCGGCCCCGTCCGCTCGCAGGGCCAGCTCCAGCGCCTCCTTCGGCGCCGCGGGGTCACGGTGGCCCAGCCCACCCTGTCGCGCGACCTGCGCGACCTCGGTCTGGCCAAGACGCCGCGAGGCTATGTCGCCCCGGACGCCGCGCCCGCCTCCTTCGCTCCCGCGGCGCGGCGGGAGG
>JBKPDT010000119.1:0-5478 GCA_046728035.1 Candidatus Methylomirabilota bacterium | reverse complement strand
GGGGTTGCCGGCGGTCGGGCGCGCCGGTGCCTGGCGACTGCCGCCGCGCGCGGAGTGGCTGCGCTGGCCCGTGCTCAGCGCCCTCGGCCTTGCCGCCCTCGCCAACGGCTCGCAGTTCGCGGTGTGGCTGCTCGCGCCGTTCTACCTGGTGGGCGTGCTGGGGCTCTCCCCGGCGCCGGGGGGGCTCTTCTTCATGCTCACGCCGCTGGCCACGGCGGTGATGGCGCCCGTCGCCGGGCGCCTCACCGACCGGATGGGTCCCCGCGCGCCGATGACGGTGGGGCTCGCCGCCGAGTCGGCCGGCCTCTTCGTGATCAGCCACTTCACCGGCGACACCGCTCGCGTGGCGGTGGGCGCGGGCTTGGCGCTGGTGGGCGCGGGGGTCGGCCTCTTCCAGGTGCCCAATCTCGCCCGGATCATGGCCTCCTTCCCGCCCGCGCGGCAGGGCGCGGCGGGTGGGCTCGCCTTCATGAGCCGCACCCTCGGGGTAGTGGCGGGGGTCCAGGCCACGGGGGTCGTGTTCGGCGTCCTCGAGCGCGCGAGCGGCTGGCAGGAAGGCTTCACGGCGGCGTTCGCGGGGGCGGGGGCGGTCTGCGCGGTGGCCGCGCTCATCGCGGCGGCCTCCCGTGGACGGCGGGGGTATCATGGCGGGGCCGGGAGTGAGCCCGGCGCCACCTGGGAGGAGAAACGATGAAGATGCCCGCGCTGGTCGTCCTCGCCCTCATCCTCGCCGCGCCCGCGGCGGCGCCCGCCAACGAGTCCGCGCCGCGCCAGTGGGGGCCGGTGACCTCGCCCGCGGAGGAGGAGTACGGCAAGGGGATGCGCGCCAAGCGCGGCAAGGAGTGGTCGGTCGCGGCGGCCGCCTTCCGCAAGGCGGTGGAACTCAAGCCGGACTATCCCGAGGCGTGGAACGAGCTGGGCTTCGCCCTCCGGAACATCGGCAACTATCCCGAGTCGGTCAAGGCCTACGACGAGGCGCTCCGCCTCAAGCCCCGCTTCCCCGAGGCGCTCGAATACCTGGGCGAGGCCTACGTGAAGATGGGGCAGCTCGACGAGGCGCGCAAGGTCCTGGAGCGCCTGCGGCCGCTGCACAAGAAGATGGCCAAGGAGCTCGAGGACGAGATCGCGAAAGCGAAGTAGTCAGGGCGAGTAAAGCCGCTCGAAGTACTCGCGCACCATCCGGTCGGCGGAGAATTTCTCGACGCCCATCTTGATGGCCGCGCGCGTCATACGCATCCAGCTCCCGGGATCGGTCCAGGTGGGAAGGACCTCGCCCTCCAGCGTGTCGTAGAGCGCCTGGAGGTCGCGCCGGTCCTGGTCCGGCCTCTCGCCACCGTCCCCGATCGCCCAGCCCGTGACACCGTGGATGCAGCCCTCCGGCCACCAGCCGTCCAGCACCGAGAGGTTGAGCCCGCCGTTCATCGCCGCCTTCATACCCGAGGTCCCGGAGGCCTCCATCGGCCGGCGGGGGTTGTTGAGCCAGACGTCGCAGCCGCGGGTGAGGAGCCGGCCGAGGCCGATGTCGTAGTTTTCGAGGAACACGATGGACTCCGGCCACTGGCGGATGGTCTCCACGAGGAGCGCGATCACCGCCTTGCCTTCCTGATCGGCGGGATGGGCCTTGCCCGCGAAGAGAAGCTGCACGCGGTGGTCCTTGAGGAGGGGGGCGAGCCGGGCGGGGTCGCGGAGGAGGAGGTCGGGCCGCTTGTAGGTGGCGGCGCGCCGGGCGAAGCCGATGGTGAGGGCCTCGGGATCCAGGCGCACGCGGGTCCGGCGCTCGACCTCCGCGAGGAGCTCCTCCTTCAGCTCGCGCCTGGTGGCGCGCAGCGCCCCGTCGCTCGACAGGGCGGCGGGCACGCGCGGGTCCTGCCAGGTGCCCGCGTGCACGCCGTTGGTGATGGCGATGATGGGCGCGGCGCCCTCCACCCCCGCCCACATCTTGCGCGCGGTCTCGCCGTGGAGCTGCGCCACCGCGTTCGCCCGGTGCGCCAGACGCAGCCCCGCCACCGTCATGTTGAAGGGATCCCCGCCGATGGCGCGGAGCTCGGCGGGCAGGAGGTCGCAGTCGGCGCCGAGCCGGCGGAGGTCGCCGAGGGCGTGGGTCTCGTTCCCGGCGGGCACGGGGGTGTGGGTGCTGAAGACGATGGAGGACCGGACGGCGCGCCGCGCTTCCTCGAACTCCATGCCCGCCTCCATCCGGTCGGCGATCAGCTCGAGCCCGGCGAAGACGGCGTGCCCCTCATTGAAGTGGTAGAGATCCACCGGCTGGTGCATGGCCTGGAGCGCGCGCACCCCCCCGATCCCGAGCAGCATCTCCTGGGCGATGCGGCAGTCCGGGCGGGTGTCGTAGAGACGGCGGGTGATCCAGAGGTCGCGAGGGTCGGTGGGCTCGAGGAGGAAGAGCGGCGCGATCTGGTAGCGACCCACGCGCCACACGCGGCACTCGACCTCGCGCGCGGCCACACGCACCCGGAGCCGCGTCCCCGTGTCGGTGAGGAAGTCGGGCTTGTGATCATGCCATTCGTCCACCGGATAGCCGTCCGCGCCGATCCGTTGCGCGGTATAGCCCTGGGCCCACCGGAGCCCGATGCCCACCACGGGCAGACCGAGATCGCCGGCGGACTTCATGAAGTCGCCGGCGAGGACGCCGAGGCCGCCCGCGTACGAGGGGAACTCCTCGTGCAGTCCGTACTCCATGGAGAAATATGCGATCAGGGGCATCGAGCCATTGACCTCCGCGGCGACAGTGTACCCGACCGAGGCCTAGTCATAGCCCCGCCACGGCCCGGTGATGAGGCGCGCTCCCCGCTGCCAGGTGACGTAGGCCCATGCCCACTGAAAGAGCACGAGGAAGCGGTTGCGGAAGCCGATCAGGTAAGCGATGTGCACCCCGAGCCAGGCGATCCAGGCGGGCAGGCCCGAGAGATGGAGGCGACCGATGGCGGCGACGGCGGCGGCGCGCCCGACCGTGGCCATGCTTCCGCGGTCGCGATAGTGGAAGGGCCGCGTCGGCTCGCCCCGGAGGCGTCGCCACGCGTTCGCCGCCGCCGTCCGGCCCTGCTGGATGGCCACCGGCGCCACGCCCGGCAAGGGCGCGCCCGTCTGGTGAGGGAACGCGCTGAGGTCGCCGACGACGAAGACCTCGGGATGGCCGGGGACGGAGAGATCCGGATCGACGGGGACACGGCCGGCCCGGTCGAGCGGCACGCCCAGGGAACGGGCCAAGGGGGCCCCGGCCACGCCCGCCGCCCAGACCACCGCGCGCGAGCGGATCTGCTCGCCGCCCACCCACACCGCGTCGGGCGTGATCCGCGTGACGAGCGCGCCGGTGCGCACCTCGACGCCGAGGCGCGCAAGGCTGCGCGCCGCCGCGGCGGCGAGATCCTCGGGGAAGCTGGCGAGAATGCGCGGCCCACCCTCGAGGAGGAGGACGCGCGCCTGGGTGGGATCGATGGCGCGAAAGTCCCGCGCGATGGTGTGGCGGGCGATCTCGGCGATGGCCCCCGCCAGCTCCACCCCGGTGGGGCCGCCGCCGACGACCACGAAGGTGAGGAGGGCGCGGCGCTCGGCGCCGTCTTCCACGCGCTCCGCCGCCTCGAACGCGAGCAGGAGGCGGCGGCGGATCTCGAGCGCGTCTTCCAGGGTCTTGAGCCCCGGCGCGAGCCGCTCCCACTCGTCGTGGCCGAAGTACGAGTGGCCCGCGCCCGCGGCCACGATGAGGGCGTCGTACTCGAGCGTCCCCTCGTCGAGGACGACCCGCCGCGCGGCCAGGTCCACCGCCTCGACATCGGCGAGGAGGACGCGGACGCGGGCGGCGTCGCGCAGAATGGAACGCAGCGGCATCGCGATGTCCGCCGGGGAGAGCGCCGCGGTGGCGACCTGATAGAGCAGCGGCTGGAAGAGATGGTGATTGCGGCGATCCACCAAGGTCACGCGAACGTCACGGCGGGCGAGGCCCCGCGCGGCATTGAGCCCGGCGAACCCGCCGCCCACGATCACGACGTGCGGCGTCACCGCCTCAGCCATGCGTTCATCTTCGGGTATAATGCCGCCCATGACAACGACTCTCGCCTCGAAGCGCCACGTCGTCGCCGATCTCGCCCAGGCCATGGATCTCTGCTTCGAGCGCGGATGGACGGACGGCCTCCCGGTGGTGCCGCCCACCGAGGCGGCGGTGCGCGCCATGCTCGAGGCGGTCGCGCTCGCGCCCGACGCGCAGGTGGCCTTCATCACCAATCGCCAGGTCGCGGTCACCGCGGAGAAGGTCGCGATCAACGCGGTGATGGCGGGATGCCTCCCGGAGTACATGCCGGTGGTGATCGCGGCGGTGGAGGCGCTCGCCGAGCCGCAGTGGGGCTATCACGGCCCCGCGACCTCGACGGGGGGCGCCGCTGTCCTCATGATCGTCAACGGCCCCATCGCCCGGCGGCTCGGCATGAACTGCGAGGACAACCTCTTCGGGCCGGGCTGGCGTTCCAACGCCACCATCGGCCGCGCGGTGCGCCTGGTGATGCGCAACGTGATCGGCACCCTCCCGGGCCTCCTCGACCGCGGCACGCTCGGGCATCCGGGCAAGTACACGTACGTGATCGCGGAGAACGAGGCGGAGAGCCCGTGGACCCCGCTCCACGTGGAGCGCGGCTTCCGCGCCGACCAGAGCGCGGTGACGGTGATGTCGGCGGAGGCGCCGCGGCAGTTCTACAACCAGCTCTCGAGCACGCCGGAGGGGATCCTCACCACGGTGTGCGACGACATGCGGCACCACAACAGCACCGGCGCGCAGCCCCAGTACGTGCTGGTGCTCGCGGGGGAGCACATGCGGACCATCGCGGCCGGCGGATGGTCCAAGTCCGACATCCAGAAGTACGTGTTCGATCACACCCAGGTCAGCCTCGCCCACATCAAGCGGACGGAACGCATGGCGGGGACGGTGACCGCGCAGGACGAGACCACCTACAAGTCGCTGGTGGCCGGGCCGGAGGATGTCCTCGTGCTCGCGGCGGGCGGGCGCGCCGGCGCGTTCTCGTGCTACATCCCCGGCTGGGGCGGCGGCCGACGCTCGTCGCAGGCGGTGACGAAGCTCATCCAGGACAGGAGGGCATGATGGCACCCATCGAGATCCTCGACCCTACCGTCGAGCCACGGCAGCAGCCGCTGACCTATGTCGCGCGCCCGGGATCGCTCCAGGGCAAGCGCGTGGGCCTCGTCGAGAACACCAAGTTCAACTCCGACCGGCTGCTCCACCGGATCGGCGAGCTCCTCATCAATGAGTACGGCGCCGCCGAGTGCAAGATGTGGCGGAAGCACAACGCCAGCGTGCCCGCCCACGCCGAGATCCTCGAGGAGGCCAAGCGCGCCGTCGACGTCGTCGTCGCCGGCATCGGCGACTGAGGGTCGTGCTCGTCGGGCAGTGTGCTCGACGGAATCCTGTTCGAGAAGAACGGCATCCCCGCCGCATCGATCGTGACCGACGTCTTC
>JBKPDT010000118.1:0-2924 GCA_046728035.1 Candidatus Methylomirabilota bacterium | reverse complement strand
CACCCCGTGACCGCGCTGTTCCCGATGGTCACCACGCTCGACGAGCTCCACACCGCCCGGCGCCTACTGGCCGAAGCCGCAGCCGAGGTCGGAGGTCCGCTCGGCGGCCTACCCGTCGGGTTCGAGGTCGGTGTGATGATCGAGGTCCCCGCGCTCGCCCTCACCGCCCGGGCGGTCGCACCCCACGTCGACCTCTTCAGCATCGGCACCAACGACCTCACCCAGTACACCCTGGCCGCCGAACGCGGCAACGCGGCGGTCGCCCACCTCGCCGACCCACTCCACCCCGCGGTGCTCCGCCTCATCGCGGCGGTCACCGAAGCGGCCGGATCTCGCGTCCGGGTCGCGTTGTGCGGCGAGATCGGCAGCGAGGCCACGGCAACCCCACTACTCGTCGGGTTGGGCGTCCACGAACTCAGCATGAGCCCTCCCGCCATCCCCGCGATCAAGGACGCCGTCCGCTCACTCTCCGCCACCGAGGCCCGCGCCCTGGCCCGCCGCGCCATCGACCAGCACTCAGCCGCCGGCGTGCGTGCCCTGCTCAATCCCCACGACCCAACCTGATCGAACGCACCGATGGTCGAGTCGCGCGTCGGTTCGATCGAGAGAGACGGCTGGGACCCGCGACGGGAACGGCGCCTCACTGGGTCCTGTCGATTCTGGGCCTCAAGTCGTCTATTCGCCGGCGGTGAAGGCTTCCAGGATGTGACGGCAGAGCGTGCATGCCTCACCTACAAACGGTCGCGAGCGGCAAGGGCCTTTGCAGCTATCCGATTACGACCTTCGGCCAGCCAGGATACGTTTCAATCGGTACTCAGGGCCCCTTGCTCGTCGGGGAGCGGCGAACCATGCCTCAAGAGAAGTGGCCGGATGGTCGACCTAATCGCCCCTGACGAGCTCACCGCTAAGCCACACGAGATCGTCCTTCGGAACAGGACGCCGGACACGATCGCGGGATGGAAGGCGGTGGCCGCCGGTCTCCTGACTGACCAGTCCTGTGCATTCCACCGCAACGTCGAGATCTCGTCACGCTATGCCTGGATCTACAAGCTCCTGCCCGCTTGCTTCAAGTGGGCTGCGATGGCCGCAGTCGCGTCACACCACGTCCGGCTCGCCCTCTTTCCGCTCCGGTTGGACACCGATCGCAGTGGCTATGTGAACATCCCGCACAGTCTGGGTCGCCCGAAATTGCTGCTGACGGAGGACGTGAACACGATCCGGGCGACGAACAACGCCATATTCAACGACATCTTCTGGGTTCACCTCGCGTACGTCATCGCCGAAGACGGGATCGAACGATTACGCGCTCTCCTGCGAGCGGAGCGTCACTACGCTCCCGTCCTCTCAGGCTTCGAGGCGATCGACCAAGGACGCCGTGTTTTAGAGGACGGGACGTCGTCCGCGGAGGCTCGACGGACGGCCGATGATCTCATTTGGGAGGGCAACCTGCAGCTCCTCGAGCACGAGCAGCGTGCGTTGGTGCAACCCAACTTCGATCGCCTCTCGTGTGCATACGCCAGGCTTATCTCGATCGGCTCGGCCACTAGCTTCGAGGTGCGTGGCGTGCGGCAAGAGGTTGCGTACTTCACCTCGTTCTACCTCTACTCGCTCACACGCGGGATCCCGCACGTTCTGCGTGCGCAAGCGTGGCCGAGGATCACCCGCTTCGACGACCGCTGGCGCTGGATCGCGACAAGCGTCGTTCCCCACTTCCGGAGATTCGATGCCGAGAGGCGCTTGATCGACGCCAGCCTTCGACGCATCTTCGACGAAGCGCGCGACCATGCATCGGCCCCTTGCGTCCTATCCCGTTCACCCGCAGACGGAGAGTCCGCGTGGAAGGCTTAGCAACGGCGTCCCACGGCACCCGTCCGAGTAGCTCGCACCCAGGCCGTACCTAAGTGCGTGGCCGAACAGCGGCACACCCCAGTCAGGTGGTCGTGACGGAGACGGCTTTGCCTGGGTCGCCGGCCGCATTGTGGTGACGTTGCGAGCGTGGGAGGTTCGACTTGGGATGGCTGCGGCAACATATGTTGTCTGCGGCTGGTCCTTTCACCTGGTAGATGCCGCAGGATGAGCGCACAGCATGTTGGCCGGCTCGCCGCGCCGCTTCGATGCAAGGGATCCCGCGGACCCGATAGGTCAAGAACGAAGCCACCGCCCGCGTCCTGGTCGAAGACGACGAGCGTATCCGCTGTCACTCTCGAGAGACGGCACGATTACCGGGCCGCTCGATCCGACTGAGTTCGGCCCGAGTCCGGCACCCGATGACGACCGCGCGGGGGACGGAGGCCATGCGCCGCTACCAACCGCCCAGAACAACCGCTCAGAATCCCGTGTTCAGGGATGGCTGGAGCAGCGCCGAACGGCGCCTCTGCGCCGCTCGGACATGCGGTCCGGGCCGGGTGAGTCGGCGGGGGGAGTCGCACCCCCCGCCGCTCTCAGGACCGGACGTGACAGTCTCCCGTCATCCGGCCCCCACAGGCCGGCCGGCGGTGAGGCGACAAGCTGCCAGTGGACAAAGAGGTCCGGCTGGCGGTAGATCCGCTGCAGCCAGTCCATCGCCCTGGCGTACTTGCCACGGATCACTTTGGGCTTGGGTGTCTCCTGAGGCTCCTCCCCCGTGGGGTTGACCTCGGGCTTTCCCTGGTCTGCACGGCCCCTTGGCTCCAGCCCCATTACAGGGCCTTCATCGCTACTACGAGCCGTCCCGCCCCTGTGCCCCGCATCGGTACTCTGCCCCTTGCGATTGTCGGCGCTTGGGGTGCTCCCTCTCCCCGGCCGGGGGGCTTTCCACCCAGTTGAACGACCGGAGCGGTATCAGGGCGACAGGTTCTCCTGTTCCGTGCCAACGCCTGCGACGAGCTCACGCCACCTCTACACCGGGCACCGCCAGGGCAACACGCAGGCCGCCCCCTGGCTGA
>JBKPDT010000117.1:0-13857 GCA_046728035.1 Candidatus Methylomirabilota bacterium | reverse complement strand
CGGACCGGAGCGGCTCTACTTCAACATCGGCTCGGTGGGCAACACGTCCTCCGCGAGCATTCCCATCGCCATCCACGACGCGGTACGAGAAGGGGTGATCGATCGGCCGATGCGGATCTTCGCCCCCGGATTCGGAGCAGGCGCGGTGGCCGGCTACGTGGTGATGCGGATAGACCCCGCGATCGTCGCGTGACGGATCGCTGATCGGGGCGGGGGAAAGAGAGGCGGAGCGACGACGCTCGGGGGGGCGGGAGATCTGCTCCCGCCGACCCCCCATTGTTCGTGCGCGGCCAAAGCCGCGCGCCCGGCTAGCGTCGGGGTTGACTTACCGGTGCGTCACCGGGTCCGGGATCGCGCGGCTTCAGCGAGATCACCGCGGAGCCGGTGACGCAGCTATCGAGTCCGGTGGAGTCTCCATCGTGGTGCCAGTTGGCGCCCGCGCCGGGACGCTGTCAAGGGGGTTATTGCGCAAGGTCGTCAGCGTCCCGCGTCAGCCGAGTTGGAGCGGCGCGTCGCGCTCCTATCCGCCAAGTTCCTTCAGCAGATCCCGGATGCGGCTGGCCTCGGCGAAGTTCCCGCCGTTCTGGAGCGAGCGCCGGAGCCAGGTCGCAGCCTGATCCTTCTGGCCGAGCCGGTAGTACGTGATGCCGAGATGGTACTGGATCGTCGCGTCGTTGGCCGCCAGCTCGGCCGCCTTCTTCAGGAGGGGCTCCGCCTGCGTGTACTCGCCGCGGGCGTAGTGGACGAAGCCTAAAGTATCGAGGATGCCCGGGAGCATCGCGTGCAGGGTCGGGGAGCTCGCCACCAGCTCGTGCGCCTTCTGGGCGAGGGTGAGGGCGTCGTCGAGGTTCTTGCCCTGTACGGCGTAGATCCAGGCCAGGTTGTTGTACGCGCTCGGATCCCTCGGGATCAGGGTCTGGGCGCGCTTGTAGGCCGCTATCGCCTTATCGTACTCCCGTGCGCGCTCGTACGCCGACCCGAGGGCGAAATGTGCGACTCCCATGTTCGGGTCCAGACGTACCGTGGTCCGGAACGACTCGATCGCCTCGGGCACCTGGCCGCGGCGCAGGTGCAGGTCGCCCAGCACGAAGTGTCCCTGGGGAACCTTCGGTCGAGCGGCCGTGACCTCGCGGGCCCGGGCGATGCCGTCGTCGAAGCGGCCCAGGTGCGCGTAGAGGGCCGCTAGCCGTAGCTTGAGGTCCTCACGCGCCGGCAACGCCGCGCTGGCAACCTCGAGGTGCTGGCTGGCGAGGAGCCGGTTTCCCCGACTCTCGTAATGATTGGCGAGCAGCAGGTTGGCTTCCGCGTGCTTGGGATTCGCCCGCAACACCGCCTTGAAGTGCTCGGCGGCGTCGTCCGGCTTCTTCTCCATGAGCCGTAAGAGCGCCATCGCCATGTTTGCCGGAGCATGCGTCGGGTTCGTGTCGAGGACGCGCCGCATCTCGGCTTCCCCTTCCTTGGTCCGCCGGGTGCCGAGATAGGCGCGGCCGAGCGCGAAGCGCGCCTCGATGTTCGCGGGCTCCCGGTCGACGACCTGCCGGAGGTCCTGGATTTGACCGGCCAGGAGAGTCTCGTCAGGCTTCTGACCCGACAGCGAGGCCAGACCGAGCCGGGCCTCCTTGTGCCCGGGGTCGACGGCAAGGGCCTGCTCGAACGAGCGCCGGGCACCCGCTGCATCGCCTTGGGCCAGCCGCGCGCGTCCAAGGTAATAGTGGCTCGGCGCGAGCTTCGGGTTAAGCTTGTTGACCTGCTCGAACTGCTTGCTCGCATCGAGGGGATTCTGCTTCCCCAGGTAGGCCAGTCCCAGGACCATCCGAGCGCTCACGAGGCCCGGGTTGGCGTCCACGATGCGCTGGCTCCTCGCGATCGCCTCGTCGTATCGCTGCTTCTTCAGCTGCATCTCCGCGGCCAGCACCGCGAGCTCCGGCACCTCGCGGCTCTGCTGCATCGCCGCGTCGAGGACCTGGACCGCCTGGTCGTAGCGCCCGTCGCGTGAGTACTGCCGCGCAAGCAGAAGTGCCGCCGGGAGGTGGCCCGGCCGAGCCGTGACGACTCGCTGGAGGTGTCCGATCCCCTCCGCGTCGCGCTTGCCATCGAGGGCGAGCTTCGCCAACTCGAACCGCGCCGGCGCGAACCCTTCGTCGACCTTGAGGGCCCGACGGAATTCCTCCTCCGCCCGCCGCGGCTGCTGCTGAGCCAGGTAGAGCCCGCCGAGTAGGGTGAGGGCCCCGGCGTTCCGGGCATCGGCCTTCACGATGCCCTGGAGATAAGTCATCGCCTCGTTGACCCGCTTCTCCCGGGTGAGGATCGCCACCTTCGCGGCCATGGCGGACGCGTTCTGCGGATTGGTCCGGAGGACCGTCTCGTACTCTTTCAGCGCGCCCTCGGGATTTTGCTGTAACCCGTACACCGTGGCCAGCGCAAAGTGCGCAGGGGTGAAGTCTGGCTTGAGCTGGAGTGCCCGGGTGTACATCTCCTGGGCCTTGGAGAGATTGTTCCGCGCCAGATAGATCTGTCCCAGCAAGGCCAGCGGCGCAGCATTCTCGGGGGCCAAACGCCGGCCGGTCTCGGCCTCTTTCATCGCATCCTGCCAGCGGCCGACCATGAGCAAGGCGCGTCCGGCGTGCACATGATAGGCGGGGACGACGGCCAGCGGCTTGGCGACTTTCTCGAATTCCACCACGGCCTCGGCCGGGCGCCCCGCCTCGATGTACGCCACCGCGAGGCTGTACCGATTCCAGGGATTCGCCGGGTCTCGATTGACCAGATCGGCAAACTCGGTCACGGCTTGCGCCGGCCGCCCGGCGCGGAGCGCCGCCTGGCCGAGCAGGTGACGGCCGAGCGCGAAGCTCGGGTAGCGTTTCGTCATCGGGGTGAGCAGATCCATCGCGTTGGTTGGCTTGCCCGCGCGCATGTAAAGCTCCGCCAGACCGATTGTGATGGGGACAGGCCGCCCGGCGAGAGGAAGGTCCTCGAGTTCCTTGATCGCCTCGGCGAGCTTCCCCTGTTGCGCCAGCGCCGCGCTCAATGCCAGACGCACCCGCGGGTTCTGGGGGTCCGCGGTCCTCGCCTCGACATAGAGCCGGTTGGCCTCCTCGCGCTTGCCGGCCTTGTAGAGCAGATCCGCCAGCGCGACGAGTGCCTCCGCGAACTTGGGGCGCTGGGCGAGGGCGTTCCGGTAGGACCGCTCCGCCTCGTCCACCCTGCCCGCCCGCGCGAGCGCGTCGCCGTTGGCCTTGTGAAACTCCGGGGCCGCCGGCATGAGTGTCAGGGCGCGGGACAGCAGAGGGAGAGCCTCCTTGGTATTCCCGCCGGCCGTGTGCGCGACCCCCGCCAGATAGAGGGCGTAAGGGTTGTCGGGCTCCTTCTCCCGGATGACGTCGGCTTCGGCGAGCATCTCCTTCCACGCTCCCAGCGGCAGCAGGGCGCGCCCGAGCTCGATCCGGAGCGGGATCGAGCTTGGGTCGAGGTCGATCGCGCGCTGCAGCTCGCGGCGAGCGTCGAGGTACCAGGCCTTCGCGTTGTAGGCTCGACCGAGCGCATGCAGGGCCGGGACGAAATTGGCATCGATCGAGAGCGCGTTCTTGAGCTCGATGACGGCTTCGTTGTAGCGCCCCGCGTCAAGATGCTTGACAGCCCGGTCGAGGTGTTGCTGCTTCTTGGTGGCGGGGTCCTGGGCGCAGGCTGACAGGACGAGTGAGATGACGACGAACAGGACGAGTAGTGGGCTCTTGGAGGTCACATCAATCATTCCCTGACCGAGTATACACAGCCAGTTCCCGAGCCGGGGCGCCGGACTGGAGCCGGGTTGCAAGCGAATAGTAAAGATTCTCGACAGATCCTAGAGATAAGCGATCGCGATCCCTCCCAACCATGGAAAACCGATCCCACTTTGGTATGCCATTGTTTAATTGGATCTTCTATGGCTTCAGGTGCACAGTCAATTAGGCCATAGGGTCTGATCCCGGTGTCGGTCGAGACGACACCTACGAGCATCCGATATTACCGCGAGGCGTAAGTAGCTTGAATCATGCGCCCTTGGGTTTTGGTACCACAACTGCAGTAGGACCCTACGAACATCCTCTTTCTCACACAATGACAACCGGGAGACTTCGGCAAATGACAAGCAGCGAAATGAAGCGTGGAGCATTCGCATTCGTAGCAGGGAGCTTGGCCGCGGTCGTCTCCGCCGTGGCATTCGTGGCGGTTGCTTCCGCCACGACCATCCCCCTTCCGGCGCCCACCCTCCTGCAGCCGGTCACTTTCGGGGATGCCGACGTCTACTCCCTCGAGCTGCTGAACCTGATCCAGAACAACAACAAGCTGAACCCCAACAGCCAGTTCAGCGTGTCGTCGGGCGAGGGCGCGATCAAGGACCTCATCGTGATTGGCACCGGAGCCAAGGGGCAATCCTCCACGAATACGGCCGGCGTATCGGACGACGCCTACAACACCCCGACCGGCTCCAACGTGTTCTTCAGCACCCGGAATTCCGAGCCGACCAATGGTCCCGCCGGCGACCTCACGAATTCCTGGGAGGTCAGCATCGCGGCGCTGATCACCTACCTGACCGACCCCGTCACTGCCCAGACGTTCAACCTCGTCTTCATCGCCGACTCAAACCAGGAGGGGAACGAGGAGGGACAGACGCAGTTCTTCTGGGCCCGCATCCAGGGCGTGGACGCGCTCGGGAACAACATCGGCGGGTGCTTCGACGTGACGAGCGCGGCGGGCGATGGGGCGGGTTGCGTCGCCATCACACAGCTCGGTGACGGGAGCGATCCGTACCCGGGGCTCACCGGAGATTACGTCGAGAACGCCGGTAACTTCTGCGTGCCCGCGTCGGGCGGCGCGAGCTACGCCCCCGATGCCCAGGGTAACTGCCTTGCCGGCGACTTCGGGCCCGTGAACAACAATCTCGGGTCCAACAATGCGGAGTTCGCGGTCGTCTTCCCCCTGCTGAACACGGTGGCCCAGTTGCAGGCGCTCCTGGCCGCGGGCGCGGTGAATCTCAGCGTCGAGCTCCGCTTCAACAACACCGATGGCCCTGACACGTTCTGGATCTGCGATCGGTGCACGGTCGGCGGGACTATCACGCCGGCACCGGTTCCCGCTCCCGCCTCCCTACTCCTGCTGGGCTCGGGGATGCTCGGTGTGGGCACTCTCGCCTGGAGACGCGCCCGCCGCCAGGCCTAGGCTCGACTACTACCACCGCTGTTCAAACCCGGGGTGCCGGCCACTAAGGTCGGCACCCCGATGGTGTCTCTAGAGCCTGCCGCCGCAGTGGTATCTTCGAGCCCATGACGCTCTCGCCTCCCGGCTCGGAGCGGAGTCCGCGCCCGCGCCGGTCGGCCCTGTGGGTGCTCGGCTTCTGCTTCTTTCTCTCCGGCGCGACCGGCCTCGTCTACGAGGTCGTCTGGCTGCGGCTCCTCGGACTCGTCTTCGGCCACACCGTCTATGCGATCACCACGGTGCTGGCCGCGTTCATGGCCGGACTGGCCCTGGGTGGCATTGTGCTGGGCCGCCTCGTCAACCGGACGCCGAATCTGGTCCGAACCTACGGGTGGCTTGAAATCGGCATCGCCGTCTGCTGCGCGGCGATCCCATGGCTTCTGTCAGCAGCCGCCCCGCTCTATCTCTGGCTTCACCGCCTCCTCGGCCTTTCCCCCCTTGCCTTCGGCTTCCTTCAATTCGTCATCGTCTTCCTGCTCCTGCTCGTCCCGACCACCCTCATGGGCGGAACCCTCCCGGTGCTGAGCCAGGCCCTGGCGCGCCAGGGATCCCCGCCCGGACGCACCATTGGGGCCCTCTATGCGGCGAACACGTTTGGCGCGGTCCTCGGTGTCGCCGTCGCTGGTTATGTGCTCCTCCCGGCCCTGGGCAATCGGCTCACGATTGCCATGGCCGTCGTCGCGAACCTGGCGATCGGTCTCCTGGCGCTGCTTTACGGGTCGAAGGCGCGCAGCAAGACCGACGGGCTCGCCCCCCAACCGGTTCAAGGGCCGGAGACGGGAATCGAGCCCGAGATCGTCGGGCCCGAGTCCCCCTCGCCGGGATGGACGACACGGGCCACGATGGTCGCCCTCGGGACTTCCGGAGCCGTCTCGATGCTCTACGAGGTTGCCTGGTCCCGGGCGCTCGCCCTGGCCATCGGCAACTCGACCTACGCCTTCACCGCGATGCTCGTGGCCTTCCTGGTCGGGATCGCCGGTGGGAGCGCCGTGTATTCCTGGCTCTACGGGAATCGGCGGGCGACGGTGGCGGAGTTCGCCGTCATCCAGGGGGCGATCGGGATCACGGCGACCCTGTCCCTCCTGGCGCTCGGAAGAGTGTCGGGCCTGTTCCTGCTCGGTGTCAGCTGGTCCGACGCCCCCGGATTCGTCGAGGCCGTCCAGGTCGCGGTGAGCGTGAGCGTCATGCTCCTTCCCACCTTCCTGATCGGCGCGACCTTTCCGTGCGCGGTGGCAGTCGTCGCGCCCGATCCGGCCCGGATCGGACGGGAGGTCGGCACGGTGTACGCGGTGAACACTGTCGGCGCCATCGTGGGCACGGTGATCGCCGGCTTCGTCCTGATCCCGACGCTGGGCGCGCACGCGGCAACGAAAGTCGGCATCATCGCCAACCTGCTCTTGGCCGTCGGCCTGCTCGCGGCCTCGCTCCGGCGGGCCCCCGCCGTTCGGTGGGGCGCGTGTGCCGCGGCGGTCATTCTCACCCTCGGGGTCTGGGCCCTCCCCCCGTGGAACGAGCGAGTGATGACGAGCGGGGCCGCCGTCTACGCGAAAAACTATCTCCGGGTCCGTTCCGATGGAGACTGGATGGCTCCCCCCCGGCTGCCCGGGAGTCAACAGATCGTCTACTACCGGGACGGGGTCAGCAGCACGGTGTCGGTGCACCGTGAGGGGGACAACGTCTTCCTCCGCATCAATGGCAAGACCGATGCGTCGACCAGCGAGGACATGCCGACCCAGCTGATGCTGGGACATCTCCCGCTGCTGGTTCACCCCGCGCCGAGGGAGGTCGCGGTGATCGGCCTGGGAGCGGGAGTGACCGCCGCGGCGGTTGCGCGGCATCCCGTCACCCGCCTCGACGTCGTCGAGATCGAGCCGGCCGTGGTCGAGGCATCCCGGTTCTTCTCCCATGTCAACGACGGGGTCCTCGGCGACTCCCGGGTCCGCACCGTCCTCGCCGACGGCCGCACCTTCCTGCTGACCGCCCCCCGCCGCTTCGACGTCATCATCTCGGAGCCCTCCAACCCCTGGATCGGCGGGGTAGCCGCGCTCTTCTCGCGGGAGTTCTTCATCCTCGCGCGCGAGCGGCTCCGCCCCGGAGGACTGATGCTGCAGTGGCTGCAGGCATACGGCCTCACCCCGGACGACTTCCGCATGGTGGTCCGGACGTTCCGATCCGCGTTCCCGGCCACGACCGTCTGGACCATGGGTGGCGGAGACTTCCTGCTCCTGGGCGCCGCGGACCCGATGGCGGTCGACCTGCGCCGGATCAAGGGATTCGACCGAACAAGCCCGGGAGCCGCCCGCGACCTCGCCCGGCTTGGCCTCGGGGATTGGGCCGGTATCCTCGGCTTCTACGTTCTCTCCGAGGAGGACACCGAGCGCTTCGCCGGGACCGGATCACTGAACACCGACGACCGGCTCGCGCTCGAGTTCTCGGCCCCCCGGGCGCTCTATCTCGACACGGGGCCGGTCAATCTCAGACTGCTCCAGAGTTACCGAAGGGGCGGGCTGCCGCGGATGACTCCGCAGAGTCTTCCCACCCTCCAGACCGCCGAGACTCAGTACTGGATCGCTAAAGGGGCCCAGCGACGCCGAGCCGCCGCCGATGCGCTGGGTCACTTTCGCCGCGTGCTCGAGCTGGATCCCGGCCATACGCCATCTATGATCGAGGCGAGCGCGATCCACCTCGGCCGGGGCGAGGGACCGGAAGCCCTGCGCCTCGCTCGGATGGCGGCAGAGCGGGAGCCGCGCAACGCGGCGCCCCTCGTTCTTGCCGGACTGGCTTCGTTCCGCGTGAATGCGCCCGCTCAGGCCCTGGAGCTTCTTCAGCGGGCGTCGGCGCTCGACCCGCAGAATCCCCGGATCCGCCGGCTGCTGACTCAGGCACAGCTTGCCGAGCTGGGAGGCGACCTCTCGGGCCCGATCACGGGCGATCCCCTCGCGGGACTCCTCGGTCGCTGACTGAGCCCACCGCTGCCCGGCGTCGCGGGAGGAGTATCGCGTAGGCCGGGGCTATCAAAGCGGGTCGTTGCGCCATCCCGTCAGCCTTCCGCGTCAGGCCAGTCGGAGCAGCGCGTCCACGATGACCCCGCCCCCGCCGCGCGGACCGACGAGCACGGGATTGAGGTCCATCTCCGTCACACCGGCGGGGACGAGCGCCCGCGCCGCCTCGCCGAGCCGCCTGACGAGATTTGCCGCCGCGTCCAGGTCGAGAGGTGGCTGTCCACGGCCGCCTGCCCATAGCGCGCCGACACGCAGCCCGCGCAGAGCCTCCTCCGCCGTCTCGGAATCGATCGGGGGCACGAGGAGCCGGAAGTCGCGGAGCGCTTCGACGAAGAGGCCGCCCGCCGCCACCATCACCACCGGGCCGAAGATGGGATCGCGCTTGACGCCCAGCGCGAGCTCGAGAAGGCCCGCGGCCTGGCGCTGGACGATGAGCCCCTCGAGCCGCGCGGCGGGGGCGCGCTCGGCGACGGCGGCGAGGATGCGGCGCCCCGCCTCACGAGCCTGGTCCCGATTCGCGAGGCCCAGCGCCACCCCGCCCATGTCCGACTTGTGGGGCAGATCCGGCGAACAGATCTTGACCACGACGGGGTAGCCGCCGAGCGCGTCGGCGGCGGCCGCCGCCTCGTCCGGATCCGCCACGAGCCGGCTCGGCACGAGGGGAAGGCCGAATGGTTCCAGGCGGCGGCGGCTCTCCCATTCGCTGAGGAAGCCCTCAGCGGACACGCGCGCGCTCCCATCGGGCGGCGCCGCCACCGTCTGCGGCGGGGCCGCCTCGAGGCGCGCCAGCCACCGGGGGCGGCGGCGCGTCGCCTCGGCCAGGCAGGCGAGGGAGCGGAGCGCCACCGTAGAGTCGTCGAAGGCGAGCACGCCGGCTTCGCGGAAGATCTCGACCACCGGTGGCTGGGGACACGACATCGCCACGACCTTTTGCGTGCCGACGGCCACCCGCGCCACGTCCTGCGCGAAGCGCGGCACGTCGGTGGCGGCGCCGAAGAGCGCGACCTGGAAGACGATCATGTCCACCCCGGGGTCGGCTTCGAGAAGGGGCAGCACGCGCATCAGCATGCCGGGATCGGTGAGGATCTGGGCGGTGAGGTCCACCGGGTTCTGCGGCGCGGCGAACTCCGGCAGGGCGGCGCGAAGCCCCGCCGTCGTCTCCGCCGAGAACTCCGCCGGCACGAGCCCCAGGTCCACGCAGAGGTCGACGGAGAGCACGCCGAGCCCGCCCGAGTTGGAGAGGATGGCCACCCGCGGCCCCGCCTCCGAGTAGCGGAGGAAGGCCTGCGGCAGGCGCAGGAGATCCGCGGGGTCGGCGGCGCGCAGGGCGCCCCAGTCACGGAAGACCGCCTCGTACACGGCGTCCTCGCCCGCGAGCGCGCCCGTGTGGGAGGCGGCGGCGCGCCGCCCCTGCGCGCTTCGGCCAGATTTCAGCACGAAGACGGGCACGCGCCGTCGGTGCGCCCGCGCCAGCGCGGCCCGGAAGCGCGCCGCGTCCTTGACGTCCTCCAGGTAGCAGCAGGCCACGCGTGTCTCGGGATCCCGCACCACGTGGTCCAGGATGTCGGCGGCCTGCACATCCGCCTCGTTGCCCGTGCTCACCCAGTAGTTGAGGCCGAGCCCCTGATTGCGGGCCAGCTCGTAGAGCATGCCCGCCATCGCGCCGCTCTGGCTCACCATGGCGATGGGCCCGGCGTGCAGCCGCTCGTCGAGGAAGCCAGAGGCGAAGGTGGCCATGAGACGCGAGGGTAGATGCGCGATACCCTGGCAGTTCGGGCCGACGATGCGGAGGCCGGTGCGGCGGGCGAGATCGGTCATACGCGTCTGCGCGGCGCGTCCGGCCGCCCCCATCTCGGCGAAGCCGCTCGTGAAGACGATGGCGGCGCGCACGCCGTGCGCGGCGGCGGCCTCGAGGCTCGCCTCCACGTGCTCGGCGGGCACCACCACGATGGCGAGGTCCACCGGCTCCGGCACCGCGGCGATGGACGGATAGGCGGGCAGCCCTTGCACGGTGGTGCGCGCCGGGTTCACCGGGAAGACCTTGCCGGCATAGCCGTGGCGGAGGAGGAAGGCGAGCGGCCGCCCGCCGATCTTCACCGGGTCGTCCGAGGCGCCCAGCACGGCGACGGACCGCGGCGCGAAGAGCGCACGGAGGGCGTCGTCGCCCGCGGCCGAAGAGGGCGGGGTCACGAGGGAGGAGTATAGCGCAGGGGCGCGGAGGGTCGGGGTCGGCGCGCGTCTTCTCGCCGGGCATTTCTGGGCCGATCCGATGGTAGTAAACTGCCCGCCATGCCCACCATGACCAAGCGCGAACGCGTCGACGCCGCCATCCACGGCCTGCCGGTAGACCGGGTGCCCGTGGCCTTCTGGCGCCATGCCCCCGAGGTGGATCACACGGCCAAAGGGCTCGCGGAGGCGATGCTCGACTTCCACCGCCGCTGGGACCTCGACCTCATCAAAATCATGTCGAGCGGCGTCTACTGCGTGGAGGACTGGGGCTGCTCCGTCGCCTACCAAGGCTCGCCCAACGGCGCCAAGACCTGCACGGATCATGCGGTGAAGGTCGCCGCGGATTGGGGCCGGCTCAAGCCGCTCGATCCGGGCGCGGGCGCGCTCGGCCGCGAGCTGGAGGCGCTGCGCCTGATCGTGCGGGGCCGCGGGGACGACGCGCCCGCGCTGCACACCATCTTCTCGCCGCTCACCATCGCGCGAAAGCTGGCAGGCGACCGGCTCGACGGGGACCTCGCCACAGCGCCGGGGCCGGTGGAGGCCGCGCTCGAGGTTATCGCCGCGACGGTGACGCGCTACGCGGCGGCCGCGCTCGAGGCCGGCGCCGACGGGTTCTTCTTCGCCACCCAGCATGCCAGCCGCGAGGCGATCGCGGAGGCCCTGTTCCGGCGCTACGAGCTACCGTACATGCGGCGGATCCTGGAGTACCTCGCCTCCGGCGGAGGCTTCACCATCCTCCACCTCCACGGCAGGGACATCTTCTTCGACGCCTGCGCCGATCTGCCCGCGGCCATCCTCAACTGGCACGACCGGCTCACCGGGCCCACCCTCGCCCAGGGCAAGGCGCGCGGCGCGGTCGCGGCGGGGCTGGGAGAGGCCGGTACGCTGCGGAACGGCCCCGTCGCCGCCATCCGCGCGGAGGTGGCCGATGCGCTCGCGCAGACCGGTGGTCGCGGCCACGTGCTGACCACCGGCTGCGTGCTCCCCCTGGATGTGCCCGACGCGCATCTCCAAGCCGTCGTGGACACCGTGCGGGGCCCGCGGGCGTGATCCCTCGCCTCGTCCCTCTCACCTGGACGCCCCGCGCCGACCAGTGGCTTCTCTTCCACGCCGCGACCGTTAAGTAGTGCGAGATGCCTCTCCTGGAGGTCACGGGACTGCGCCGGAGCTTTTACGGGGTCCAGGCCCTGGCCGGCGTGGATCTCCGCGTCGAGGCCGGCACCATCACCGGCCTCATCGGCCCCAACGGGGCGGGCAAGACCACCCTGTTCAACTGCGTCTCCGGGCTGATCCCGCCCGAGGCCGGCCGGGTCGTATTCGACGGGGAGGACATCACGGGCTGGCGGGCGGATCGGGTGACGCGGCGGGGTCTCGTCCGCACCTTCCAGATCGCGCGCGGGTTCCCGCGCCTGTCCGTGCTTGAAAACCTCATGCTCTACGGGGCGCATCAGCCGGGGGAGGTCCTCTGGCGCGCGCTGGCCCGGCCGCCCGCGGTGGCGCGCCACGAGCACGCCCTTCGCGCCCGCGCCTTCGACGTGGCGCGCCGCCTCAACTTGCTCGCGGTGATGAATGCCCCCGCCTCCGATCTCTCGGGCGGGCAGAAGAAGCTGCTCGAGCTGGGGCGGGCGTTGATGACCGACCCGAAGCTGATCCTCCTCGACGAGCCCATCGCCGGCGTGAACCCGACCCTGGCCGGCGAGATCGCGCGGCATCTGGCGGGTCTGCGTGCCGACGGCCTCACCTTTCTCATCATCGAGCATCACCTAGACGTGATCGCCCGGCTCTGCGATCCCGTGGTGGTGATGGCGGAAGGGCGGCATCTCGCCGAGGGCTCGTTCGCCGCCCTCGCCGCCGACCCCCGCGTGCAGGCGGCCTACATGGGGCGGCGCCGCATGCCGGCATGACGCTCCTCGCGTGCGAGGGCATCGTCGCCGGCTACACCGCCGCCGACGAGGTGCTCAAGGGCGTGGACCTCACGATCGAGCGGGGCGAGATCGTGAGCATCATCGGGCCGAACGGCGCCGGCAAGTCCACCCTGTTGAAGGTGGTGGCGGGGATCCTGACGCCGACCCGCGGCACGGTGCGTCTGGGCGACCGCGCGATCCAGGGCCGGCCACCACGCGAGATCTCAACGCTCGGCGTGGCGTTCGTGCCGCAGGAGCACAACATCTTCCCCACCATGTCGGTGCGCGAGAACCTCGAGATCGGTGGCTACGTGGACCCCCGCGGCGCGGGGCGGAGGATCGACGCCATCTTCGAGCGATTCCCCGCGCTGAGCGAGAAGCGCCGGCACGCCGCGCGCACGCTGTCCGGCGGCCAGCGGCAGATCCTCGCCATGGCCATGGCCCTCATGGTGGAGCCGGCGCTCCTCCTCCTCGACGAGCCCTCCGCGGGGCTCGCGCCCCAGGCGGCCGAGCGGCTGTTCGAGACCATCCGCGGCATCAATGCCGACGGGGTGTCCATCGCCATGGTGGAGCAGAACGCGATCGAGGCCCTCGCCATCGCCCGGCGCGGTTATATTCTTGTGGACGGCCGGAACAGCCGGACCGGGCCCGCCGCCGAGCTGGCCCAGGACGCCGAGATCCGCCGCATCTTCTTAGGAGCTTGACTGGCGAGCCGCAGCCGAAGGCGAGGCGAGCGGAGATGGCAGAGAGAGCCGAGCGGAGCGAGGCAGGCGAGCCGCAGCCGAAGGCGAGGCGAGCGGATATGGGAGAGGAAATGACCGGAAACGGTGATGCCCCGGTGTTCAAGCAGGTGGTGACCACGCTGGAGGAGCTGCGCGCGCTGATGGGCGAGCCTTCCGAGACCGCGCTGCGCAAGGACATCGGTCGGCTCGACGAGCACTGCCGCGCCTTCATCGCCCGGTCGCCATTCGTGCTGGTGGCGACCTCCGACGCGACGGGACGCTGCGACGTGAGCCCGAAGGGGGACGCGCCCGGCTTCGTCCACGTCCTCGACGAGCGGCACCTGGTCATCCCTGACCGCCCCGGCAACAAGCGCTTCGACGGGATCCGGAATCTCCTCGAGAATCCGGGGATCGGTCTCCTCTTCCTGCTCCCCCGGAGCGAGGAGACCCTGCGCGTGAACGGGCGCGCCCAGATCGTCCGCGATCCGGAGCTGCTGGCCTCCTTCGCCGTTCAGGGCAAGACTCCCCACCTCGCGATCGTCGTCGAGGTGCAGGAGAGCTTCCTCCATTGCGCGAAGTGCGTGAAGCGCTCGGGGCTCTGGGACAGCTCCCAGTGGCCCGACTTGAGCGGGCTGGCCTCGCCCGCCCAGATATTCCTCGACCATGCCAAGCCCCGCGACATGACTCTCGAGGCGTTCGACCAGCGTCTCCAGGAAGGCTACCGCAAGAATCTCTACTGAGCCGCGTGCACCGAGCCGCGAGGAGGCC
>JBKPDT010000116.1:0-5407 GCA_046728035.1 Candidatus Methylomirabilota bacterium | reverse complement strand
CCCCCCCCCCCCCCCCCCCCCCCCCCCCCCCCCCCCCCCATAACAAACACCCCCCCACCACCGACAACAACCCCCACGACACGTCGTCGGCAGCGTCAGATGTGTATAAGAGACAGCCCACGCCCCGAGCCACCCCCGCCCGGTGTGGGGTCCCCCGGCTCGGGCCGTGGGGCTCCCAGTCCGGCGCCACCCGCGGCGTCGCCGCCGCCGGCTCTCGCCGGGCGGTCACCCGATGCGCCGGTCAGCGCGCGGTCGAGCGGATCTCGTCGAGGACCGGGGCGAGGTACTTCCGGAACTGCGCGGGACTCTCGCTCATCGGGAAATGGCCGATGTCCTTCATCACGGTGAAGCGCACGCCGGCGATCTTCTCCGCGGTCTGCCGCGAGTCTTCCGGCGTGCAGGAGAAGTCGTACTCGCCGGTGAGGAGGTACAGCGGGCAGCGCGTGGTGTCGATCTCGCCCACTCGGTCGCGGAAGTCGCCGTCCACCCGGTAGAACCAGAGATCGCCCTTGAACACGCCCGGCCCGCCCTGCATGTAGCCCCACAGCGTGTCCCAGCGCGTCTCATCGGGACTCTGCGGCGCGATGAGGCCGGACATGAGCGCGCCCGCGATCTCCCCGCCGTGAATGTCGGCCCGGTGCAGCCAGCCGGTGTCGTCGTACCACGGCGGCTGATAGGCGGCCGACTCGACGCCGATGAGCGCGCGGAAGCGCTCCGGGTGGAGCCGGGCCAGCTCGAGCACGATCTTGCCGCCGATGGAGCAGCCGAGCACGACCGGCCGCTCGAGCGCGAGGGCGTCGCAGAAGGCCAGGATCATCTCGATGTAAGCGGCGGTGGTGAGCCGGTATTCTTCGTCTTGCCATCCAGGCGGAGGAAGGGACTTGCCGTGCCAGGGCATGTCGAAGGCGAGGACGCGGAAGTCGCCCGTGACGGCGGGATCGTTCAGCACGTGGCGATACTGGCGGCCGTCGGTGCCCGCGGTGTGGAGGCAGACGATGGGGATGCCCTGGCCGGCTTCCTCGTAGTAGACGCGGTGCGGGCGTCCGCCCAGAGTCAGGTGGAGGTAGCGGCCGACGATGGGTTCCAGCTCCGCCATGGGTCAGCGTAGCGCGGCGCGACGGGGCGCCGCGATCAGCTCCTTCACATAGCGGAGATGGGTCATGAGGGGGACGAGGTCGCCTTCCACACTTGCCACGCCGAGCTTCTTCATGGCAAACAGATCGTGGTAGCCGGGGGCGGGCACGGGCTCCCAGAAACGCCGCCAGGCCTCCGCGGAGGCCCGGATAGCGAAGGCCCACGGACGGAGGAGGAAGGGCCCGCGCTCGATGGCGGCCACGCGTCCCTCGTGGACGCGGACGAGGTACGGCACCTCTCCCGCTTCGAGGAGGAAGGTGGTCGAGCAGAGGCGGCCGCGCCGGACGAGTCCGGCATCGCCGTTGACGAGCTCCGCGATGGCCATGATGCGCGCGTGCACCGGGTCGTCGCTCACGGCGCCGATCATACACTGAAAGGATACGACCGATGGCTGAGCTGCCCCTGATCCCCTCCACCGTCGTCGGCTCCCATGGCAAAGGCGGCTGGTGGTATGCCGCCGTTAAGGCGCACGAGGCGGGCCAGTTCGGCCCCGCCGACCTCGAGGAGATGTTCGACGACGCCGCCGACACCGCCATCCGGGACATGGAGCGGGCCGGGCTGGACGTCATCACCGACGGCGAGGTCCGCCGCCTCGACGGCTACGTGGACTCCTACTACGCCATCATCAAGGGCATCGAGCCCCTGGAGGTGCGGCGCAAGGCGGGGCCGTGGGGCTACGATCAGCAGACGCGCTACGAGGCGACGGGGCGCATCGAGACGCCGCCGGGCGGGCTCGGCATCGTGAAGGAGTTCGCGTATCTCAAGGCCCACACCGGCCGGCGCACCAAGGCCACCTGCGCGGGACCACTCACGTTCGGCTCGCGCATCCATCCCGGCAAGATGTACAAGGGCGTGGTGGACGTCGCCGAACGCTTCGCCGAGGTCATCAACGCGGAGCTGCGCGCCCTCGTCGAGGCGGGCGCCGACTTCATCCAGCTCGACGAGCCCGCGCGCGGCAACGTCTCCGGCGAGGAGATGGCACGGCTCTACAACCTGGCCACCGAGGGCGTGAAGGCGCGACTGGCCTTCCACGTGTGCTTCGGCAACCGCTTCGGGCGCTCGCGCTTCGACCGCTCCTATCGGCCCTACTTCCCCGGCCTCCTCAAGGCGCGCGCCGACCAGTTCGTGCTCGAGTTCGCCGGCCGCGAGCTCTCCGAGCTGGACGTGTGGAAGGAGTACGGGGCCGGGCGCGAGCTGGGCGCGGGCGTCATCGACGTCAAGGGCTTCTACCCGGAGTCGCCGGAGGACGTGGCCCGGCGCATCCGCCGCGTGCTCCAGGTCTGTCCGGCCGAGAAGCTCTACGTCAATCCCGACTGCGGCTTCGGCTGGTCGCCGCGCTACATGTGCAACCAGAAGATCGGCGCCCTCGCCGCCGGCGCCGCGCTCGCGCGGAAGGAGCTGACGGGCGGCCGGGCCTGACGAGGGGACGCGTGGTGCGACGCCGCGCCGTTCTCTCCGCCGCCGCGGGACTCCTCGCCGTCGCGCTCGGCGTGGCCGCCCCCGTGCGGGCGGAGCCGGTGCGCTACCGCATTCTGCCGGAGGCGAGCGCGCTCGGCTTCCACGCGACCTCGCGCCTCGCGAACGCCGACGGCCGCTTCCAGCGCTTCGCGGGCGAGGTGGTCGTGGATCCGGCCGACCTCACCACCGCCCGCGTCGCCGTGAAGGTGGAGGCGGCCTCGATCGACACCGGCATCCGGATGCGGGACAACCATCTTCGCAGCGAGGACTTCCTCCACGTGGAGCGCTTCCCCGCCATCACCTTCGAGAGCGCGCGGGTGGAGAGGGCGGGGCGGCGCGTGCTCCTGGTGGGCCGGCTCACCGTGCACGGCGTGACGAAGGAGGTGACGGTGCCGGTGGAGGTGAGCGTGGCCGCGGGCCGGCTGGAGGCGCGCGGCCAGTTCGATATCAAGCGCACCGACTACGGCATCAACTACGAGTCACGCATGAATCCCATCGCCGACCAGGTCCGCATCGCGTTCGCGTTCCGCGCCCAGGCGCAGTAGGGCCCGGCCTCCCCCCCGCGGGCCGCCCGTGCTATAAAAGCCGGCATGACGGCTCCGGCCAGCCACATCGCGGCAACCGTCGAGGTGCGCGAGGCACACCGCTTCGACGTGGCCACGCTCGAGCGCTATCTCGCCGAGCGCATCGAAGGGTTCAAGGGCCCTCTCGCCGTGCGACAATTCATGGGCGGGCAGTCGAATCCGACCTATCACCTCTCCACGCCGGGGGCGCAGTACGTGCTGCGCCGGAAGCCGCCCGGCAAACTCCTCCCCTCCGCGCACGCGGTGGACCGCGAGTACCGCGTCATCACCGCGCTCGCGGAGACGGGCGTCCCGGTGCCGCGCACGTATCTGCTCTGCCAGGACGACGCGGTGATCGGGACCTGGTTCTACGTGATGGAGTGCGTGGCCGGCCGCGTGCTCACCGACCCGCGGCTGCCCGGCATCTCTCCCCGCGACCGCGCGATGATGTACGACTCCATGAACGAGGTCCTCGCGCGCCTGCACATGGTCGACTTCAAGGCCATCGGTCTCGGCGACTTCGGGCGCACCGGGCAGTACATCCAGCGGCAGATCCACCGCTGGACCGGCCAGTATCGCGCCTCCGAGACGGAGCACATCGAGTCCATGGAGCGGCTGATCGCCTGGCTGCCCGAGCACCTCCCGGCCGAGGATTCCACCAGCCTCGTCCATGGAGACTTCCGGCTCGGCAACAGCATCGTCCACCCCACCGAGTCGCGCATCATCGCCGTGCTGGACTGGGAGCTGTCGACCCTCGGCCATCCGCTCAGCGACCTCGCCTACAACTGCATGCCCTATCGCCTCCCTGCCGACAGCATGGAGGGCTTCGAGGGCGCGGACCTCACCGCGCTCGGCATGCCCTCGGAGGAGGAGTACCTCGCCGCCTATTGCCGGCGCACCGGCCGCGACGGGATCGAGAACTGGGACTTCTACGTGGCGTTCTCGATGTTCCGCCTCTCCGCCATCGCCCAGGGCATCATGGGGCGCTTCATCGCGGGCACGGCCAACGACCCCCACGCGCGCGAGCGCGGAGTCCGGGCCCGGCCGCTCGCCGACGCCGGCTGGGCGCTCGTCCAGCGCCTGAGCTAGACCACCGATTCCGCACGGGAGAAGGAGACCATCCATGGCAGACCTCGTCGAATATTCGCGCCGCGGCTCGGTCGGCGTCATCACCGTCAACAATCCTCCCGTCAACGCGCTCAGCCACGGCGTCCGCCAGGGACTCGCCGACGCCCTCGCCAAAGGCATCGCCGATGGGAACGCCCGCGCCCTCGTCCTCATCGGGGGTGGCCGCACCTTCATCGCCGGCGCCGACATCCGCGAGTTCGGCAAGCCCCCGCAGCCCCCCGACCTCAGCTCGGTGATCGGGCAGTACGAGGCGAGCCCCAAGATCGTGGTCGCGGCCATCCACGGCACCGCGCTGGGCGGCGGGCTCGAGGTGGCCTTCGGCTGTCACTACCGCTGCGCGGTGGCGAGCGGCCAGGTCGGATTCCCCGAGGTCAAGCTCGGCCTCCTGCCCGGCGCGGGCGGCACCCAGCGGCTGCCCCGCCTCATCGGCGCGGAGGCGGCGCTGCCGCTCATCGTGACCGGTGACCCGATTCCCGCCGCGCGCGCGCAGGCCCTCGGCATCGTGGACGAGCTCGTCCCGGGCGATCTCCTGGAAGGCGCCTGCGCCTATGCCGAGCGGCTCGTCGCCGAGGGCAAGCCTCTGCGGAAGATCCGCGACATGCAGGACAAGGTGAGCGGGACCAGCCCCGCCGTGTTTGCCGAGTTCCGCAAGGGGCTCGAGAAGAGCGCGCGGGGCTTCTTCGCGCCGCTCCGCTGCGTGGACGCGGTGGAGGCCGCCACCACCCTGCCCTTCGACGAGGGGCTGCGACGCGAGCGCGAGCTGTTCGGCCAGTGCATGCAATCCACCCAGTCCAAGGCCCAGATCCACGTCTTCTTCTCCGAGCGCGAGGTCGCGAAGATCCCCGACGTGCCCAAGGAGACCCCGGTGAAGGCGATCACGTCGGCGGCGGTGATCGGCGCCGGCACCATGGGCGGCGGGATCGCCATGAACTTCGCCAATGCCGGCATCCCGGTGCACGTCCTCGAGATGAGCCAGGAGGCGCTGGATCGCGGGCTCGCGGTGGTCCGGAAGAACTACGCGGCCACCGTGGAAAAGGGCCGGCTCAGCCAGAAGGACATGGACACGCGCATGCTGCTCATCCAGGGCGGGCTCGACTACGACACGATCGCCGAGGTCGACATCG
>JBKPDT010000115.1:0-17347 GCA_046728035.1 Candidatus Methylomirabilota bacterium | reverse complement strand
GATGGTGATCGCCCACTTCCGCGCCGAGGACAGCGAGGTGGACGGGTGGTCGGGCTCGGACACGCGAGCGGACTAGCGGGCGGCGGGAGCGGGCTCGGGAACGTCGAGCGTCGTCACGCGGCGGAGCTCGCGGCGGTGCTTGGTGTCGTCGAAGGGACGCCCCCGGTGCATGGTGGCACGGTTGTCCCAGATGACGAGATCGCCCACGCGCCAGGAGTGCCGGTAAACGAACTCGGGCTGGGTGGCGTGCTCGATGAGGTCGCGCAGGAGGAGGCGGCCCTCGGGAACGGGCCAGTCGATGATGCGCGAGGCGTGCGAGGCCACGTAGAGGGAGCGGCGACCCGAGCGGGGGATGGTGCGGACGAGCGGGTGAACGGCGCCCTTGAGGGCCTCCTGCTCGGTCTCGGAGAACTCGAAGCCGAGGGTCTGGCGTGAGTGCGCGATGGAGTGATGAACTCGGAGCCCCTCGATCTGCTCCTTGATCTCCGCGGGCAGCGCGTCGTAGGCGGCACGCATGTCGGCGTACTCGGTGTCGGCGGCGACGGGGGGGACGATCTTGGCGGACAGCATGGAATAGCGACCTGGTGGGTCCTGGAACGAGGCATCGGTGTGCCAGAGGCGATTGCCCAGGCTATACATGCGTCGGCGGTTGTCCGACTGGAGGATCTCCCCGTTCTCGTCGAGATTGGAGATGTCTCCGAGCGCCTCGTTGCCGAAGCGGTTCTTCTGCAGCGCGCTGATCCCCAGCTTGGTGTGGAGGACTCCGTCGAGCCGCTGGGCGAAGTCGAGCTGCTCTGCATCCGCGAAGGGCTGATCGCGGAAGACGAGCACGGCGAACTCGTCCATGCCCGCCCGGATCTCGGCGAGCGTGGCAGGATCGCGGACCGCGCGCAGATCCACCGGGCTCACCTCGGCGACGAAGTGAGGATGCAGCTTCCGGAACGTCAGAGCCATGCGCGTCCTCCCGCCTCGAGCGTCTTGCGCCCAGACTACGGGCGATGGGCTCGGCCTGTCAACCGAGCGCTTGACGCCGGAGGGGAGCTGGCCGATGCTCTTCCCGTCACGAGCGCCGAGCGCGCCTCGACGGGGGGATCACCATGATGCGGACACGAGCGACATTTCTGACGGCGGTGCTGTACGGGCTCCTCGCGGTCGGTCTCGCCCAGGCGCAGAGCCTCCCCGCCGCCCGGCCGGAGCAGGTGGGGCTCTCGTCGGAGCGCCTCGGCCAGCTCACCGCCATCCTCAGGGCCGACGCCGACAAGGGCGTGATCCCCGGGGCCATTCTCCTCGTGGCACGGCAGGGCAAGGTCGCCTGGTTCGAGACGGTGGGGGTGCGCGATCCCGCGACCCGCGCGCCGATGACTCGGGACGCGATCTTCCGGATCTACTCGATGACCAAGCCCATCACCTCGCTGGCCGTGATGATGCTCGTCGAGGACGGCAAGCTGGCCCTCGGCGACCCCGTCACCAAGTACATCCCACAGCTCGGCGGTCTCAAGGTGGGCGTGGAGAAGCCGGATGCGAGCGGCCAGCCGACGCTCGAGCTCCAGCCCGCCCGGCGGGACATGACGGTGCAGGACCTCCTGCGCCACACCTCGGGACTGACCTACGGGTTCTTCGGCCCGGGGCTGGTCAAGAAGATGTACGTGGACGGCAAGGTCTGGAACGACTATCCCTCGAACGCCGAGCTTGTGGACCGGCTCGTCAGGCTGCCGCTCCTCTATCAGCCCGGCACCACCTGGGACTACAGCCATTCCACCGACGTCCTCGGCCGCCTCATCGAGGTGGTGTCCGGACAGACGCTCTCGCAGTTCTTCGCGGCGCGGATCTTCACGCCCCTTGGCATGAGGGACACCGCCTTCTACGTGACGGACAAGTCCAAGCACGAGCGGATCGCCGAGCCCTTCCCCAACGATCGCTCCATCGGCACCGATGCGGAGCTCAACGACCCGCGGGTGACGCAGAAGTGGGAGTCGGGCGGCGGCGGCCTCGTGAGCACCACCACGGACTACGCCCGCTTCCTGCAGATGCTGCTCAACGGCGGGAGCCTCGACGGCAAGCGGCTCGTGAGCCCCAAGACCGTCGCCTTCATGACCGCCGACCACCTGGGCTCGGCGGTGACTCCGGGCCCGCTCTACCTGCCCGGGCCCGGCTTTGGATTCGGACTGGGCTTCGCCGTGCGCAAGGACGCGGGCGTGTCGCCCCTGCCGGGCACCGTCGGCGAGTACAACTGGGGCGGGGCGGCCGGCACCTATTTCTGGGTGGATCCCAAGGAGAGCCTCTTCGTCGTCTACATGATGCAGTCCCCCAAGCAGCGGGTCCCCTATCGCGCCCTCCTCAAGGACATGATCTACGGAGCGGTGGACAGGCCCGCGCGGTAGGAGGAGCGGCATGCCGGAGCCTCGCCCGCCGTTCCGCGCCGATCACGTGGGGAGCCTCCTGCGTCCCGCATCGCTCAAGGCGCTCCGTCTCGAGAGGGAAGCCGGACGCGCGAGCGCGGAGGCGCTGGCCGCCGCCGAGGATGCGGCCATCCGCGAGGCGGTGGCTCTCCAGGAGGGCGTGGGGCTGCAGGGCATCACCGACGGCGAGATGCGTCGGAAGTCCTGGCACATGGACTTCCTCATGCAGTTCTCCGGGCTCGGCAGCGAGGGCAAGAGCCTGCCCGTCACCTTCCGGGGAAAGTCCGGGGAGATGTTCTTCACCCGCCCCGATCTCGCGGTCAACGCGCGCGTCACGCGGCCGCGCCCCATCTTCGTGGACGCGTTCAAGTTCCTGCGCACCGTGGTGCGCCGGACCGCCAAGCTGACGCTACCCTCGCCGTCCATGCTCCTCACCCAGGTGGGCCAGCCGAACATCGACCGGAAGGTCTATGCCGACCTCGACGCCTTCGCCGAGGACACCGCCGCCGCGTACCGCGCGGAGATCGCCGATCTCTACGCCGCGGGCTGC
The DNA here is from genome assembly GCA_046728035.1 of Candidatus Methylomirabilota bacterium. GTDB lineage: Bacteria > Methylomirabilota > Methylomirabilia > Rokubacteriales > CSP1-6 > DASRWT01. Next base: position 14,398 of record JBKPDT010000115.1, on the reverse strand, counting down.
CGATATCTGCAGCTCGACGACGTGAGCCTCGCCTATCTCTGCGACGAGCACATGCGGGCGGAAGGCCGCGCCCGCGGCGACGACCCCGACGTCCAGCTCGCGCTCTCCGTGAAAATGGTGCGCGGCACGCTGCGCGACAAGCCCCGCGACCTCACCGTGTGCACCCATCTCTGCCGCGGCAACTTCCGGTCGTCCTGGCGCGCGCAGGGCGGCTACGAGCGGGTCGCCGAGACCGTCTTCACCCAGATGCCCTACGACGGCTTCTTCCTCGAGTTCGACGACGCCCGCTCGGGGGACTTCTCGCCGCTCCGCCACGTGCCCAAGCACGTGCGGGTGGTCCTCGGGCTGGTCACGAGCAAGACCGGCGCGCTGGAGCGGATGGACGATCTCAAGCGGCGGCTCGACGAGGCGGCGAAGTACGTCCCCCTCGAGCAGCTCTGCCTCAGCCCGCAGTGCGGCTTCTCCTCGACCGTCGAGGGCAACGACCTCACCGTCGAGCAGCAGCGCGCCAAGCTCGCGCTCTGCGTCGAGACCGCCCGCGAGGTGTGGGGCGGGCTCTAGGCCTTCGCGCCTGCCGGCGGCGCCTGCTGCCGCAACCGCGTCTCGCTCGCCGCATCCGCGGGGAAGAAGCACTCCACGCGCAGCTCGTGGAGCGTGATGTCGTAGGGGACGCCGAGCCCGGCGAGCAGTGAGAAGAAGGAGAGCTGCACGTCGTCCTTGGCCAGCTCCACGGCGAGGAAGGGCGCGTTCGAGGCGTCGAGGTCGAGCATGCGCCAGTGGCGCGGCACGTCCGGATACGACAGGAGCTCCTCGAGCAGCCGGCCCGTCTCGGGCTCGCCCACGCCGCGAATGACGTCCCGGTGCAGCCATTGAATGAGGGCGGCCGCGGTCGGCTCCCAGTTCACGATGTACGGGCGCATGCCGCCCGGATGGTAGAAGAGTCGCATCGCGTTCGGCGGCCCCAGCGCGGCGACCTCGGCCGGCTCGAGGAAGAGGCCGAGCAGCCGCTGCGCCCCTCCATTGCTCAGCACGATGTTCCAGCCACCGTCGAGAACGAGGGCGGGGAAAGGCTCCTGCTGGCGCAGCATGAACTCGAGCGCGCGGCGGACGTCCGCCAGCTCGGGCGCCTCGAGCCCGCGCTCGCGATAGATGGGGGCGAAGCCCGCCGCGGTGAGCAGCTCGTTGCGCGCCCGCGTCGGCACGTCGAGGGCGCGGGCGAGGAGCAGCACCATCTCGCGACTGGGCTGGGCCCGGCCCGTCTCGACGAAGGAGAGATGCCGGGACGACACCTCCGCCTCCATGGCGAGGGCGAGCTGGCTGAGCCGCCGCCGCTCGCGCCACTGCCGGAGGAGCTGCCCGATCGGGCTGAGCCGGGCCGCCGGCCCGCGGTCCCCCTCTCGATGAAGCCGCGCGCGCGTGCGTTCCATGGGCGGAGTCTACACCGCGTCCGGAGCGTGAGACATTACCTCCCAGGTAATTGAGCTCCTGACGTATCGGGATGGAACATGGGGCCCGTCCAGGCAGGCCGGACATCGACCCGCGACCAGGAGGAACCGACGATGAGCAGCCCGATCGACCCACGGCAGATCGGCGAGCGCTGGAAGGGAACTCTCGGCGAGCTGCTCGGCATCGAGTTCGTCGAGGCCACTCCCGACAAGGTGATCGCGCGCCTCACCATCAGGGACGACTTGCGTACCGTCGGTGGAGCGCTCCACGGCGGCACCCTCATGGCCTTCGCCGACACCATCGGCGCCGTCGCCACCGTGCTCAACCTGGCGCCGGGCGCCGGCACCACCACGCTCGAGTCCAAGACCAATTTCTTCGCGGCCGGTCGTTCCGGCCTGGTGCAGGCCGAGGCCACCCCCCTCCATCGCGGCAAGCGGACCCAGGTCTGGCAGACGCGGATCACCGACGAGTCGGGGCGCATGCTGTCGCTGACCATCCAGACCCAGATGGTGCTCACGTGACCGAGCAGGCCGTGCCGATGCGGGTCGCCTTCGTGGGAGGGTTCGCGGCGTGCTTCGTCGAGCCGGTCCGCGCCCGCCTCACCATTCCCTGCGACGTGATGGTCGCCGACGAGCAGGCAATCCTGGCCCGGCTGCCCGAGGTGGACGTGCTGGTCGGCTTGGCCTTCACCCCCGCGATGGGCGCCGCGGCCGGGCGGCTCCGGCTCGTCCAGGTGCCCGGGGCGGGGATCGACCGCGTCGACCGAGCCGCGCTGCCCGCGGGCGCCTCGCTCGCCAATGCCTATGGCCACGAGGCGGGCATCGCCGAGTATGTCCTCGGCGCGATGCTGGCGTGGAACCGTGGGTTCGGCCGGCTGGACGCGAGCCTCCGGCGCGGGCGCTGGGAGGCCGCGTGGTCCCACGACGCTCCGCCTCCTCCCGCCGTCCCCGAGCTCGCCGGCAAGACGCTGGGGATCCTCGGCTACGGCCGCATCGGCCAGGCGGTGGCCCGCCGCGCGCTCGCTTTCGACATGACCGTCCACGCCATCCGCCGCGAGCCGAAGGGGACCACCGCCGAGGGCCTCGCCTTCCTCGGCGGCCCGGGGTCGCTGGACGCGGTGCTAGGGCGCGCCGACTATCTGACGATCACCCTCGCCCTGACGCCCGAGACTCGCGGAATGCTCGGCGCCCGCGAGCTGGCCCTCATGAAGCGGACGGCCATGCTCGTCAACGTGGCGCGCGGGGAGATCGTGGACGAGGACGCCCTCTACCGGGCGCTCGCCGAGGGGACCATCGCCGGCGCCGCGCTCGACGTCTGGTATCGCTATCCCACCGAACCCGGCCCCACCCTGCCCGCGACCCGGCCCTTCCACGAGCTGCCCAATGTGCTCATGACCCCGCACGTGTCCGGCTGGACGGAGGGCATGCTGGCGGCACGGGCCGACATCATCGCCGGGAACATCGAGCGCACGGCGCGCGGCGAGCCACCCCTGAACCTGGTCCCCGCGTAAGCCGAGCATCGAGCCGGCGGCGCGGCGGAGGCCCTCGAGTCGCTTGCGCCGGCCGATGGAAAAGTCCTAGAGTGTGCCGCGTCGCCATGGGAAAGCTCGACGGCAAGACGGTCGTCGTCACGGGCGCGAGCCGGGGCATCGGCGCCGACATCGCCCGTCTCTTCGCCGCCGAGGGCGGTCGGGTGGTCTGCGCGGCGCGGACCCTCCGGGAAGGCGATCACCCGCTCGCGGGCTCGCTCGAGCGGACGGCGGCGGAGATCCGGGAGGCGGGCGGCGAGGTCACCGCGGTGGCCGCGGACATCTCCGAGCCAGACGAGTGCGAGCGGCTGATCGACGCCGCGCGTGCGGCCTACGGGCCCGTGGACGTCCTCGTCAACAACGCCGCGCTCACCTACTTCATCGAGGTCAAGGACTACCCCGTCAACAAGTGGCTCCGGTCCTGGGCGGTCAACGTCCACGCGCCCTTCGTCCTCGCCAAGATCGTCCTCGCGGACATGATCCCGCGGCGGCGCGGCAGCATCGTGAACATCTCCTCGGGCTCGGCCATCGGGCCCGGCCGCGGGCCCTATCCCGAGCCGGAGCGCTATGCGGGGGGCACATGCTATGGCGCGGAGAAGGCGGCGCTCGAGCGCTTCACCCAGGGGCTCGCGCGCGAGGTGTACCCGCACGGGATCTCGGTCACGGCGGTGTCGCCGTCCCAGGTGGTGCCCACGCCGGGGACCGTGCATCACAAGCTCGTGCGCGGGCTGGATGATCCGCGCGGCGAGCCGCCCATCCTGATGGCGCGGGCGACGCTGCTGCTGGCCACCGAGCCCTGCGAGCGGATCACCGGCCGGGTGACCTATAGCCAGGAGATCCTCAAAGAGCACGGTTGGATCACCGAGGCGCGGGGGCGCGGCGTAGAAACCAAGGGCAGCGGCTACTCGCAGATCTGAGCCGCCGCGCGACTGGGCCTGCCGCTCCGTGCCTGGGGGCTGGCCGTGCATACTGGAGGGGTGGGAGGCCTCCTGGGACAGCGCATCGCCCTTATCGCCTCGGCCGCCGCGGCCGTGGTAGCCCTGGCCCTTGGCCTGGGCGCCGGCAGCGCGGGCGCAGCCGACCCCTCGCTCGAGCGCGGGCTCGCGGCCATCCGAGGCATGACCGGCTGCTTCCTCGTGGACTACAGCTTCGTCGAAATCGAGAGCCTCCGGCCCGGCTACGCCCGCGATCCCCGTGTCTACGACGTCAATCGTGACAAGTCCGTGAAGGAATGGATCACCGCCGAGATGGTGTCGCCGCGCCGGATCCGGCTCCAGCGTATCCTCTTCGCCGCCGATCTCGCGGGTGCCGTGCGGACGGACAGCCTGCTCCGACACCAGTCGGAGGATTGGGAGCACGGCGCGCCTTTCCTCTACGACTTCGTGGCCCCGCTTACCTGGCATGTGCGCGACCTCCGCGGGACGCCGGGCCTCTGGACGCGCCGGATCACCAATCTGGACGATGGGCTTCGCTATCAGTGCGCGGCGGCCTGGGCGACGGGGTCCGGCTATCCCGAGTGGTCCTGCTCTAACTACGCGCCTATTCCCGGTCGGGAGAGCCGCGACATGGGGCGCCGCGACTACCACACCCTGCAGCGAGGCACCCGCATCGTGAACTACGGCTCCAGCTGGCTCGAGCGCCAGGACAACGTGAAGACCATCGATGCCGGCGGCGGGCGCGCGCCGCTCGCGCGGGAGCTGGGGAAGACGTGGTACGTCCGGCTGCCGGACTCGGAGTGCGCGGTTGGCGCCGCCTTCGCGCGCGAGCGGCAGGCCTTCTGGACACTCCTGCGAGAGACCTGGGACGGGGTTCTCGTTGGCGACGCGCCCTTCGTGGAGAAGGCGCCGGCGGGCCAGCCGCCTCGCTTCGTGAAGATGCACGAGATCGAGGAGGACCTCCTGGGCCGCGACCTCTCGGATCCCGCCCTCCGCGCGGCCGCCCGGGCGCGCATCCTCCAGCTCATCGAGGACTACCGCGCGCGCTAGCGCGCTGACGGCGCCCTAGCCGCTTTGACGGGTGGCAGCGGCTATGGCAGGATCGGGGCGGAAGGGTCAGGCTCGCGGACGACGCGGGGCCTCGCCGATAACCGACCGCCACACCAGGAGCCCTCGATGCGCACTTACTTGGATATCCGGCTGGACGACCGCACCATTATGAGGCACGAGCTCACGGGCGAGGCCGTGGTAAGGGCGGGCCGTTATCTCATCGCCAAGACGCTGCTCGAGGCGGGCGCGGCCACCGTGGATCCACTCTCGCCCGAGAACCCGCTCATCTTCTCGGCGGGGCCCTTCGCGGGGTCGAGCTTCTCCAACGCCAACCGCACCAGCGTGGGCTGCAAGAGCCCGCTCACCGGCGGCATCAAGGAGGCCAATGGCGGGGGCACCTTCGCCTACGGCCTGGGGCAGCAGAAGATCGCCGGCTTCACGCTCCACGGCGTCTCGCCGACCTGGGTCGTCCTCCATTTCAAGAAGGACGGCGGCATCGACTGGGACGACGCCGGCCCCTATCTGGAGAAGGGGAACTTCGAGGCGCAGGCCATGCTGCACGCCCGCTACGGCAAGAAGGTGACCATCGCCCTCTGCGGCCCGGTGGGCGAGTACCAGGGTCTCATCGCGGGCATCGCCTTCAGCGACAAGGACGGCCGCCCCGCTCGCCTCTCTGCGCGCGGGGGCGTGGGCGCGGTGATGGGGGCCAAGAAGGTCAAGGCCGTCGTGGTGGATCTGGACCGTATCCCGCCCTTCGAGGATTCCAAGAAGGTCAACGCCGCCATCAAGGACTACGCCAAGCTCCTCCAGGACGACTCCATGGTGAAGAACTTTTACGCGAAGATCGGCACCATGGGCATGGCGGACCTCCAGAACGCGCTGGGCGGGCTCCCCGTCCGCAACTTCAGCGCGGGACAGCAGGCCAATGTCCCGGCGGGCGAGAAGTTCAAGATGGGCGGCGAGTTCATCGCGCCCCTGAACGTGTCGCGGGGTGGCGACCACACGCATGCCTGCATGCCCGGCTGCGTGATCCAGTGCAGCAACGTCTACCACGATGCCGCCGGCAAGGAGGTCGTCTCGCCGGTGGAGTACGAGACACTCGGCCTCCTCGGCACCAACTGCGGCCTCAGTGATCCCGACGACCTCGCCCAGATGAACTACATCGCCAACGACCTCGGGGTGGACACCATCGAGCTGGGCGCCATGATCGCCGTGCTCATGGAGGCGGGGCTGGGCGTGTTCGGCGACGTGAAGTTCATGACCGACACCCTCGCGGAGATCCGCCAGGGCACCGAGAACGGGCGCATCTGGGCACAGGGCACCGCGCGCGTGGGTGAGCACTACAAGGTGCGGCGCGTGCCCGTCATCAAGAAGCAGGCGATCAGCGCGTACGATCCACGCGTGGTCGAGGCCACCGGCATCACCATGATGGCCACCGCCCAGGGGGCGGACCACACCGCCGGCAATCTCCCGCGGCTCAAGACGCGGGAGATGGAGCTACCCGCCATCATCGAGCAGAGCCTGCTCCAGCAGGCCCGGGTGGCCGCGAGCGACTCGCTGGGTCTCTGCATCTTCGGCGGCGGCGTGACCACCGCCAACCTCGACTTCATCACCAACGCCATCAATGCCGCGCACGGCACGACCCTGACCAAGGACTTCTTCGAGGCGCTCGGTCGCGACGCGCTGCGCCTCGAGGCGGAGTTCAACCGGCAGGCCGGCTTCACCGCCAAGGACGACGAGCTGCCGGAGTTCTTCTACTCGGAGCCGCTGCCCCCGACCAACCACGTGGCGCGCTTCCACGGCGGCGAGGTGCACGGCATGTACGAGCGGCTCCCCGCCTGACCCCGGCTCAGCGCCGGATCGAGAGGGCGTAGCCGGACAGCACGAGCACGGACAGGGCGAGTCCGGTCGCCACCCAGGCCGCGCGTCCCGCTCCCCCCGCGAACTCGCCCCGGTGGAGGCGTTCGGCGAGCCCCCCGCGGGCCTCCGGCGCGCGCGCGGACATCGCCGCCGGGCCGGGCGTGACCGCGTGCCGCGCGGCAAGGTACACCCCTGTCAGCGCGAGCACGAGAGTCCCCGCCGCTGCGAGCACCCCGACCGCCTGGTGAAACCGCGTGAGGCGTCCCGTCGCGCCGCCCCGCCCCGGCCACCAGACCCAGATCCCGAGGGCGCTCTCGGCGGCCAGCGCCAGCCCGAAGGCCGCGACGAGCGCCGACCCCATCCCGCCGAGGTGCAGCGAGGCGTGTAGCGAGTGGACGGCCACCAGCACGGAGCGGTCGGGGAGCCGGGTGCGGATCACCTCGCGCGCGTAGGGATCCACCCACACCTCCAGGCGATCGCCGCGCCAGTCGAGAAGGACGCGGTAGGGGTCCGCCGCGTGGCGTGGCGCGCGTACGCCGCGCGGCTCCGCGCCCGGGAAGGGGGCGCGCGCGATCTCCACGATGGTGGGAACGGGGGCGGCGGGCCCCGTCGCGCGGATGGGGCGCGCCCGCCCCTCGAGCGCGTCCTCGAGCGTCTCGCCCACCACGAGGACGGCGCCGCTCAGCGCGAACAGCAGGACGACGGGGCCCAGGGCGAGGCCGATCCAGCGGTGGAGAAGCCGCAGCGTGGCGCTCATCGAGGCGTCATAGTACCCTTCCTCGTCATGGATCAGAGACCCCTCGGTCATTAACGGTGCTCGGCGCGGCCCCTGAAGCCGAGAGTTAGGCGAACCCCATGAGTCGCAAGCACAAGGAGAGGGACGAGGTCTTTGCGGTTCTCAGATGGGATGGCTTCCACGGGCCGGAGACCGAGCCAGACACGCTCGTCACCGTCAAGGAAGTGGTCCGCAGCCCGGAGTTAGCGGAAGCCGAGGTGGCCCGGCTCAATGCGCTGAACGAAGGCAAGGGTGTGCGCTACTGGTGGCAGCCTACCCGACTCTTCCCCGCTGGGCATTCGGCTGGTACCGATGTCGCCTAACCCCGCACTGGAGCGGGACCGGTTCGGATTCTTCGGCAACGTGAACGGCAGCGCGGGCGCGTTCGCCCGAATCATGGCCAAGAAGAAAAGTCAGAAGGCTAACACTCGTTATATCTTCGCAATGCCGAATGCCTGTCCCTCGCCGCCCGCGTCTACGTTTTCAGGCCCCGCACCAGCGCCGCGATCTTGTCCGCGAAGTTCACCTGGCTGTCGTCGACGGGACGATAGCCGATCTTCTCGCGAGCGTTCGCCAGGCTCCAGAACCGGTGGGTGTTCCCACTGATGCCGTAGACGATGAGGAAGGGGACGCCGTGCTCGTCGCGGATGTCCTCCGCCTCCACCATCCGGATGGCCTGCTGGACCTGGTCGCGCGCCGAGAGATAGGCGCCGAGCGCGCGGTGCATCACCGGGACGTCGCCCGGCTTGACGTGGTCGATGTCGTCGTCGCGCGGGCCTCCGATGCGCCACTGGACGACCTCCAGCGCGCGCTCCCCCACCTTGCCGGTTGCGAAGACGAAGCCGAGCAGCTCGTAGGCAGCCTTGGACCAGCCGTACCAGTTGTCGGAGCGCGGGGGCATCTCGGGCGTCACCATGTCGAGCCGGCCCGCCCAGACGAGGCGCTCGAAGTAGTCCGCCGCGTGATTCGAGCTGGCGACGACCACCCGGCGCACCCCCTCCTCCAGCGCCGTGCGGTACACGTTATAGGTTAGAGCCACGTTCTCGTGCTCCGCCCAGAACTTGGCGTCGCTGTTGTCCTGCCAGGTCGTCGCGTCCAGGCCGGGCGCCCGCACGTAGCCGCAGTGGATGACCGCGTCGGCCCCACGGAAGTGGCTCCGATAGCGGTCGCGATCCCGCTCGGTCAGATCCGCGACGACGATCCCGGGGACCTTCCGCCCGTCGCCCGCCGTCTCGCGCACGTCGATGGGGACGAGATCCCAGCGCTCGGCCAGCGGCGCGAACATCCGCTGGGCCACGTATCCCGACGCCCCCGTGAGGACCACTCTCCGCTTGGCCATGTCAGCGCTCCACCCAGGTGACCTGGAGCCGGCAGCAGTTGTGAACGACGTTGTGGATGGTCAGGTGCTTGACGTTGGCCGATGGTAGCATGCAAGGAGTGCGTCGAGCCGTGCACCCGTGCCAGGAGGTCGCCGTGGCCACCGACCGCTACGTCAAGTGCGTGCTCACCGTCATCGCCCTCGCCCTCGCCGTCATCGCCGTCCGCCCCTGGCTGCCCGAGCCCGGCGCCGCGCAGGCGCAGAGCGCCGTCGCCAGGTACGAGGTCTCGGTTCCGAAGGAGTGGGGCAAGCTCGTGGCCTTCAGCAACAACAACCTCCTCCTCGAGGCGTCGGACAAGAGCCTGCGCATCGTGGACGTCGAGGGAAAGCCGCCGGAGTATCCGAAGGTCAAGGCCCACATCCGCTGGCAGTGATCGGCCACTCATCCATGCGTCACGCGCGGTTCTTCCTGGCGGTACTCTCGTTGTGGGTGGCGGCTGGGCAGGTCCCGGCCTCCGCCCAGTCACCGGCTCCCGCGGGCCCGATGGGAATATTCCGAGTGGAGGTGGACAGCGCCGCCCCCACGCGCGGGGCCATCGCGGGCTGGCTCTACAACGACGGGCGGGAGACCCTCGGCCTGGTCCGCCTGCGGCTCGACGTGCTCGACGACGCCGGCCAGGTCATCGCGGTGCAGCACGGCTGGGCCTACGGCAACCTGCGGCCGGGGGACCGCGCCTATTTTCGGATCCCCCTTCCGGATCGTCCGGGGACCCGGCGCATCCTCGTCGAGTCCTTCGTGATCCAGTCGACGCAGGCGCCCTAGGCCGTCTCTAGACCCCGGCCCGGCGCAGCGTCGCCTCGATGTTCGCGGGCGCGGGCTTGCGTGTCCCCGCGTCGATCTCTCGCACCACCTCGACGATGGCCGAGGAAACCGGGGTCGGCACGTCGCGCTCCCGTCCCTGCGCCACCACGTGGCCGTTCATGTAGTCGATCTCGGTGGGTCGGCCCTTGATCACGTCCTGGGCCATGGAGGCGCGCCAGTTGCGTCCGCCCGCCGAGGCGGGCGTCAGCGTCCGGTCGAGCGCCTCCCAGGTCTCGCGGTGGTCGGCTTTCGCCCACGTCGCCGGCTCGACGCCGCCGAACTTGGCGATCCGGTATCCCGCGGCCAGCCCCACGCGCGCCGACTCCGCGGCGAGGTGGATGGTGATGGCGCGCCCGACCTCGCTCGACAGGACCTCGAGCGTCCCCAGCCCCGTCATGGCCTGTACCGGATTGCCCATGGCATTCTGGGAGAGCTTGGCCCAGCGCTCCCCCCAGAGATTGTCGGTGGCCTTGGCGCCATCGACGACGGAGAGGATCTCGGCCAGCTCGGTCACGCGCGGCGTGATGCGCCCGTCGTGCTCGCCGGGTCGGAACACGTCGTGGCCCTTGCCCGCGCCCTTCTCCATCCCGCGCTCCACCTCGCCCGGCTTCCAGAGGGCCACGCCGATCTTGGACATGATGAGCCCGACGGAGCGCGCGACGCCGGCGACCGCCGCCACCATGGGGTCCGGCCAGCAGTTCTGCGCCGAGACCACGTAGCCCTCCGGACGGAGGTGCCGCAGGGCGAGCTGGGCGGCCCAGGGCGTGTCGTACGCCTTCATCGCCACGAAGGCGATCTCGAAGTCCCGCGGGAGGCGTTGCGCCTCGTGGAGATGCACCGCCGTGGGTCGCGCCTCGAATGGGTCGTGGGGCCCGGTGACGGAGATCCCGCGCTGGCGGATGGTCTCCACCTGCTCGGCCCATGGATCGACGATGGTCACGTCATGGCCCGCGCGCGTGAGGAACGCTCCCAGATAGCTGCCGATGGCGCCGCCGCCGACGAAGAGGATCTTTCGGGTCATGGCGCGCATTATGGCATGCTCGCCTGAGCAATGACAGCCGGCGACGGCGGCGCGAGCGCCGCTCGTGCTCGCAAGCCGCCCTAGCTCGCGATGGTGGCGGGGCGCCGCGCGATGGCCGGGGAGGTGATCGCGGCCTTTCGCGTGAGCGCCCGGCGGGCCTGTGGCGTGGTCGGCTGCGACCGGGGCACGTTCTACTACCCCGCGCAGCGCCGGGACGTGACGCCGCTGCGGATGCGGCTGCGCGAGCTTGCCGCCGCCCGGCCGCGATTTGGCTACCGGCGCCTGCACATCTTGCTGCGGCGAGAGGGCTGGCGCATCAATGCGAAGAAGACGTATCGGCTCTACCGGGAGGAGGCGCTGGGGGTGCGGGTGAAGCGACGGAGGAAGCGAGCCAGTCAGCTGCGGGTACTCGCGGTCGCGCCCACGCGGCCGAATGAGCGGTGGGCCATGGACTTCATGGCCGATCGGCTCGACGATGGCCGCCGGATCCGCATCTTGACGATCGAAGACGTGTTCACACGGGAGTGTCTGGCGGTGGAAGTCGATACGTCCCTGATCAGCGCCCGCGTCGTTGCGGTGCTCACCTGCCTCGTCCTGGCGCGCGGGGCACCGGCGGTCATTTCCGTCGACAATGGCTCGGAATTCTACTCGCGCACGACCGACAGCTGGGCCTACCGGCAGGGCGTGCGTATGGACTTCAGGCGGCCCGGCGAGCCGATGGACAATCCCTTCATCGAGAGCTTCAACGGGCGCCGCCGGGGCGTGTGGACCAAGTCGTGCGGCTGGCCGGGTGCGACTTGCTAACCATCTCCCCGAACCTGCTCGAAAAAATGGAGAAGACCCCGGGCGAGGTCGCGCGCCGGTTGAGCGTTGAGGCGGCCAAAGCGTCCGACGCGACCAGGATCCACGTCGACGAGAAGACTTTCCGCTGGATGCACAACGACGACGCGATGGCCGTCGAGAAGCTGAGCGACGGGATTCGCAAGTTCAACGCCGACGCCCGCAAGCTCGAAGAGTTCGCCCGGAGCACGGTCCGCTAGCCGGCCCCTGAGACGTACCACCCCCGAGAGGAAGCGCGAAATGGCACAGCTCATGAATGAGCCGCTCAAGCCGGAGCACGTCAAGGACCGGCTGCTGGGGGGCCAGCGCGGGCCTGGCCTTCTGCTACACCCACTGTGGCATCGGCTCTTGGGGGGCTCCTGGGGGGGCGGTGTCTGAGAATGGCAGATTACGTCAGGGGGCCGGCGGCTACCCGCGGGGCGATCGCCGCCGGAGCGTGCTAATGTTGCCTACGCTCTCCAGCTGATGATCTACACGCACCAGATCGACGCCAACAACAAGACCATCGGTCCCTATGCCGGGCCGACCGCGGACAAGCGGGTGCGGCAGGCGATCGTGTCCGCCGTCGACGCCGACGAGATCATCCGAGGCGTGATGGACGGCAAGGCGGTGCGAGCGGCCACCATGCTCACGCCGCTGCACTTCGGCTTCGATCCATCGCTCAAGCCGGTGAAGCAGGACCTGGCCCGCACGAAGAAGCTCCTGACGGAAGCGGGCTTCCCCAACGGCATCGACATCGTGCTCAACGGCCCCCAGGGACGGTACGTGCGGGACCGCGAGGTCGCGGAGGCCGTGACGGGGCAGCTCACCAAGGCCGGCATCCGCACCACGCTCCGCACCCACGAGTTCGTCGCGTAATTCAACAACATGGCGTACGTGCACAAGGCCGGCCCGGTGTGGTTGATCGGCTGGGGCCATCCCACGATGGATGCCGAGGCGATCTACGTGCCGCTCTTCAAGGCGCCGGGAATCTTCGTCAACTGGGACAACCCCGACTTCAACGGGATGACCGAAGAAGCGCAGGAGCAGATGGACGAGAAGAAACGCCTGGCGCTCTACCACCGCATCAACAAGCTCCGGATCGAGGAGGCGCCGGTGGTGCCGCTCTACCAGCAGATCGATCTCTACGGCGCCAACAAGCGTCTCGCCTGGAAGGCGCGCAGCGACGAGCTGATCCGCGCCTACGACATGGCGCTCAACCCCGGGTCCTAGATGAGCTGGCGCTTCCTCCACCCCACGGACTTCTCCGAGGCCAGCGAGCTGGCCTTCGCGCACGCGCTCAAGCTCACCCTGCTCACGGGCGGCGAGCTCCGCATCCTCCACGTGACGCCCGACGCGGGGCTCGCGGGCTGGAAGCATTTCCCTGGCGTGCGCGAGGCGCTCGAGCGCTGGGGGGTGCTGCCGCCCGGCAGGCCGAGCTCGGCGGTCGCGGGGCTCGGCGTCGACATCGAGAAGGTCCAGACCGCTGGCGCCGATCCGGTGGCGCACACGGTCGAGTTCCTCCGGCGGCATCCCGCCGACGTCATCGTGATGGCCACGCACCCGCGCGACGGCCTCGCCGGCTGGCGCTACCCCAGCGTGGCCGCGGCCATCAGCCAGCACGCGGGGGAGATCGCGCTCTTCGTCCCCGAGGGCTCGGCCAGCTTCGTGTCGCCAGACACCGGCGCCCTCAACCTCTGCCGCATCCTCGTGCCGCTGGACCACACGCCGTCCCCGCAGCCCGCGATCGACGCCGCGGTCGCGGTCGCGGTGCTCGTTGGGGACGACCCCGTGTCGTTCCGCCTGCTTCACGTGGGCGAGGGCGCCTTCCCCGAGGCGACAACGCCCGAGCGCCACAACTGGAGCTGGGAGCGCCAGACCGGTCGGGGGACACCGTCGACCGGCTCACCGACTGCATCGCGCTTCATGGACGTGGTGCGAGGGAGCACCACGGAGCAGGTGCTCCGCTCGGCCCACTGCCCGCTCCTCGCGGTCTCGATGAGCGCGCGCGCCCTGCCGCGCCTCCGGGGCGCCGGACGCCAGTGAAGCCGGGGTAGGCGAGCGGCGGGACGCTACCTCGTCTTCTGGCGGTACCGCTCGATCTCTTCGACGGTCAGGAGGCCGTCGTCGTCGGTGTCGGCGGCCTCGAAGTCCCTGAAGAGCGCGTTGACGTACTCCTCCAGGGAGATGCGGGCGTCATTCTTCCGCTTGACCGCCCTGATCGCCTCGGGGCTCGCCTCCTTCAGCTCCGAGATCGCGAGGTAGCCGCTCTTGTCCTTGTCGCGGAGGAAGAAGGCGTCGACCGCGGCCTGGTGAAACTCCCCGCGATCGAGCTTGCCGTCACCGTTCTTGTCGTACTGCTTCACCCATGTCCTCACGTCTCGGATGGGGGAAGTCTGGGCCGCCGCCGGCGCGGCCGCCAGGAAAAGATCCAGGGCCAGGATCGCGGTCAGGAAGCCGAGGCCGGTTCGTGTCATCACGCGCCTCCTAACCCTGCACCTTCCAGCTGCCGTCGGGCTGGCGGCAGGCGGTCCCGTAGGCCCTATCGGGCTTGCCGTCGATGACCACGTCGCTCTGGAACTCGCGGCAGTAGGTGCCGCCGGACTGATAGGTCCGCACCGGCGTCACCGTGCCCTGGTGGCCGCTGTTGGGATTGCTCCACGCGACGGGCTGGCCCGTGGGTGTGTTTTCGAGCGCCCGCTGCTGCGCCTGGGCGGCCAGCTGCTTGTCCCGCTGATCGAGGTAGTTGCCGGCGAGGCCGCCCAGGAGCGCGCCGCCGATGAC
>JBKPDT010000114.1:0-5395 GCA_046728035.1 Candidatus Methylomirabilota bacterium | reverse complement strand
ACGACGGTTGCGGACTCGACACGCCCGGCTTCCGCGAAGATTTCCCGGAGCCGCTCGCTCGAGGTGGAGAAGGAAAGACCGCCGACGAAGAGCTTGTCCGCCATGCGCGAGGCCCTCTCTGTCTCGACCGTGTGACAGGGCGCGCGACGGTGCCGCGAGAGCGCACCGGGACGCGGTCTGGAGGGAGTGCGGGTTCCCCGGGAACCGACCTTCGACCAGGCGCGGCCAGTCTACAACGACTCGGTGGGCGGCCGCCCGGATTTTGCCTGGCGTTCCGGCCTCTCAGGGCAGCCGGACGAGGGCAATCTGGGCGGGGGCACGCATGTGGCGGAAAGCGCCCTCCATGCGGTCGCCCTGGGCCGCGAACTCGGCGGTGAAGGGCGTGTCGAACGATCCCGGCTCGTGGGCCTCGCGGATCATCACGGCATCTCCCTCGACCTTGACCCAGACGGGGACGCCCATGCTGCCCGCCTGCCTGAGAGACCACGGGATGCCCTCGACGGCGCCGGCGTCGGCCAGGGCGATGCGGCCGCGGCCATAGCCGTCTTGGTCGACGAAGAACTCGGCCCGCACCACGCTCCCGCGCTCCACGTTGGAGAGACCGGCGCCGACCCACGTGCCGCGCCACTGCCCGGCGATGGCGGCCGGAGGCCCGCCGCCGAGGAGCCCGCTCACGCCGCGGCCCCACCACTTCTCGCTCTGCGCCGCGGCGACGTCCCCGGGGCTGACCTTGACCCGCGTCGTGCCGACGTTGCGCGCCGAGAACGCCATGTGGCGGCCCGAGGCGTATTGCGTGGGATGCGAGGACCACGTGTTGTAGTCCTCGGTCGCGCAGGCGCTGGCCATCATCAGCACCCCACCCAGCAGGATCGGCCGCAAGCAGTGAGTCTCCATACAGTCACCTCCAGAGGAATAGATTGCAAGCCTAGCACCAGGACCCCGGGATCGAAGAATCAATTGGTTGCGGGGGGCCTTGGTGGGGGGCTGACAGCCTGCCCCGGCCGCCGTCGAGGAGCTGACACCGTCGCCACCGGACCCTGTCTCCTGGGGGCCACTTGTGTTCGATGCCCGATACGTGGAGTATTGGGCCCGTCACCCAGCGGGTCCGACTCGCTGCGGGTCCCCCAACCGCCACGGAGGCCGCGATGGAATTCGAGTACTCGAAGAAGACCAAGATGTACATGGAGCAGCTGACGGACTTCATGGGGAAGTTCGTCTATCCCAACGAGGCGACGTTCCGGCAGCAGCTCGACTCCCAGGCCGACCGCTGGACCGTC
The DNA here is from genome assembly GCA_046728035.1 of Candidatus Methylomirabilota bacterium. GTDB lineage: Bacteria > Methylomirabilota > Methylomirabilia > Rokubacteriales > CSP1-6 > DASRWT01. The sequence goes on along the minus strand of JBKPDT010000114.1, from coordinate 4,118 downwards.
CCCCCGATCATGGAGGAGCTCAAGGCGAAAGCGCGCGAGCGCGGGCTCTGGAATCTCTTCCTCCCCGAGAGCGAACGGGGCGCCGGTCTCACCAACCTCGAGTACGCGCCGCTCTGCGAGATCATGGGCCGTTCGCCGATCGCCGCCGAGGTGTTCAACTGTTCCGCGCCCGACACCGGCAACATGGAGGTGTTCGAGCGGTACGCCAGCCCCGAGCTGAAGAAGCAGTACCTGGAGCCGCTCCTCGAAGGCAAGATCCGATCCGCCTTCGCCATGACCGAGCCCAAGGTCGCGTCGTCGGACGCGACGAACATCGAGTCCTCCATCGTGCGCGACGGCGACGAGTACGTGATCAACGGGCACAAGTGGTGGACGTCGGGCATCGGCGACAGGCGGTGCAAGGTCCTCATCTTCATGGGCAAGACGGACCCCAAGAACCCCGACCGCTACAAGCAGCAGTCGATGATCGTGGTCCCGCGCGACGCCCCCGGCATCAAGGTGGTGCGCATGCTGTCGGTGTTCGGCTACGACGACGCGCCCCACGGCCACGGCGAGGTGCTCTTCGAGAACGTCCGGGTGCCGGCCTCCAACATGCTCCTCGGCGAGGGGCGGGGCTTCGAGATCGCCCAGGGCCGCCTGGGGCCCGGCCGCATCCACCACTGCATGCGTCAGATCGGCGTGGCCGAGCGGGCCCTCGAGTTCATGTGCGCGCGCGCGCTGAACCGCGTGGCCTTCGGCAAGCGGCTGGCGGAGAACGACATCACCACCGAGCGCATCGCGCAGTCGCGGATCGAGATCGACCAGGCGCGGCTCCTGGTGCTCCACGCCGCCTACATGATGGACACCGTGGGCAACAAGGCGGCCAAGCAGGCCATCGCCGAGATCAAGGTGGCGGTGCCGAACATGACTCTGGGCGTGCTGGATCGCGCCATGCAGCTCCACGGCGGCGGTGGCGTCAGCCAGGAGTTTCCCCTCGCGTTCTGGTGGGCCCACTCACGCACCTTGCGCTTCGCCGACGGGCCGGACGAGGTGCATCGCCGCCAGATCGGGCGCCTCGAGCTCCGCAAGCACGGTTGATCGTCCCCGCCCGACACGCCCGGCGACGCGGAGCGGCCCCCCGGCCCTCCGCGTCGCTGCGTTGAGGAGGCCGCCGTGAATGTTTCCACCAAGGACGTGACCCTCGACCTTGCCATCCGGTATGGCTTCCAGGTTCTCGGGGCGCTCGTCATCCTGGGCGTGGGACTCCTCCTGGCCCGATGGGTGGGCAATCTCACCGAGAACTGGCTGCAGAAGCGCGCGCTGGAACCGCCCGCCCGCAAGCTCATCGTGCGGGTGGTGCGGATCGTCGTGCTCGTGTTCACCCTCGTCGTCGCCCTCGACAAGTTCGGCTTCCAGATCGCCCCCCTCGTGGCCGGCATCGGAGTCGCCGGACTCGGCATCGGCATCGCGCTCCAGGGAGTGCTCTCCAACGTGGTGGCCGGGCTCAGCATCATCTTCACCAAGCCGTTTCGCGTGGGCGAGTACGTCCAGGTGGTCGGCGTGCACGGGCAGGTGAGCACCATCGAGCTGTTCTCGACGACCCTGGTCCATCCCGACCGCTCGCACATCGTCATCCCCAACCGGAAGATCGTCGGCGAGATCCTGCACAACTACGGCGTGATCCGGCAGCTCGACCTCCGCGTCGGCGTCGCCTACGCCACGGACCTCGGGCGCGCCATCGCCGCCGCCCGCGCGGTGGTGGAGGCGGACCCGCGGGTGCTGAAGGAGCCGGTGGCGCTCATCGGCGTGATGGCGCTCGGCGACTCCGCCATCACCCTCGCCGTGAAGCCCTGGGTCTCGGTGAACGACGAGGTGCCGGCTTCCGGCGACCTCTACCGCGCGGTCGTCGAGCGGTTCCGTGAGGCGGGCATCGACCTCCCGTTCCCCCAGCGGGAGGTTCGCCTGCTTTCCTGACCCGCGTTCGCGAGCGGCGATTCGGGTTCCGCGCCGCCGCGTTCCGGCGTAATATCGTCCCGTCGTCGGGCTGCCCAGGCGGCGCCCCTCCGGGAGGCTCGACCTCAACGTGTAGACGCGATGACGCGAAAGCTCTTCATGGGCTTGGCTGGGCTGGCGGTCCTGGGGGCCCTCGGCTACGGCGTGTACGCCTGGATCTTCTCCCGTTCGCATATTTGGACGGACGACGCCTACGTCGAGGGGACCATCGCCCAGGTGAGCGCCAAGGTGGGCGGCCACGTGGCCGAGCTGCTCGTGGACGACAACCAGGCGGTCAGGTCCGGCGACCTCCTGCTGCGAGTCGATACGCGCGACTACCAGGCCAGGCGCGACCAGGCCGCCGCAGCCGCCGCGGTGGCGGAGGCCGCCCTCCGCTCCGTGAGCACCGAGGTGCCGCTGGCCCGCGAGCTCACCCGCGCCCAGAGCGACGAGGCGCGCGCCTCGCTCGAGGCCGCCCGCGGGGCGGAGCGCGGCGCGGAATCCGGGGTGGAAGAGGTCGTGGCGCGGGTGGAGTCTCGACGGGCCGCCGTCGCAGCCATGCGCGCCGAGGTGCAGGGCGCGGAGGGTACCGCGCGTCAGACCGCGCGCGAGCAGGAGCGAGTCCGACAGCTCGCGAAGGGCGGCTACGTCGCCGAGCGGGACGTGGACCAGGCCGAGGCGGCGGCCACGACGGCGGCCTCCGTGCTCGAGGCGACGCGGCGCCGCCTGACCCAGGCGGAGCGCGAAGTGCAGCAGGCCGAGGCCGAGCTGATCTCGCGCCGGCACGCGGTGGCCCAGGCGCGCGAGCGCGCGCTCGAGGCGCGGGCCGCGCTCGCGCGGGCGGAGAGCCAGCGCCACACGGTTCCCCTCAAGGAAGCCGAGGTGGTGCGCGCGGAAGCCAGGCTCCGCGAGGCGAGGGCCGACCTCGCCCTCGCCGAGCTCCAGCTCTCGCACACCGAGGTGCGCGCCCCCGTCGACGGCGTGGTCGCCAAGAAGACGGTCGAGCTGGGCCAGATCGTCCAGATGGGGCAACCCCTGATGGCAGTGATCCCTCTCCACGCGGTGTGGGTCGTGGCCAACTTCAAGGAAACCCAGCTCGCGCGGGTGCGCCCGGGCCAGCAGGCCTGGGTCGAGGTAGACAGCTTTCCCGGCAAGCACCTCAACGGCGTGGTCGAGTCCATCAGCGCGGGAACGGGCTCGCGCTTCTCTCTTCTGCCGCCGGAGAACGCCACCGGCAACTGGGTGAAGGTCGTCCAGCGCGTGCCCGTCAAGATCCGACTCGATGCCAGGGAAGTAGGTAATCCTCAGCCTTTACGGGCCGGTATGTCCGCCATCGTGACAATCAAGGTGAAGTAGTCCTCGCGCGCTTGAACGCGCAAACCCTCGCCACTCTCCAAAGCATCCAGCGCCGGGTCCTCTGGCTGGCGACCTGGATGGTGCATCACGCCAACAATCTCCGTCCGAACCCGGACGGCACCAAGGTCGGTGGGCATCAAGCCTCATCCGCCTCTTCGGTCGGCCTGTTGACCGCCCTGTATTTTCACCACCTGCGTCAGGGCGACGTCGTCGCGCTCAAGGCGCACGCCGCTCCCGCCTTCTACGCGATCCAGTACCTCCTCGGCCGCCTGACCGCCGACGACCTACGGGGGCTGCGCACGTTCGGCCGACTGCAGGCGTACCCGAGCCGCCGGAAGAACCCCGAGATCGTGGACCTGTCCACGGGCTCCATGGGACTCGGGGCGGTGCAGGCGACCTTCGGCGCGTTCGCCGCGCGCTACCTCGTCGATCATGGCGGCGCCCCCGGTCCCGAGCGCTTCATCGTCATGGTGGGCGACGCCGAGCTTGACGAGGGAAATGTCTGGGAGGCCCTCCTCGAGGAGCCAGTGGCCTCGCTCGGCAGTGTCCGCTGGATCGTGGACATGAACCGGCAGAGTCTCGACCGCGTGGTGCCGGACTCGCGGCGGCGCCAGCTCCGCGAGATGTTCGCCGCCGCAGGCTGGCGGGTGGTGGAGTGCCGCTGGGGCGGCCGGCTCGCCGGCGTCCTCCGTGGGCCGGGCGGCGAGGCCCTCGCGCGCCGCCTGGAGGCCATGCCCAATGCCGAGTATCATGCCCTCCTGCGCCAGCCGGCCGCAGCGGCGCGCAAGGCC
>JBKPDT010000113.1:0-11343 GCA_046728035.1 Candidatus Methylomirabilota bacterium | reverse complement strand
GATGTCGCGGGTGCCGATCCGGAGCAGCTGCCGGTACTTGAAGCGGCGGAGCGCGTTCCAGCGTGCTTCCCGCCGGGGGAAGGGCGCGAGGCTGGCCGCCAGCTCCGCCTCGAGCTCATCGCCGAGCCACTGCCGCATCGTCCGCGGCTCCAGCAGCCAGGCGAGGAGGTGCGGGTAGCGGCGCAGGGTGTCGGCGAGGAACTGGCTGGTGCCGCCGAGCCGGGCAAGGAGATAGATGGCGCCCGGATGGGCGGCCAGCGTGCGAAGGAAGACCCCCCGGTCGCCCTGGGCGGCGAGGCGCTCGAGGTTGTTGAGCGCCATGTCGGGATCCGGCGCCCCCGCCAGCTGGGCGAGCAGCCGCGGCAGGATCGGGTCGAGGAGCGGGCCCTCGAGGGGCGTGGGCGCCAGCGCGTGCAGGTTCGCCAGCGCCGTCTTGGGCTCGGCGAACCCCCGGCGCTTCAGCTCGGCCAGCGCCTTCCGATCGTTGGGGGCCGCGCGAACGAGATCGACGCCAGTCGACGGGTCGGTCGTCGGTGACACGGCCGTGACTAGATCGCCGTCTGGCCCTTCTCGCCGGTGCGGATGCGGATGGCCTCGCCGACGGGCAGCACGAAGACCTTGCCGTCACCGATGGAGCCCGTCTTGGCGGCGGAGGCGATCGCGGAGACAACCTTGTCCACGAGCTCGTTGGGGACCACCACCTCGATCTTCACCTTGGGCAGGAAGTCGATGGTGTACTCAGAGCCGCGGTAGAGCTCGGTGTGACCCTTCTGGCGGCCGAAGCCGCGCACCTCGGTCACGGTCATCCCGAACACCCCGAGCTGGGTGAGGGCCTCCTTGACGTCGTCGAGCTTGAACGGCTTGATCACCGCCTCGATCTTCTTCATGGCTGACTCCCCCGGTCGCGGTTCACGCGCGCCTTCATGGCCTTGCGGTAGAGGGTCACGTACTCTCGCGCCGAGGCATCCCAGGAGAAGTCCTCGGCCATGCCGTTCCGGACGACGGCTCTCCAGAGCACCGGGTCTCCGTGGGCGGTCGCGGCGCGGCGCACCGCCTCGACGAGGGGGTCCACCGTGAAGGCGTCGAAGAGGAACCCCGTCCCGGTGCGGCGCCGCGGATCCACTTCCTGCACGGTGTCGGCGAGTCCTCCGGTGCGCCGGACCACCGGGACCGCGCCATAGCGGAGCGCGATGAGCTGGCCGAGCCCACAGGGCTCGTATCGCGAGGGCATGAGGAAGCAGTCCGCGCCCGCGTAGATCCGCCGCGCCATCTCGTCGTCGTAGCCGAGCCGCACCGCCACGCGCCCCGGATAGGCCCGCGCGGCGTCCGCAAACGCCTCCTCGAGGGGCGCGTCCCCCGAGCCCAGGAGCACGAGGCGGGCAGAGGTGGCGAGAATGGCGGGCAGGGCCTCGAGCGTGAGGTCCAGCCCCTTCTGCGCGACGAGGCGCGTCACCATCCCGATGATCGGGCCGCGGCCGGGGGCCAGCCCCATCTCGTCCTGGAGCGCCTGGCGGCAGATCGCCTTGCCCCCGGGATCCCCCGCCCCGTAGCGCTTGGCGAGGGCGGGGTCCGTCTCCGGGTTCCAGGCCTCGTAGTCGATCCCGTTCACCACCCCGTGCAGATCGAGGCTCCGCTCGTCGAGCACGCCTTCGAGTCCCGCGCCGAAGGCGGTGGTGCGGATCTCGTGGGCATAGGTGCGGCTCACGGTGGTGAGCATGTCCGAGAACACGAGGCCGGCCTTGAGGAAGTTCAGGCGCCCGTAGAACTCGATGCCCGCGGGCGTGAAGAGATCCCACCCGAGCCCCGTCATGGGCATGTCGTAGTGCCAGAAGACGCCCTGGTAGGCGAGGTTGTGGATGGTGAACAGGGTGGCGAGGGATCCCAGGATCGGATGCCCGCGGTAGAGGGAGCGGAGATAGACCGGCACCAGTCCGGTCTGCCAGTCGTTGGCGTGGATGACCTGGGGCCGCCACCCCGTCGCGCCCAGCGCCGCCACCGCCTCCAGTCCGCCGCGACAGAGGAAGATGAAGCGCTCGCAGTTGTCCCAGTAGTCGCCGTCCGCCGTCCCGTAGAGGGTCTCGCGGTCGTAATAGTGGTCGTGGGCGAGGAAATAGACGGTGACACCACCCGGCGCGCGGGTCTCGAAGAGGTCGCCCTCGGCGACGCGGTCGCCCAGGGGTACGCGAATGCCGCTGGCCGCCAGGGTGAGCGCGCCCGCGCGGGCCTCCACGCCGCGGTACTTCGGCATCAGGATGCGGACGTCGTGGCCCAGACGCGCGAGCGCGCGCGGCAGGGCGCCCGCCACGTCGGCGAGCCCCCCCGTCTTGGCGTAGGGGGCCGCCTCGGAGGCCATCAAGAGGATGCGCAGTCGCTCGCGGGGCATCGCCGGCGCCTCAGACGTCCTCGAGAATGGGGAAGACGAGCGCGGTGACGTGCGAGGAGATCCGCTTGAGATTGGTGAGGACGTCGAGGTGGATCTCCGAGGTCTCGAGCGACTCGGCGAGCCCCCGGCGCAGCCGGGTCAGGTGGGACTCGCGGAGCTCCCGCTCCTTCTGACGGATCATGGGGCGCTGGTCCAGCACCTCCTGGGCCAGTCCACGGTCGGCGGCGGCGAAGGCGGCGATGGCGCGCTCGAGGTTCTTGGACACCATCCCGTGGAACTCGATCAGCTCGGCCTCGCCCGCCTCCGAGAATCGCCGGCCCTGGTAGAGCTTCTTGCGCGCGAGCTCCATCAGGTTCTTGTCCACGATGTCGCCGATGTTCTCGAGGTTGCCGATGAACGAGATCAGCGCGATCTCGCGGCTCGCCATGTCCGGGCTCATCGTCTCGCGCCCGAGCCGGGCGAGGAAGATCTTGATCTGGCGCTCGAGGTAGTCGAGCTGGTCGTCGCGGCGCTCGACCTCCTCGAGCAGCTCGGGATCGTCCCGGCGCAGGACGAGGAGGGCGTCGCGCAGCATGCTCTGGGCCACGTCCCCCATGCGGAGGGCCTCGCGGGTTGCCTGGCCCAGGGCCAGCGAGGGCTGGTCGAGATAGCGGTCATCGAGATAGCGCGTCTTCAGCGGGTTGTCGCCCTGCTCTTGCTCGGGCACCAGCGCGGTGATCGCCCGCGCGGCGAGCGAGGCGAAGGGCAGGAAGAGCGCGCTGATCGCCACGTTGAAGAGCGTGTGGGCGTTGGCGATCTGTCGGGCCGGCTCGGCCGCCGTCTCGGCAACGAGGGCGGTCAGCGGCTGGATGAAAGGAAAGACGAGCGCGACGCCCAGCACCTTGAAGGCGATGTGAGCCACCGCCACACGGCGCGCGTCCGCCGTCGAGCGCATGCTCGCCGCGAGCGCGGCCGCGCAGGTGCCGATATTGGCGCCCAGCACCACCGGCACCGCCCCCTCCAGCGGCAGCAAGCCCTGGTGCGCAAGGGACAGAAGCACGCCGATGGTGGCCGCAGACGAGGCCATGCCCGCGCTCAGCACCGCGCCGGTGAGGACCCCCATGGCCGGGCTCGACCCGAAGGCCACCAGCACCTGGCGGGTGAGGGGGTGCTCGGTGAGCGGCGCGATACCGTCCGTCATGAGGCGCATGCCGAAGAAGAGGAAGCCGAAGCCGAGCACGGCCTGGCCGATGCTCTTGACGAGACCCCGCCGGCCGAAGAAGGTGAGCGCGAATCCGACCGCCAGCAGGACGAACGCCAGCTCGCGGATGTTGAAGGCGAGGAGCTGGACGGTGACGGTCGTGCCGATGTCCGCGCCAAGGATGACGCCGAGCGATTGGCGGAAGGTCATGAGCCCGGCGGAGACGAAGCCGATGAGCATGAGCGTGGTCGCCGACGAGGACTGGATGAGCGCGGTCACCAGCGCCCCCGCCGCCACCGCGGACAGTCGCGTCCGCGTCATGCTCGTCAGCAGGTGGCGGAGATGCCCCCCCGCCGCGCGCTGGAGGCCTTCGCCGGACAGCTGCATTCCGTAGAGCAGGACCGCGAGGCCGCCCAGCAGCGAGAGCAGGCTCATCGGGCCGAGCTCATGGCGAGAGGAACGGAAATCCGCCGGGCGGCACCGCCACGCCGTTCAGGTGGGCGGTATCGTTCATGGTGAGCACGCGCGGCGGGGCCACCTCGCTGAGCGAGCAGTTCGAGAGCGTGAGCCGCCAGAGGGAGGACAGCGGCAGGGCCAGGCAATGCGCGAGGTACGCGCTGATGACGCCGCCGTGGCAGACGACGAGCACGTCGTCGCCGTTGGGGTGCGCGCGCTCGATGTCCGCCACCGCCCGCAGCACCCGCGCCTGCACCCCGGCGAGGGGCTCCCCGCCCGGCGGCATGCCCGCCACCGGGTCCCGCACCCAGCACGCGTAGGGATCACCCGGGCGCGCGCGCACCTCCTCGACGGTGCAGCCCTCCCACTCTCCGAGCGAGAGCTCGCGGAGATCCTCGACGCACTGGAGGGGGGCGCCGATGGCGGCGGAGGCGATCTCCGCGGTGAGCCGCGCGCGCTGGAGTGGGCTCGAGTAGATGGCGGCGATGCGCCGGCGCTTGAGCGCCGCGCCCAGCGCCTCCGCCTGCTGCCGACCCAGCTCCGACAGGGGCACGTCCTGGACGCCCTGGAAGCGACGGACGGCGTTGGAGACGGATTGACCGTGCCGGGCGAGGAGGAGGCGTCTCACCGCCTGGCCTCGGCGGCGGCCTGGGCGGCGCGGAGGCGGCGTAGCGTCTCCTCCTTGCCCAGGATGCCGATGATCTCGAAGATCGGTGGGCTCGCCGCCCGTCCAGTGAGCGCGATGCGGGTGAGCTGGGCCAGGTCCACCAGCTTGAGGCCGAGCTCGGCGGCCAGCCCCCGGTAGAGCGCCTCGAGTGCGGAGGGGTCCATGTCGTCGTGGCCTTCCAGGCGCTTGTTGATCAGCGCGTAGCGCATGGGCGCCTCCGGCGTCCAGAACTTGGCGGTCGCCGCGGCGTCGTACGTGGCGGGCGGGCGGAAGTAGAACGCCGCGCTCTCCGCCATCTCGACGAGCGTCTTGGCGCGCTCCTGCAGCGTGGCGACCACCCGCGCCAGCCAGGAGCGATCCGCCGGCACGGGCAGCCCGGCGCGCTCGAGGAAGGGCGGGAGCCGCTCGGCGAGCGCGGCGGCGGGCAGCGTCTTGATCCAGTGCTGGCTCAGCCACTCGAGCTTTGTGCGGTCGAATACCGCCGCGGCGAGCCCGACGTGGGCGAGGTCGAAGTGCTCGGCTACCTCCTCGCGCGAGAAGATCTCCTGGTCTCCGTGGGACCAGCCGAGGCGCGCCAGGTAGTTGAAGAGCGCCTCCGCCACGATCCCCGCCTCGCGAAAGGCCTGCACGCTCGAGGCCCCGTGGCGCTTGGACAGGCGATTCTTGTCCGGCCCGAGGATCAGGGGGATATGCGCGAAGGCCGGCGTCGGGTACCCGAGAGCGCGGTAACACTGCACCTGCTTCGGCGTGTTCGACAGGTGGTCATCACCCCGGATCACGTGCGTGATCTTCATCGTCACGTCGTCCACCACCGCGCAGAAATTGTAGGTGGGCGTGCCGTCGGTGCGGACGAGGATCCAGTCGTCGAGCTGGCTGTGGTCGAACACCACCGGGCCGTGGAGAAGATCTTCCACCACGGTCTGCCCCTCCTCGGGGACACGGAGGCGGAGGGCATGCGGCTCGTTCGCGGGGACATTGGCCTCGCGGCAGGTGCCCGGGTAGCGGAAGGTCTCGGCCCGGGCCTGGGCCGCCTTCCGCAGCGCGTCGAGCTCGGCGGGCGTGCACCGGCAGCGGTAGGCCCGGCCCTCGGCAAGCAGCCGCTCGGCATGGGCGCGGTAGATCTCGAGGCGCTCGCTCTGCTGGTAACCCGGGGTGGGCGGGCCCTCGTCCCAGTCGAGCCCGAGCCAGGTCAGGGCGTCGAGGACGGAGGCGAGGTACTCCTCGGTGGAGCGCTCGAGGTCAGTGTCCTCGATCCGGAGGATGAATACGCCGTGATGGCGCCGGGCGAAGGCCCAGTTGAAGAGCGCGGTGCGGGCGCCCCCCACATGCAGATGGCCGGTCGGGCTGGGAGCAAAGCGCACGCGCACGGGCTCGGGCATGGGCCATTGTACCCCGCTAGAAACGCAGGCGCCGCATCGCCGGCCGCGGCAGCGCACGAATGGTGAGCATGATCCACCGCCAGATGGGCGGCACGTAGACCACCGGCTGTCCGGCGTCCATCGCGCGCAGCACCTGGACGGCCACCGCGCCCGGCTCGCCCGCAAACGGGGGCACGGGAAGCCCGGCCGTCATCTCGGTCCGGACGAATCCCGGCTTCACACACACCACCCGCACGTCATGGTCGGCGTAGGCGAGGCCGAGCCCGTCCAGGAATGCCGAGAGCCCCGCCTTGGATGCCCCGTAGAGATAGTTGGCCTTCCGCGCACGCTCGCCCGCCACCGAGGAGAAGGCGCAGATGACCCCGCCGCCGCGCTCGGCCAGGCGGCCGGCGGCCTGCTGGCACAGCAGCGCGGTGCCGGCGAAGTTGGCGGCGAGGAGCCGCTCGAGCCGCGGGGGGTCGTCCGCGAGCTCCGTCTGACTGCCGAAGAGGCCGCCGGTGACGACGAGGGTGTCGAAGCGGCCCAGCGCGGCGTCCGCAGCGTCGAGCGCGGACGCGAAGCCGGCGGGCTCGCCGAGGTCCAGCGCACCGGTGCGGACAGGGGCCCGAGCTCCCCGCGCCTCGAGGTCGCGCGCGGCCACGGCCAATCCCACCGCGTCGCGGCCGAGGAGGAACAGCGCGTCGGCGCGCTCGGCCATGCGGCGGGCCAGCGCCTTGCCGATGCCGCGCGTGGCGCCGACGAAGGCTGCTTTCAGGACGGATCTCCGAACAGTCGGACGGACTGGGCGGAACGGAAGCGCCGGGCGGGGTCCCAGCGGTCGCGGACGGCTTGCCACTCGGCCAGCCGCGGCACCATGCGCGCGAAGTCCTCCGCGCGCGTCACCGCGTCTTTGCCGAGGTACACGCGTCCCCCCGCCGCGATGACCACCGCGTTGAGCTCGTGGACGAGCGCGAGGGTGGCGGGCCCGCGGTACGGCAGGTCCAGGCCGAGGGTGATCCCTTCCATGGGGAACGAGAGCGGCGCGGGGCTGGCCGGACCGCAGTCCTTGATCACGGCGAGGAAGGACGCCGCGCCCGCCCGTGCGATGCGCTCGAGCAGCTCCCGGATGGCGGCGAGTCCCGACGCCCGCGGGACCACGCACTGGTACTGGAGGAAGCCACGGCGCCCGTACAGGCGGTTCCAGTCCGAGATCACGTCCAGCGGATAGAAGAAGGACTCGTAGGACACCAGGCTCGAGTGCGGGCGGCTCAGCTCGTTCCGCCGCGCGCGCCGTCCAGCCTTCATCCAGTAGTAGAGCCCGTTGAAGACGCGCATGGCGGGCGGGCTCAGCAGCCATTCCGGCGCGTCGAGCGGCACGCGGAGGGCTCGGCGCGCGCGGGGATCGCCGGCCGGCACCTCGGCGCGGGTAGCGTGGCGACCGCGCATGAGGACGCCGCGGCCCAGGCGCGCGCCCCCGGCCAGGCAGTCGATCCAGCCGACGGTGTAGGGCCATGCCTCCCGGCCCGCCTCCAGCGCCGCCATCATGCGATCCAGGTCCGGCACGGCCTCGGTCTCCATGGCGATGCAGCCGGTCTCCACCGGGCGCAGGCGGAGCCCCACCTCGGTGATGAGCCCGGTGAGGCCCATGCCGCCCACGGTGGCGAGGAAGAGCTCGCGGTCGAGATCGGGTCCGCAGGCGGTCTCCTTGCCGTCCGCGGTGAGGAGGCTCAGCCGCTCCACGAAGCCGCCGAAGGAGCCGTCGCGGTGATGGTTCTTGCCGTGCACGTCGCAGGCCACGCAGCCGCCGAGGGTCACGAACTTGGTGCCCGGGGTCACCGGCGGGAACCAGCCGCGCGGCACGAAGATGCGCAGGATCTCCGCGAGCGAGAGGCCCGCCTCCGCGGTGAGCCGGCCTGACACGGGGTCCCAGTCGAGGATGCGGTCGGCACGGTGCGTCTCCAGCACCAGCCCGTCCTCGCGCGCGGGCACCGCGGCATCGCCGTAGGCGCGACCGAGGCCGCGAGGGAGCACGGGCGTGTCGCCGGCAGGCAGGAGGAGGCGCTCGGGCCGGGCCACGCGACCGAGCCGCACGGGGAAGCGGCCCCAGCCTGCGACGGGCTCGCGCGCCGCGCTCAGGGTCATCGCCCCCACGGCAAGTAGATCAGCGCGAGGAGGGTGGCGATCCAGAGGACGGTGTTGACGAGGAGCGCGCGGTCGGACAGGACGAGGTCGGAGGGGTTGCCGCCCAGCTCGCGCCGGTAGAGGAGGTAGAGATAGCGGAAGATCCCGTAGAGCACGAAGGGCAGGGTGAGCGGGAGGAGCCGGGTGTGGAACTTGGCCACCGTCTCCGGCGACATCGTGTAGAGCGCGTAGGCCGTCACCGTGGACGCCGTCACCACCGCGATCATCTGGTCGATGAAGCCCTCGCTGTACTCGGCGAGGATGGGCCGATGCGCGGCGGCGTCCCCGTGCAGCGTGAGGTACTCGTGGCGCCGCTTGCCCAGCGCGAGGAACAGGGCGATGAGCACGGTGCAGATGAGGAGCCAGCCCGAGATGTTCGCGTCCACCGCTACCGCACCCGCCACCGCGCGCAGCACGAAGCCCACCGCGACGGTGAGCACATCGAGGATGACGAGGTGCTTGAGCCAGACCGAGTAGGCGGTGAGGAGGATGCCGTAGCCCAGCGCCACCAGGCCGAAACGGCTGCCCAGCCCGAAGGACAGGGCGAGGCTGCCGGCGAGAAGGAGCAGGCCGACGGCCAGCGCAGCCCCGCGCGGGAGCGCCCCCGCGGCCACCGGGCGGCGCCGCTTCACGGGATGCAGCCGGTCCTTCTCGGCGTCGGCGACGTCGTTGAGGAGATAGACGGCGCCGGAGAGCCCGCAGAAGAGCGCGAAGGCGACGACGGCGCGCCAAGCCTGGGGGGTGAAGAGCTGCTGCGAGAAGATCAGGCCGGCGAAGACGAAGAGATTCTTCACCCACTGCCGCGGGCGGAGGGACACGATGACGGCGGTGAGGAAGCCCATGATCCGGGCTAGAGGTCCGGCGGGGGCATCCCGGTCGGACCGGTCACCGTAACCCCGTGCCGAGGCGGCTGCCGATCTGGCCGAGGCCAAGCAGGTTCACGGAGAATCGGAACTCGTCTTCGTCCTTGTGCCGGTCCACGTACTCGAGATAGATGGCCCAGCACTGCCAGTGGATGTCCACCCCGACGCGACTCTCGACCTTGACCCCGGCGAGCACGTCCCACTCGGTGGCGGCGCGCATGCTGAGGTAGGGAGTGATCCTCGCGGCCATCGACCCGTTGGCCGTCGTGAACGGCATCCCGATCTCGTTGAAGCGGGTGCCCACCGCCAGGGAGACGTCCCGATAGAGGGCGAACAAGTCCGCGTACGCCGTCCGCATGCCGAGCCCGTACACGTTCCACGCGCCCACCCCGCGCAGGCCGAAATGCTGGTTCGGCTGCACGATCAGCTCGGCGGACAGGTCCTTGAACGGCTCGTCGGCGGCGGGCAGGAGATTGAAGATCTGGGCCACCGTCAGCCGCACGGCTTCCCAGCGCACCGGTTCCTGGTTGGGCCCCGCCTGGGTCTTGGCGTTGAGCCGCTGGGTGATCGAGTAGGCGACCTCGCTCACTTTGCCGATCTTGTCGATGGCGGGATCGAATTGGGGATTGCCCTTCTGGTTCAGTCCCCGGATCTCCGTCCACGTCACGCGGGGCTCGATCACGTGCTGCACGCCGGCGAGGCCCCACGTCCCGTCCAGCATCCAGATACGCGACGCGCGCGACTCCAGCTCCACCCCGCCCTCCATCTGGGTGCGGACATGGCTGTCGTCCACCGTCTCCTCCACGAGGAAGCCGCCGTCCCTGGTCACCCGCTGGTCCACCACCCGCTTGTTGTAGTAGGTGAGGCGGCCGCCCGCGAAGGGCGTCACGGTGAACAGACCGGCCACCGGGATGGGACGGTAGGCGCGCGGATGCAGATCCACGCGCGGTCCGTCCGAGCCGACGTCGCGGACGAAGTAGGTGGCGGAGGACTGCGTCTCGTAGAGGAAGCCGGGTAGGCCGGGGATGGGCTGGCGCAGCCCCTCGAGCCGGATGTCGGGCACGCGCTGGAGCTCTACCGGGCGCCTCGTCGTGAGGTCCTGGTACCAGAGGACATTGCCGACGAGGTTCCAGGTGTCCCAGCGCCGCGAGACGAAGACATTGGTCTCCGCGCGCTGCTGAGTCCGCTCGGAGAGCCGGTCGCCGTATTCGCGCAGCAGGGTGTCGTCGCTGACGACGTTGGCGTCCACCTTGACGCTCAGGCGGGGTGTGACCTGCCACGCGTGCTTGACCGATCCGGCCGCGCGCGTCTCGTTGTCGGCGAAGATCTCGCTGACCATGATGCCCGAAAGCGAGCCCGCCGCGTTCTCGGACATGATGTACCGGTATTCCGCGCTCGCGCCGAACCCGCGGTCCGCATAGGCGTCGAGCGATACCGTGAGGTCCTGACTGTCGTCGATGGCCCAGTAGTAGGGCACCTTCGCGAAGAATCCCTTGGTGCTCGACACCCCGAACTGCGGGAAGAGGAAGCCCGACTGCCGCTCGCGACGCAGCACGGCGGCAAAGAAGGGAAACCAGGGGATGAGAGGGATCTTCCCCACCCAGAACGAGGCATCGCGGCCGTAGATGAGATCGTTGAGGTCGGCGACGGCCGAGCCCATCCGGAAGGACCAGTGGGGGTTGTCGCCCTCGCAGGTGGTGAAGGTGCCGTGTCGGATCTCGTAGACGCCCTCGCCCACCCGATCCATGCGGTCCCCGCCGAGCCGGTAGTAGGGCGCCGAAAAGGCGGAGCTGTTGTAGACGACGCCGGTCCCCGTCCGGACGTTGTAGTCGATCCGGTCACCGACCAGGCGATCTTGGCCGTCGTAGAAGACGACCTTGCCCTGCGCGATCGCCTCCCCGGTGTCGCGGTCGAGCTCGACGCGATCGGCGAGGAGCCGGGCGGCACCGCGGACGATCTCCACGTTCCCCGTCGCGATGACCAGATTAGTGGTGCCGCCCACCTGCTGGATCTGGTCGGCCACCACGCTCACCTCGCCGCCGTCTTGCTGGATGCGCAGCGGCTCGGGACGCGGGGCCTGCGCGAGGAGGAGACCCGGCGATGCCACGAGAAGGAGCAGCGCCAGCAGCGGCACGATCCCCATGGCACGCGGGCGAGTGGAGGGCATTGAGGTCAGCCGACATGCTATCAGCCGGCCGCACTCAAGCAAAGCACCTCGGAGTCTTCCGGCCCCGGGGCGAGCACCTTGCCGACGA
>JBKPDT010000112.1:0-7252 GCA_046728035.1 Candidatus Methylomirabilota bacterium | reverse complement strand
GGCTGGCCCAAGCTCAAGCCGCCGTTTCCCGCCATCAAGGGCGCCTTCGGGCAGCCCACCATCGTGAACAACGTGGAGACCCTCGCCTGCCTGCCTCCCATCATGACGCGCGGGGCGGAGTGGTTCGCCGGCCTCGGCACCAAGACCCAGGGGGGGACGCGGCTGTACTCCGTCTCCGGCCACGTGGCCCGGCCGGGCGTGGTCGAGGCGCCGGTATCGGTGACCCTGCGGGCCCTCATCTACGAGCACTGCGGCGGGATGCGTGGGGGGCGGCCGCTCAAGGCGGTGGTGCCCGGCGGCTCCTCCGCCGCCATCCTCACCCCCGACGAGATCGACATCCCGATGGACGTGGACGGACCCAAGAGCAAGGGCTCCATGATCGGCTCGGCGGGCGTGATCGTGATGGACGACACCGTGTCCATCCCCGATGCCCTCATGGTGGTGGCGCGCTTCTACGCGCACGAATCTTGTGGCCAGTGCACGCCGTGCCGCGAGTCTACCGGCTGGATCTACAAGATGGCCCATCGGATCGTCGAGGGAAAGGGTCGCAAGGAGGACCTCGACAACATCCTGGACGTGGCCAAGCGTGGGGCCGGCACGACCATCTGCGCTTTCTACGACGGCGCCGTGGGCCCGTACATCAGCTACATCGAGAAGTTCCGCGAGGAGTTCGAGGCCCTGATCCGGAGCGGCGCGCATGCCTAAGCTGACCGTCAACGGTAAGGAAATCGAGGTTCCCACGGGGACCAATCTCATCGAGGCGGCCCGCGCGGCGGGCGTCGAGGTGCCGCACTACTGCTATCACGCGGGGCTCAGCATCGCCGGCCAGTGCCGGCTGTGCATGGTGGACATCGACAAGGTGCCGCGGCCGCAGATCGCCTGCAACACCGTCGTGGCCGAGGGGATGGTGGTGGAGACCGAGAGCCCGCGGGTCAAGGACACGCGGCGGTCCATGATGGAGTTCCACCTGATCAACCATCCGCTGGACTGCCCGGTGTGCGACCAGGCGGGGGAGTGCTGGCTCCAGATCTACTACATGCAGCACGGGCTCTACGATCCGCGGATGACCGACGAGAAGGTCCACAAGCCGAAGGCCGTCCCCATCGGGCCCCACGTCATCCTCGACGCCGAGCGCTGCATCCTCTGCTCGCGCTGCGTGCGCTTCTGCGACGAGATCACCGGCACCGGTGAATTGGGCATCTTCCAACGTGGAGATCACTCCGAGATCGGGCTCTTCCCGGGCGGAGCGCTCGACAACGCGTACTCGGGCAACGTGATCGATATCTGTCCGGTGGGCGCGCTCACCGATCGGGACTTCCGGTTCCAGGTGCGCGTGTGGTACCTCGACACCGCCAAGAGCGTCTGCAACGGCTGCGCGCGCGGGTGCAACATCGAGATTCACACCAGCAAGCAGCGCACGCACCACAACCAGGGCAGGCGCGTGGCCCGCATCAAGCCGCGCTTCAACGCCGAGGTGAACCAGTGGTGGATCTGCGACGCCGGCCGCTACGGCTTCCGGTGGATCGACGACGAGACTCGGCTGACCAGCCCCACCGTCAAGGTTGACGGGCAGTCGGTGGAGACCACCTGGGACGACGCCCTCGGCGCGCTCGCGGAGGCCCTCGGCCGCTACCGCCCCGAGGAAATCGGGGTCCTCGCCTCCCCGCAGATGTCCAACGAGGACCTCTGGGCGCTCCGGCGTCTCCTCGACGGCCTCGGTGTCGTCAACCGCGACTTCGCGGTGCCGCCGCGCGAGCCGGGCGAGGACGACAAGCTTCTCATCCGCGCCGACAAGAACCCGAACACCCGCGGCGCCAGCCTGCTGGGCCTCGGCCCCGGGCCGGGCGGGCTGGACGCCGGCGGCATTCTCGACGCCGCCGCCCAGAAGACGGTGAAGTGCCTCTGGGTCCTCCATCACGACCTCACCGCCTCGGGCTTCGCCCCGTCGCGGGTGACGGGCGCGCTGGCGGGCGCGGAGACGCTCGTCTTCCAGGGGACCAACGCCAGCCTGACTTCCGCGCGCGCGACCCTCGTCCTCCCGAGCGCCGCCTACGCCGAACGCGACGGGACCTTCACCAACTTCCAGGGGCGGGTCCAGCGCTTCCGCCCCGCGATCGCGCCCCTCGGCGAGGCCGAGCCCGACTGGCTCGTCTTCGGCCGGCTGAGGGCGCGACTGCCCCGGCTCGCCGCCGCCGCTGATCCTGCGCTCGCCGCCGAGCGGCCGGACCAGGTGTTCGCCGCGCTGGCCGCCAACGTCACCGCCTTCGCGGGCATGACCTACCGGGGCCTGGGCGACACCGGCCAGATGGTGACGGGGTGACACCCGCCGACCTAATGCAAGGTCTCCCCGGCGACCTCATCGCCGCGGCCATTCCCGTTGCCTTCATCATGTTCGTGGTGCTCAACTTCGGGGGGCTGCTGACCTGGGTGGAGCGGAAGCAGTCGGCGATCATGCAGGACCGGATCGGGGCCAACCGCGCGTCGATCTTCGGCATCCGCATCCTCGGCCTGCTCCATCCCCTCGCCGACGCCATCAAGATGCTCACCAAGGAAGACTTCATTCCCGCCCGGGCGGACCGACTGCTCTTCAAGCTGGCGCCGTTCGTGTCGGTGTTCTTCGCCCTCACCGCCTTCGCCTCCATCCCCTTCGGCGACACCCTGCATCTCATGGGGCGTGACATCCCGCTCCAGGCGGTGACCCTCAACGTCGGCATCCTGTACGTCCTGGCCATGCTCTCGCTGGGCGTGTACGGGCTCATGATGGCGGGCTGGGCCTCCGCCAACAACTACGCCCTCCTCGGCGGCCAGCGCGCCGCCGCCCTCATGATTTCCGCGGAGATCGCCATCGGGGCCTCCATCATGGGCGTGGTGATGGTCTACGGCTCGCTTGACATGCAAGATATCGCCCGCGGCCAGGGACAGCCGCTCCTGCCGAAGATCTTCGGCAACTGGATCCCCGCCTGGGGCATCCTCACCCAGCCCCTGGCCTTCTTCCTTTTCGTCACCGCCGGCATCGCCGCCACCAAGCGCATCCCCTTCGACACGCCGGAGGGCGAGTCGGAGATCATCGGCTACTTCGTCGAGTACAGCGGGATGAAATTCGGCATGTTCGCGATGGCCGACTTCCTCGAGACGGTGGTGATCGCCGGCATGACCACCGCGCTGTTCCTCGGTGGCTGGCAGGTGCCGTACCTCCAGGCCACCGGCTTCGCCTTTCCCTGGGGCGCGACGGTGCCCCTGCCGCACCTGGCCGTGGTGGGCCTCCAGGTGGGCTCGTTCCTCTTCAAGGTGGTGGTGCTCATCTGGTTCCTCATGCTCATCCGCTGGACTCTGCCGCGGTTCCGTTACGACCAGGCGATGCGGCTGGGCTGGATCGGCCTCTTTCCCCTGTCCATCCTCAACATCGTCCTGACCGGCCTCGTGCTGCTCGCGGTGGGGAAATGACGGGGCGCGCGCGCTACCAGCAGGGCGGCGCTCCCATGGACCCGCGCCACTCGAGCCGCCTCACCCTCCGCCAGCGGTTCTACCTCGTCGAGATCTTCGTGGGCCTCCGCCTCACCGGGGCCCGCTTCTTCTCCAACATGTGGAAGCACACCCTGCGCATGCTGGGGGTGAAGAGCGCGCGGGGGGCGGTGACCATCCAGTACCCGGACGAGCGGCGTCCCTACGCCGCGCGGCTGCGGAGCCTGCACCGGCTCGTGCGCCGCGAGGACGGCTCCCCCCGCTGCGTGGCCTGCATGATGTGCGAGACGGTGTGCCCCGCCCACTGCATCTACATCGTGGCGAGCGAGCACCCGAACCCCGACATCGAGAAGGTGCCCGAGCGCTTCGACATCGACCTCGGCAAGTGCGTGTTCTGCGGGTACTGCGTGGAGGCGTGCCCCGAGGACGCGATCCGCATGGACACCGGCATCCTCGAGTTCTCCGCCTTCAGCCGCGCGGGGATGATCTACAACATGGGGACGCTCCTCGCCCTGGAGCCGGCGCGGCCGGACGGAACACCCACCTCGCCGGTGCCCCTGCCCGCGGACCGGACGACCTGATGCAGTACGGGGGCTTCCTCCTCCTCGCCTTCCTCGTGGCCGGCTCGGCGCTCGGCGTGATCCTCTTTCGCAACCCGATCCACGCCGCCCTCTTCCTGACGGTGAACCTGGCGGGGGTGGCCGCGCTCTACCTGATGCTCCAGGCACAGTTCCTTGCCCTCGTCCAGGTGATCGTCTACGCGGGCGCGATCGTCGTGCTCTTCGTGTTCGCGATCATGGTCCTGATCCCGGGCAGGGAGGAGACGGGACCCGACCCCCTGCGCGCCCAGCGCTGGTTGGCCGTCCCCCTCGCCGGCCTGCTCCTGCTGGAGACCCTGCTCATCCTGCGGTCCACCGCGTTCCAGACGGCGCCCCGGCCGGCGCCGCCGGGCATGGGCGGCGAGACCCTGTACCGTCTCCTCCTCACGGACTTCCTCTTCCCCTTCGAGGTCACGTCGGTGCTGCTCCTCACCGCGCTCGTCGGGGTCATGGCCCTGACCCGTCGTAGGGTATCCTGATCCCATGGTCCCCGAGTCCTACTACGTGGCCCTGTCCGCCGGCCTGTTCGCCATCGGCGTGCTCGGCGTGCTCATCCGGCGCGATCCGCTCGTGATCTTCATGTCCATCGAGCTCATGCTCAACGCCGCCAACCTGGCCCTGGTCGCCTTCGGGCACCGTCACGGGACGGCCGAGGGGCAGGCGCTCGCCCTCTTCGTGATGGCGGTGGCCGCCGCCGAAGTGGCGGTGGGCCTGGCCATCATCGTCGCGATTTTCCAGCTCCGCCGACGGCTCTCGGTGGACGAGCTTTCGGTGATGCGAGGCTAGAAGCAATCCGGCGGGCCCGAGGCACCGCCCGCCGGTACCGCTCAGGAGGAAAGTGGTCATGGCCCAGGCGAAGACCGTGGTCTTGGCGCCCCGGCTCGATGCCGAGCTCGCGCGGCGGCTCTTCTATCAGATGGCATTGATCCGTCGCTTCGAGGAGAAGGCCGCCGAGATGTACGCGATGGGAAAGATCGGCGGGTTCCTGCACCTCTATATCGGGCAGGAAGCGGTGGCGGTGGGCGCGACGTCCACCATCCGCCCCGACGACCACGCGGTGTCGTCCTACCGGGAGCACGGGCATTGCCTCGCCAAGGGCGCCGATCCCAGAAAGGTCATGGCGGAGCTGTTCGGCCGCATGGGGGGACTCTCCAAGGGCAAGGGCGGGTCCATGCATCTCTTCGACAAGAGCGTGAACTTCCTGGGGGGCCACGGCATCGTCGGCGCCCACCTGCCGCTCGCCGCCGGCGCCGGGTTCGCCATCAAGTACCAGGGCGGCGACCAGGTGGTGCTCTGCTACTTCGGCGACGGTGCGGTGCCGGAGGGCGAGTTCCACGAGTCCATGAACCTCGCCGCCCTGTGGAAGCTGCCCGTCGTCTTCATCTGCGAGAACAACCGCTACGCGATGGGCACCGCCATCCATCGCGCGCTCGCCCAGACGGAGGTGTGGCGCTTCGCCGAAACCTACGGCATGCACGGGGAAGCGGTGGACGGCATGGACGTGCTCGCGGTGCGCGAGAGTGTCGGCCGGGCGGTGGAGCGGGCGCGCAAGGATAAGGCCCCTACGCTGATCGAAGCCCGCACTTACCGCTTCCGCGGCCATTCGATGCGCGATCCCGCCGGCTCGGTCTACCGAACCAAGGACGAGGTGGAGCGCGAGAAGCAGCGCGACCCCATTGTCCTCTTCACCGAGCGCTGCGCGAAGGACGGCGTCCTCACCGACGCCGACTTGAAGGCGGTGGAAAAGGACGTCAACGACCTCGTGGACGAGGCGGTGGCGTTCGCGGAGGCCTCGCCGGAGCCGCCCCCAGAAGAGCTCTTCAGGGACGTGTACAAGGACTAGCGCCATGGCCATCATGACCTACCGCGAAGCGCTCAACGTCGCCCTGCGCGAGGAGATGGACCGCGACCCGCGGGTGTTCGTGATGGGCGAGGAGGTCGGCCTCTATGACGGGGCCTACAAGGTGACCCAGGGCCTCCTCAAGGCGTACGGGGACAAGCGCATCATCGACACGCCGATCTGCGAGTCCGGCTTCACCGGCGTGGGCGTGGGCGCCGCCATGCTGGGCCTGCGTCCGGTGATCGAGATGATGACGTTCAACTTTTCGATCCTCGCCCTGGACCAGATCGTCAACTCGGCGGCGAAGATGTGCTACATGTCCGGCGGCCAGTATCCGATCCCGCTCGTGGTGCGCGGGCCGGGCGGCCCCGCCGCCCAGCTCGCCGCCCAGCACTCCCAGAGCATGGAGACGTACTTCTATCACGTGCCCGGGCTCAAGGTGGTGCGCCCGACCACGCCCGCCGACGCCAAGGGCCTGCTCAAGTCGGCCATCCGCGACGACAACCCCGTCATCTTCATCGAGGCGGAGACGCTCTACGCGGTGAAGGGCGAGGTGCCGGACGATCCCGACTTCACCATCCCCCTCGGCAAGGCCATCGTCCGCCGGGAGGGCACCGACGTCACCGTGGTGGCCTACATGGGCATGATGTACCGGGCCATGGAGGTGGCGGAGGAGCTGGCGAAGGAGGGCATCTCCTGCGAGCTGGTGGATCCACGCACCCTGCGCCCCATGGACACCGACACCATCGTGTCGTCGGTCCGCAAGACGCATCGGGCGGTGGTCCTCGAGGCGGGTGCGGGCTTCGCGGGAATGGGCTCGGAAATCGCGTCCGAGATCACCGAGGAAGCCTTCGACGACCTCGACGCCCCGGTGGAGCGTGTCACCGGCGAGAACGCTCCCATGCCGTACGCGAAGAACCTCGAGCAGCTCAAGACGCCGTCCAAGGCCAAGATCGCGGCGGCGATCCGGAAGGTCTGCTACCGATGATCACCAAGGTCGTGATGCCGAAGCTGTCCGACGCCATGGAGACCGGCAAGGTCATCAAGTGGCTGAAGAAGGAAGGCGATCCCATCAAGGGCGGCGACATCATCGCGGAGATCGAGACCGACAAGGCCAATGTCGAGATGGAGGCGTTTGGGTCTGGCGTCCTTCGAAAAGTCGTGGTGGGCGAGGGGGGACAGGTGCCGGTGGGCGATCTCATCGCCGTGATCGCCGACCCGGCGGAAAACATCGATTCCGTGCTGGCCGACGCGCCGAAGGCCCCCGCCGCCCCCCCCGCGCCCTCGGCGGCCCCGGAGGAGGCCTCCAAGCCCGCGGCCGCTCCGCCCGCCGCCACGCCGGGCCCCGTGC
>JBKPDT010000111.1:0-14346 GCA_046728035.1 Candidatus Methylomirabilota bacterium | reverse complement strand
GCTGCGGGCTGCCTTGGCGGCGTCTCGGGGGGCTTCACGCCGGGCGCGGGAGCGGGCGCGCTCGGAGCCTCCGCCGTGCGCGACGGTGGCTGGCGGCGCGCCTGCTCCACCTCCTTGCGCAGCCGGTCGATCTCCGTGCGGCCCTCGCGGATGGTGGCGTCCTGCTGCTTCTGACGGTCGGCCGCCGCGGTCGAGGCGGTGCGGGCCTGCTCCTCGACCTCGCGCTGCTGCGAAACCGCGCGCGTGAGCTCGCCGCGCAAACGGTCCGCCTCGGCCTGGATCCCGGCGAGGCGTGTGTCGCGCGCGACGCCCGCGGCTTTCAGGCGCGCCGCCTCGGCGCCCGCCGCGCTCCGCGCCCAGAGAATGAGCCCGATCCCTACCGCGCCGAGCACCGCGACCACGCCCAGGATGGTGGGCTCGTAGCCCTCGTAGGCGAGGAAGCCGATCGCGAGCGCGGTGACGACGGCCATGATGAGTGCGGGCATGTGAGGCGCGGCCTCCCTTGAGGGGACTGATGATCGCAGCGAGCCGACGTTAGCGCCGCCGCCGCGGAAGGTCAAGGATTGGCGGTGTCGCGGTTGGGGTAGAATCCCTCCGCCATGCTCGCCGCCTGGCTCCTGCTCCCGTTCCTCGTCCCCGCCGCGATCGGGCTGGGGACCAGCCTCTGGACGTGGGTGCCGTCGCTCGACGTCCTGCTGCGCCGGCCGCCCCCCGGCCCCGCCCTCCGGTTCGGCATCGACACCTTCGCCTTTCGGAACGACAGCCGGATCCGCCACCGCGGCAAGCCCGATCTCTACGCCAACTGGTGCTTCCTGATGGCGCGTGCGGTGGTCCAGTTCCAGCGCTTCGCGCGCTTCGACCCCGCCGCGCCGCGCGGCATCCCCGCCGAGTACACGGCGCTCGTCCGCCGTGTCACCGCTCGCGCACCGTGGCGCGTGCCGCTGCCGCCGGAGGCGCGCATCATCGTCCCGGGCTTCGCCTCCCTTCAGGCGCTCACGCGGGAGGAGGAGGCCGCGGTGAAGGCAGGCCTGCCTTGGCGGATCTGGAGCCTCGTCCGCTTCTCGAACTGGCGGCTGATGTATCCTCACCCGCGCCCCCAGCAAGCGCGTGTCGCCGCGGAGATCGTCCGCGAGCTCCAGGCGGGCCGGCCGGCGCAGCTCTTCATCACGGATTTTCCCCGGCTCGGCCTCAACCACTCGGTGCTCGCCTTCGCCTACGCGGAGGGCGGCCGCGACGCGGTGGACTTCACCGTCTTCGACCCGAACGATCCCGCCACGCCGGGCATCATCCGCTTCGATCGACGCGACTGCCGCTTCCGGCCGGTGGCGCTCTGCGGGGTGGACGTTCCACACTTCCGTGCGTTCCGGCAGTATTGCTCGCCGCTGATCTGACTTCGCGATTCCCGAAAGGACCTCGACATGGGCGTGCTCGACGGCAAGGTGGCGCTGGTGACGGGCGCGGGCCGGCTCCGCGGGATCGGCCGGGCCACCGCGGTGGCGCTGGCTGGGCTGGGCGCCGACGTGGTGGTGACGGGCACCGGGCGCGATCCCGCCACCTTCCCCGACGACGAGAAGCGGATGGGCTGGCGGGACATCGAGAGCACCGCCGAGCAGATCCGCGGCGCCGGTCGCCGGGCGCTCACCTTCGTCGGGGACGTGAGCCGGGCGGAGACGGTCCAGGGCCTGGTGGAGGCGGCGCTCACCGCGTTCGGGCGCATCGACGTGCTCGTGAACAACGCCGCCTACCCGCGCGGCGACGACCGTGTGCCCCTGCCGGATCTCGACGAGGCAATCTGGCGCAAAGTGCTCGACATCAAGCTGACCGGCGCCTTTCTCGCCTGCAAGCACATCGTGCCGGTCATGGTGCGCCAGAACTGGGGCCGTATCGTCAACATCTCCTCGATCGCGGGCAAGCGGGGCAGCGCCCATACCGCCGCATACAACGCGGCGAACTTCGGCATCCAGGGTTTCACCCAGTCGGTCGCCCAGGAGGTTGCGCGCCACGGCATCACCGTGAACGCGGTGTGTCCGGGCACCATCGCCACCGCGCGCATGGATGTCCTGGGTCGGGGCGAGGGGTGGCAGCGCCACGTGGACCGCATCCCGGTGGGGCGCGCGGCCACCGACGAGGAGGTGGCGGGCCTCATCGCCTTCCTGTGCTCGCCCGCCGCCGCCTTCATCACCGGGCAGTCCATCAATATCGACGGCGGGGTGGTGATGTGGTGAGGCGAGCCCGCCGGCGGCGGCATCTGGACACGCGGCGGCCGGCGACTTAAAGTAATCAGGCCGCGCCGATCAATCTGATAGAGACAAGGGGACTTTGCATGCCAGCCAGGTTCAAGATCGTCGTCCAGAAGCCCTCCGGCGGGATCACCTACGACCTCGCCGATCCCACCTACGCCATCGAGCGCGAGGCCCTCGACCCCATCGGCGCGGAGATCGTCGAGGTGCCGGCCCGGACCGAGGAGGAGTTCATCGCGGCCGCTCGCGACGCCGACGCTCTCATCGCCCGCAACCGCCGCATCACCGCCGCCATCATCAAGAGCCTTGAGAAGTGCAAGGTCATCGGGCTCGGGAGCGTGGGGGCCGACACCGTGGACGTGGACGCGGCCACCGAGGCGGGCATCGTGGTCACCAATGTCCCCGACGTGTTCATCGACGAGGTGGCGGATCACACCCTCGCCATGTTCCTCGCCGCCCATCGCCGGCTCCGCCTCATGCACCAGCTCACCGCGGAAGGGAAGTGGACGGAGGGGCGGCCCTACTTCAAGGACATCCCCCGTCTGTACGGGCAGACCTTTGCTCTCATCTCCTTCGGCAACGTGGCCAAGGCGGTGGCGCGCCGCTGCCACGCCTTCGGGCTCCGGGTGATCGCGTACGATCCCTATCTGGCCGAGCTCGAGATGACGGCGGTGGGCGTGGAGCCCGTCACCAGCCTCATCGAGCTCTGCCAGCGCGCGGACTTCCTCTCCATGCACGCGCCGCTCAACGTCGAGACGCACCACATGATGAGCGTGCCGCAGTTCAAGGCGATGAAGCGCACGGCGCTCTTCATCAACAACGGCCGCGGGCCCACCGTGGACGAGCTGGCGCTCATCGAGGCGCTCCGCCAGGGCTGGATCGCGGGAGCCGCCCTCGACGTCTTCGAGCAAGAGCCGGTGGACCCCGCCAACCCGCTCCTCGCCATGGACAACGTGATCGTCACCCCCCACATCGCCTCCGCCACCGCCCGGATGGCGCCGGAGACCCGCCGGCGGCTCGGGCGCGAGATCGCCACGGTCCTGCAGGGCAAGTGGCCCCGCTCCGCGGTGAACCCGGGGGTGCTCCCGCGGACCGGTCTCATCCGCTGGCAGCCGTATCCCATGGGCCGCGGCCCGAACCGCTGACGGATCGCCATGCGCCACGTCCGCCTCGGCCGCACCGGGCTGTCCGTCTCGCGTCTCTGCCTCGGGACCATGACCTTCGGCCTGCAATGCGACGAGCCGACGTCGGTGGCCATCCTCGACCGGGCGGCCGCGGGCGGCATCACCTTCCTCGACACCTCCGACGTCTATCCTCTGGGGGGCGGCCTCGACACGGTGGGCCGCACCGAGGAGATCCTCGGCCGGTGGCTGGCGGGCCGGCGCCACGAGTTCGTCGTCGCCACCAAGTGCTTCGGGGCGATGAGCGCCCGGCCGTGGGACCGCGGGCTCTCGCGCAAGCACATCCTCGACGCCATCGAGGGGTCGCTGCGCCGGCTTCGCACCGACTACGTGGATCTCTATCAGTGCCACGCGCCCGACGACGACACGCCCATCGACGAGACCCTGCGTGCCCTCGACGACGTGGTGCGGGCGGGCAAGGCGCGGTACATCGGCACCTCGAACTTCCTCGCCTACCGGATCGCCCGGGCCATGGGACGGAGCGAGGTCCTGGGCGTCGCCCGCTTCGACTCCGCCCAGCCGCGCTACAACCTGCTCTTCCGCCAGATCGAGCGCGACCTCCTCCCCCTGTGCCAGGAGGAAGGCGTGGGCGTCATCCCCTACAATCCGCTCGCGGGCGGGTTCCTCTCCGGCAAGCATCGGCGGCAGGGGGGGCCCACCCCGGGCACGCGCTTCACGCTGGGCAATGCCGCGCGACGCTACCAGGACCGCTACTGGCACGAGCGCGAGTTCGACACCGTGGAGGCCCTGCGCCCGCTCGCCGCCGAAGCAGGGATCTCCCTTCCAAGGATGGCGGTGGCCTGGGTGCTCGCCCATCCCGCCGTCACCGCGCCCATCGTGGGCGCGAGCCACCCCGAGCAGCTCGACGACGTCCTTCCCGCCGCCGAGAAGGGGATCGAGGCCGAGCTGAAGACGCGGCTCGATGCCCTCACCGTCGAGTACCGCCTCGGCGACGACGCCCGATAGGACCGTCATGGCGCGCGTGGCCATCCTCGACGACTACCAGGACGTGGCGCTTGGCTTGGCGAGCTGGAAGGACCTGCCTCCGGGCACCGACGTGGTGGTCTTCCACGACCACCTTCACGACACGGACGCGGTGGCCAAGCGCCTGGCGGACTTCGACGTGGTTGTCGCGATGCGGGAGCGGACGGCGTTTCCCCGCGCGCTGCTCGAACGGCTCCCGAAGCTCCGACTCCTCGTGACCACCGGCATGCGTAACGCCTCGATCGACCTCCGCGCGGCGAGCGAGCGCGGCATCACGGTGTGCGGCACCTCGGGGCTCCCATATCCCACCGCCGAGCTCACGTGGGGACTGGTCCTCGCTCTCTTCCGACGCATCCCCGCCGAGGATCGCGCCACGCGCGACGGCCGCTGGCAGACCACCCTGGGGCTCGGCCTCAACGGAAAGACGCTCGGCGTGATCGGCCTCGGCACGCTCGGCTCGCGCGTGGCGCGCTACGGGCGCGCCTTCGAGATGGAGGTGCTGGCGTGGAGCCAGAATCTCACCCCCGCGCGCGCGGCCGAGGTGGGGGCGACGCTGGTCGCCAAGGACGAGCTGCTCGCGCGGGCCGACGTGGTGAGCATCCACCTCGTCCTGGGCGAGCGGACCCGCGGCCTCATCGGGGCCCGCGAGCTCGGCCTGATGAAGCGGTCGGCCTACCTCGTCAACACCTCGCGCGGGCCCATCGTGGACGAGACCGCCCTCGTCCGCGCGCTGCGCGACGGCACCATCGCGGGGGCCGGGCTCGACGTGTTCGAGCCTGAGCCCCTGCCCGTCGATCACCCGTTCCGGCAGCTCCCGAACACCGTGATCACCCCGCACCTGGGCTACGTGACGGAGGAGACGTATCGGGTCTTCTACGGCCACGCTCTCGAGGACATCCAGGCCTTCCTGCGCGGCGAGCCCATTCGCGGCCTTCGCCCGTAGGGTTCGCCCCCAATAGTTGACTTGTTCGCCCTCCGACCTTCATAGTGTCTAGAAGTGAAAAAATCAAAAAAAATACGTAAATCCGAACAGAAGGCCACCCTGACGGCGGCGGAGCACTGCCAGGTCTCCGTCCCGACCCTCTCGGCGGTGCAGCGCGCGTGAGCCGGTTCGCGGGCGGACAGTGATGGACACCATCCGCGTGCTCTACGTCGAGGACAACCCCGCCGACCAGGAGCTGACGCTGCGCCACCTCAGCCGCCACGCGCCCCACCTCAAGGTGCGGATCGCCCCGACGGTGGCGGACGCCATTGAGAAGCTGGAGTTCGGAGACGTGGACCTCGTGCTGTCCGACTTCCGCCTCCCCGACGGCACCGGCCTCGACGTCCTCGAAGTGGTCAACTCGCGGAATCTCCCCCTGCCTGTCGTCCTCGTCACGGGATCCGGCGACGCCGAGGCGGCGGTGCGGCTCCTCAAGGCGGGCGCGGCGAACTACGTGGTGAAGCGGGCGAACTATCTCCAGACCCTCCCCGCGGTGATCAACGACGCGTATCGGTGGTACGCCTCCGCGCGCGAGCTCCGCCGCGCGGTCGTTCGCGTGCTCTACGTCGAGCACGATCCCAGTGACGTCGAGCTCACGCGGCGCGCCTTCCAGGAGCACGGACACCACCTCCAGCTCGACGTCGTCGCCCACGGGCGCGATGTCATCGATCGGCTCCACGCCATCCCCTACGAGTTCCTGCTGCTGGACTACCGGCTGCCCGACCTCACCGCGATCGAGGTGCTCAAGGGCCTCCGCGACGAGGGGATCCGGATCCCGACGGTGATCGTCACGGGACAGGGGGACGAGGAGACCGCCGTCCAGGCTTTCAAGCTCGGAGCCGCTGACTACGTGGTCAAGCGGCCGGGCTACCTCGCCAAGCTACCCTCCATGTGCGAGAACGTCCTCGCCCAGCAGCGGCTTGTCGAGGAAAAGGACGCGCTCGTCGTGCTCAATGCGCTGACCCGATCGATCGCCACCGTGCGCGACACCGAGGATCTCGCCGCGCGGGTGATGCGGGCGGCGGTGGAATTGCTCCACGCGGACGGCGGCGTGCTCTGGCTCCGTCACGGGGCCGAGCTGCGTCCGAGCGCGTGGCTCGGCCTCGACTACGCGAGCGTGGAGACGCTCATTCGACCGCTCGATCCCGATGACTCCCCACCTCTCATGGCGGCCCGGCGGGTTGACCTGGGACGGCTGCTCGGGACCACCACCATTCTGCCGCCAGGGCAGGCGGGCCTCGGGCAAACGGCCGAGCAGGTCTTGGGCGTGTCGCTCGAGGGAGCCGACCGTCTCCTCGGCGTGGTTGCGGTGGCGAGCCGCCGCCCGCGCCAGTTCCGCCCGGTGGAGGAGCGGCTGCTCGTGGCCCTTGCCGACCATGCCGCCGTCGCGTTCGAGAACGCGCGCCTCTACCAGGAGTTGAAGGAGAACGTGGACGAGCTGCGCCGCACGGAAGCCCAGCTTCTCCAGACGGAGAAGATCGCGGCGATGGGACAGCTCCTCGCCGGCGTGGCCCACGAGCTGAACAATCCCCTCTCGGTGGTGATCGGGCAGGCGCGGCTCCTCGAGATGACGAGCAACGTGGAGGCGGACGCGCAGCGGGCGGCCAAGATCGCCGCCGCCGCCGAACGCTGCGGGCGCATCGTGAAGAACTTCCTCGCGCTTGCACGCCAGCACCCACCGGAGCGCCAGCGCGTCGACCTCAACGACATCGTCCGTGAGGCGATGGAGCTGGTGGCGTACCATTTGCGTGTCGCGACCATCGAGGTCGCGCTGGACCTCGCCCCCGACGGAGCGGTGGTGTGGGCCGACCCCCACCAGCTGCACCAGGTGGTCGTCAACCTCGTGACCAATGCCAATCACGCGATGCGGGAGGTCCCGGGCCCGCGCCAGCTCGGGGTCTCGACGCGGCTCGACTCCGCGCGCGCCCGCCTCACCATCTCGGACACCGGGCCGGGGGTTCCGCCGGAGATCCGGGCGCGGATCTTCGAGCCCTTCTTCACCACCAAGCCCGTCGGCCAGGGTACGGGGCTCGGTCTGTCTCTCTGCCAGGGCATGATCGAGTCCCATGGCGGGACGATCCGGTTGGACAGCCGGGTTGGCAGCGGAACGACCTTCATGGTGGAGCTGCCCGTCCAGGTTCCCGCCGTGGGCGCCATGGCGCCGCCACGCGCGGAGCCGCCGCGGAGCGGGCGACGGGGCGAGATCCTGGTGGTGGACGACGAGCCCGTCGTGCTCGAAGTCCTGGCCGGGCTCCTCGGCCTCGAGGGGCATCGCGTCGACACCGTGTCGAGCGCGACGGAGGCCCTGGAGCGCCTCGCCGCGAGGCCATACGACATCATCTTCAGCGATATCCGCATGCCGGGCTTGGATGGGCCGGGACTGTACCGCGAGCTGTCCGAGCGCCATCCCGGACTGGTGGAGCGGATCGTGTTCGTCACGGGCGATACGCTCAGCCGGGACGTCCAGGCATTCCTCGAGCAGAATCCGGTGGTCTGCCTCAGCAAGCCTTTCGTCTTCGATGACCTCGTCCGAGTCGTCCGCAGCCTGCTCGGCGTCTCCGCCTGATCCCGGCCCCCTCCCGCGGATCGGGTAGTATGAGGGCCGTGCCGGCGTCCCGGAACGGCTGGGGCCTCACCGTGAGCGAACTCCGTGCCTTCCGCGCGCTCGGCAGTCCGGCGGGGATCCAGCGCGCACTCGACGCCATGCCGTACCACCTCGCCACCACCGCATGGTCACCCCGCCGCGTCCTGCACGAGGGCACCGCCCACTGCCTCGAAGGCGCCATCTTCGCGGCGGCGGCGCTCCGCGTGCTCGGCTTCCCGCCGCTCCTGATCGATCTCGAGGCGGAGCAGGATTCCGACCACGTGGTCGCCGTGTTCCGCGTGCGCGGACACTGGGGTGCCATCGCCAAGTCGAACTTCTCCGGGCTCCGGTTCCGCGAGCCGGTCTACCGGACCCCCCGCGAGCTCGCGTTGAGCTACTTCGAGGACTACATGAACCTGCGCGGGGAGCGGACCCTGCGCGCCTTCTCGCGCCCGGTCAACCTCGCCCGGTTCGACCGGCGGTGCTCCGGCTGGATGACCAGCCCCGACGATCTCTGGTGGATCGCCGAGCATCTCGTGGACGTGCCGCATGCGCGGCTGCTGACGCCCGCCATGATTCGGGGGCTCTCCACGGTCGGGCGGCGCTCACTCAAGGCGGGGCTCGTCGGGTATCGTGAACTCAGAGCTCGATCGGCGCCCGCCCGAAGCGGGCGCGCAACCGGTTGATCGCGCCCAGCACCGCCGGTCGGGCCACCAGCCGTCGTTCGAGCCCGCGCTTGCCGGGGAAGTCCATCAGGATGAGCCCGATGAGCATGGTGAGGAGGCCCTGCCCGGGCACGCCGGGCACGGAGAGGAGCAGGCCGAGCGCCAGCAGCGCGAGGCCGAGCACGTTCTTCCCGATCCGCCACGCCCAGCGCAGGAGCGGTGATCGCGGCCACGGAGCCGCCCGCGCGTCCTCACGAAAATAACCGGCGGGCAGCGAGACCAGCACCGCCGTCACCGCGACCAGGCTCACCAACGACGACACCGTGAAGAGACCCGCCCCCCAGAGCAAGCGCTCGGTGAGCGTCGTGCCCTTGAGCAGTCGGTCGAGCATAGCGGGGCGGGCGCGCCCGTCTCAGCGCGCGAGGCCGGCGACTTCGACGCGCGCGTCGTTGTAGCAAGCGCCCCCCGCAAGGTCGGCGTGGTGGGCCGGCGCGAGTGCCGAGATGGTCTGGCCGTTGTCGCTGGTGCGGAGCCACGCCCCTTTGAGCGATGACACCACGCCCGGCCTCACCGCATCGGTGACTCGCAGCGGCAGGCGCACCTCGCCGAGCTCGTTCCACACGCGGACCAGGGCGCCGTCCGCGAGGCCGCGTGCCCGCGCGTCGACGGGATGCATCTCGAGCGGCGGCGTGGCGTCACTGGCGCGGAGCCCACCGAAGGTCGAGGTGATCCGCTGGTCGGAGGCGGGAGTGAGAAGCGCGAGGGGGTAAGGGCTCTCTACCGGTCGGTACGCCGGCACGCGCGCGCCGTACTTGTCGCCGAGATAGCCCGAGGTGAGCTCCACCTTCCCGGAAGGCGTCCGCGGGCGGAGGTTGCGGAAGAGCATGGCGGGCTCGCCGTCCACGTCCATGGCCAGGGGCTCGGCGGGCGCGATACGGCTTCCCGTGAGGCCGCGCATGCGTGGGTCGGCCGCGTCGACGGCGTCGTCCATGAGCTCGGCGTCGCTGGCGCGGAACATCGGCTCGGCGAAGCCGAAGCGGGCGGCGAGCCGCCGGAAGATCTCCTGGTTGGGGAGCGACTCTCCCTGTGGGGGGATCACCGCCTCCGCGCGCTGAAGCCAGTGCTGGCCGTAGGCGGGAAAGAGGTCCCCATACTCGAAGTGGCTCGACGCAGGCAGGACGATGTCGGCATAGGCGAGGCTGTCGGTCATCACCACGTCCGCCGCTACCGTGAACAGATCCTCGCGGGCCAGTCCGCGGCGCATGCGGTTCTGGTCGGGATGGACGATGAGGGGGTTGTGGTTGTAGACGAACAGCGCCTTGATCGGCGGGGCGAGGCGGGCATCGAGGAGATGGCGTCCGACGTCCACGATGTTGAGGGTGCGGGTGCCGGGCGGCACGAGGTCGGGGCGCTGCAGGCGCGCGGGGGTCTTGGGAAAAGCCTGGCTTGCGCCATTGACGAGGCCGCCCCCCGCCACGCCCCACTTGCCCGCGAGGGCGGGCAGGGCGAAGACGGCGCGGCAGCCGCTGCCGCCATTCTGGTTCCGCTCGAGCCCGTTGCCCACGCTGATGGCGGCGGGGGAGAGCGTGTCGTACCACTCCGCGAGCTGGCGGATCTGGGCCTCCGGCACGTCGCAGATCCGCGCCGCCCTCTCGGGCGGGTGCCGCCGCGCCTGGTCCATGAAGTTCTCGAAGCCCTCGACGTGGGCGTCGATGAAGGCGTGGTCGAGACCGCCGCGCCGCTCGAGTTCCGCCGCGATCGCCCAGGCGAGCACCACGTCAGTGCCCGGTCGGAGGGCCACGTGCAGATCGGCCTGCTCGGCGAGCTTCACGCGCTTGGGATCCACCACCACGAGCCGGGCTCCCTTCCGCCGCGCCTCGTTGATGACGGGTGTGAGGTGGAGGTTGCACCAGGTGACGTTATTGCCCCACACCACTACCAGCCGCGCGTCACGCACCGCCTCCGGTCGGATCCCCGCCACCGGGCCGTAGGTGCCGAGCCACGCTTCGGAGCGCACGCCTCCACAGAGAGGCTTTCGGTCCAGGAGCGACGCGCCCAGGCGGTGGAAGAACCTGAGGTCCATGGAGCCGCCCGCGAGCATGCCGTGAGGGCCCGCATAGTTCAGAGGCAGGATGGCCTGGGGGCCGTGCTCGGCGATGATGGCGGTGAAGCGCGCGTGAACGGTGTCGAGCGCCTCCGTCCACCCGATGCGCTCGAATCGGCTCTGGCCCTTGGCGCCCCTGCGACGGAGCGGCGTGAGCAGCCGACCGGGCCCGTGCACCCAATCGGGATAGGCGGCGGGCACCTTAGCGCAGAGGACACCGGCGGTGTAGGGATTGACTCTCGAGCCCCGGACCGCGACGACGCGCTCGCGCTCAACCGTCACGGTGAGGCTGCACGTATCGGGACAATCGAGGGGACAGACGCTCGCCAGCTCCTGGCTCATGCACGGACCTCCTGTCCTTGGCGCGCCGGCGCTCCGGCGGGTAGTCATTCGCCGCTCCAGAGTACACTACGTCAAGCGCGCCGAGATCCCAGGCGTTCGGCGCAGCTTGACGAAGGCCGCGGCTCCGGCCGAAGATGCGGGCAACGGAGGGACCATGGACGGCGTTCACGATCTCGGCGGCATGCACGGCTTCGGGCCGGTGGAGCGCGAGGAGAACGAGCCCCCCTTCCATGCGCCCTGGGAAGCGACGGTGTACGCCATCATGCGCGCGGGCCTCGGCGGAGGCCTCTACAACCTCGACGAGTTCCGTCACGGCATCGAGAGGATGGATCCCGCGCACTACCTCCGCTCCGGCTACTACGAGCACTGGCTGGATGGGATCGTGCGCGTGCTCGTCGAGAAGGGGGTCATCGGGCACGACGAGCTGGAGGCCCGCACGGCGTTCTTCGCGGCGCAGCCCGACGCGCCCGCCACCGCGGCGATGGGAGCGATGCCCGAGGCGGCCGCGCCCGGACTGGCGTGGGTCGCGCCGGCATCCGAGCGTCCCGCCGTCCGCACGCCGCGCTTCGCCGTCGGTGATCCCGTGGTGACGCGGAACATCCATCCGCCGGGCCACACCCGGCTGCCCCGCTACGCCCGCGGCAAGCGCGGCGTCATCCACCGTCATCACGGGGCGCACATCTTCCCCGACAGTCATGCCCATGGGCAGGGCGAGCAGCCCCAGCCGCTCTACAGCGTGCGGTTCGACGCGCGCGAGCTGTGGGGCTCGGCCGCCGAGGGCAACCAGCACGTCTACATCGACCTCTGGGAGTCCTACCTCGAGCCGGGAGCGCCGCGTGGGTAAGAACCATCCGAACGTCGACAAGTACGTCGTTTCGCGCGTGCGCGCGCTGGAGTCGCTCCTCCTCGAGAAGGGGGTGCTGTCGCCCGACGCGGTGGACCGGGTGATCCAGCGCTACGAGGCCGACACCGGCCCCCTGGTGGGAGTGCGGGCGGTGGCGCGCGCGTGGGTGGATCCCGTCTACAAGCAGCGGCTCCTCGGCGACTCGCGGAGCGCGCTCGCGGACTTCGGGCTCGACTTCGACCGGCTGCGCGTGGTCGAGAACACCCCCGCCGTGCACAACGTGGTCGTCTGCACCCTCTGCTCGTGCTACCCGTGGACGGTGCTGGGCCTGCCGCCCACGTGGTACAAGATGCCGGCGTACCGCTCGCGCACGGTGGCGGAGCCGCGCAAGGTGCTCGCGGAGTTCGGGCTGCCGATCCCGGAGTCGCGGGAGATCCGCGTCTGGGACTCGAGCGCGGAGCTCCGCTACATGGTGTTGCCCGAGCCTCCCGCGGGATCCGAGGGGATGAGCGAGCCCGAGCTCATCCCGCTCATCACGCGTGACGCCCTCATCGGCGTGGCCGACGTCCGTCTCTCTCCCCGGCGGGGCTGAGCCGCCGCGCATGTACGATCGCCGGCGCAACCTCGTCATCCGTTCCGACGGCCGACTCGTCAATGTGGCGCGGCCGCGCGGCCACCTCTTCGTGTGCGCGAGCGGCTGCTGCTGCGGGCGCACCGAGGACGGCTTCGCGCCCGTCCCCATCGAGCTGTTCCACGACGAGTGGGAGCGTCGGCGACTGCGCAATGTCGTCCATCTCACCATCGGGGGCTGCCTGGGGCCGTGCGCGCTCGCCAACGTGGTCCTCCTGCTCTTCGACGGGCAGGCGCAGTGGTTCCACTCGGTGAACGCGAACCAGCTCGTCCTCGTCCTCTACGATCACGTGGAGCGGATGCTCGCCGCCGGCGACGTGCTCGCCCCGCCCGCCGCGCTCGCGCCGTACCACTTCAGCGGATCAGCCTGGCAGCCGCGTCCCGACGGGCGGCCGGTGGACGACCATCGTCCTCGTCGCGTCGCAGGGCCCGCGCCCGCGGCGGGCGCGGGCACGCGCCACTCTTGCGCGGCGGCGACGGAGAGCGCGGCGGACGCCGGCGGGGATCCCGCGGTCGAGCGCCTCGTCGCAGACATGACCGGCGCCGCGGCGATGCCGCGGAGGAACGGCGAGCTCGTCTTCGCCGAGCCCTGGCAGGGGCGCGCCTTCGGCATGGCGGTCGCGCTGTCCGAGCAGGGCGCATTCTCGTGGGAGGAGTTCCGGCAGGCTCTCATCGCCGAGATCGCCGTGGCCGAGGCCGACGCGGGCCCGTTCGAGTATTACGAGCTCTGGCTCGCGACCTTCGAGCGGCTGCTCGCCGCCAAGGGTATCGTCTCGCCGGGCGAGCTCGACGAATCCACGTTCCAGTTCGAGTTCGGCGAGCGCGACGACGTCTTCTGAGCGGCCCCGCTCCCGCGGGGACGAGCAACAAGCCTGAGGGCCATCTCCCGAGGGCATTTTTTCCCGCAGCGTCGTTTTCCCCCACACTCTCACGATGTTGTGGCGGCCCGACCGCCTGGCACCCCCCTTGCTCTCTTCGTCGGTCATGCAGCATCCAAACGCAGCGACCAAGGAGGGGACCATGGCGAAGGTCAATATCTGCAAGCTCTGCTGGACGGCGATGGCGCTGGGCGCGGTGCTGTTCTGGACGCACTCGGCCTTCCTGGCATTCGCCCACTGAGTCTAACCGGGCTTCGCCGGCAACCCGGCGCGGCCCGTTCTCGATACCAGGTGCCGACCGCTCGTCACGGAGTGGCGGCGCCTGGACGTTTTGCGGCGTTGAGAATGGAGGGGAACATTAGCAACTGACCGGATCCATTGTCCGAGTTCGTTGGAACGTCTCTTGCTCATTTGCATGCTTCCGTAAAGGGTGAACCAATGCGTCTGGCGCCTAAGATCTTCCTGGTCTCCGCGTTTGCGATCCTCCTCTTGGGAGGCGTCGCGGCATGGAGCATCGTCGCGGTGAGCCGGCTCGTCGAGGTCAACCGCGACATCGCCACGCGCGCGGTGCCCGCCATCGAGACGGCGAGCGCGCTGCCCGAGGCGTTCCGTCGGCTCGTGCGCCTGGAGGCCAAGCACCTCGTCCTCCGCGACCGTGCTTATGCCGACCTCTGGAACGAGCGCGCCACGCGCGCCGCCAGCGAGCTGGACCGGCTGGGGACGCTGCTCGCCACCCCCGGTGAGATCAAGTGGCACCAGCAAGCCGTGGCTGCCTTCGCCGCGTATCGGGCCCACGTCGCCCAGGAGCGGGTTTTCATGGCGCGTGGGGAGATGGAGCGGGCCCAGCAGCTCTCCGAGCGGGCCGCGCGCGACGCCGCCGAGCAGGCCGAGGCGAGCCTCGGCAAGCTCGCC
>JBKPDT010000110.1:0-7015 GCA_046728035.1 Candidatus Methylomirabilota bacterium | reverse complement strand
CCCCAGCGAGCAGGCGCTGCCTCCGCCCGAGCGACGCCGGGAAGTGCACTCCCTACCTGGAGAAGATCTCGAGCGCGCCGAAGAAGAAGGGGATCTCGAAGGCGGCCGATTCCGGGGAGTCGGAGCCGTGCACGGCATTGGCCTCGATGGAGGACGCAAAATCTCGGCGAATCGTCCCTGGCGCCGCCTTCGCGGGATCGGTGGCGCCCATGAGGTCCCGGAGGCGGGCGATGGCGTTGTCGCCCTCGAGCACCATCGGCATGACCGGCCCCTGGGTCATGAAGGCGCACAGGCTCGCGAAGAACGGGCGCGCCTTGTGGACGGTGTAGAAGCCCGCCGCCTGCTCGGGGCTGAGGCGGACGAGCTTGGCGGCGACGAGCTTGAGGCCCGCCCCTTCGAAACGAGTGAGGATCTGCCCGGTCACGCCCTTGGCGACGGCGTCGGGCTTGATGATGGTGAGGGTGCGCTCGATGGCCATGGCTCCCCTATTTCGTGCCGAGGACGCGGGCGACGGTGGCTCCCATGTCGGCGGGACTCTTGACGGTGGTGATGCCGGCCGCCTCCATCGCCCTCATCTTCTCGGCGGCGGTGCCCTTGCCGCCCGCGATGATGGCCCCGGCGTGGCCCATCCGCCGGCCGGGCGGCGCCGTCTGGCCGCAGATGAAGCCCACCACCGGCTTGGTCACGTGCTGCCTGACGAAGGCGGCCGCCTCCTCCTCCGCGGTGCCCCCGATCTCGCCGATCATCATGATCGCCTCGGTCTGGGGATCGTCCTGGAAGAGGCGGAGGACGTCGATGAAGTTGGTGCCGTTGACGGGATCGCCGCCGATGCCCACGCAGGAGGACTGGCCGATCCCCCGCTGGGTGAGCTGGTGCACGACCTCGTAGGTGAGCGTGCCGCTGCGGGAGACCACGCCGGTCCCGCCGACCTTGTGGATGTGGCCGGGCATGATGCCGATCTTGGCCTGGCCGGGCGTGATGAGGCCGGGACAGTTGGGGCCGATCAGACGGCTGCTCGTGCCGCTGAGGTAGGCCTTGGCGCGCACCATGTCGGCGACGGGAATGCCCTCGGTGATGCAGACGACGAGGGGCACGCCGGCGGCGGCCGATTCCATGATGGCGTCGGCGGCTCCGGCGGGCGGCACGAAGATGAGGGCGCAGTCGGCGCCGGTGGCGCTCACGCACTCGGCCACGGTGTTCCAGACGGGGAATCCCTCGTGGGTGGTGCCGCCCTTGCCGGGCGTGACCCCGCCCACCACCTGGGTGCCGTACTCCTTGCACCGCGCCGCGTGGAAGGCGCCCTCCTTGCCGGTGATGCCTTGCACGAAGACGCGGGTGCTCTTGTCGACGAGGATGCTCATGCTGACCGGGCCGCCCTGGCCAGCGCGACGGCCTTCTCGGCGCCCGATCCCATGTCGTCGGCGCTGGTGAAGTTGAGCCCGGACTCCGCGAGCATCTTCTTCGCGATCTCCACGTTGGTGCCTTCCATCCGGACGACCACCGGGATCTTGAGCCCGAGCTTCTTCACCGCGCTGATCAGTCCCTCCGCCAGCCGGTCGCAGCGGAGAATGCCGCCGAAGACGTTGATGAATACCGACTTCACGGACGGGTCGGACGAGAGGATCTTGAAGGCGGCTTCGATCTGCTGCGGCGAGGCCCCGCCGCCCACGTCGAGGAAATTCGCCGGCGCCCCACCCGCCAGCTTCACGATGTCCATGGTGGCCATGGCCAGCCCGGCGCCGTTCACCATGCAGCCCACCTGGCCGTCGAGCTTGATGTAGTTGAGCCCGTACTTGGAGGCCTCCACGTCCAGGGGGTCCTCCTCGTTGAGGTCACGCAAGGCCACGATCTCGGGACGGCGGAAGAGGGCGTTATCGTCGAAGTTGAGCTTGGCGTCGAGCGCGAGCACGCGGCCGTCGCGGGTGACGACCAGCGGGTTGATCTCCGCGAGCGAGCAGTCCTTGGCGAGATAGGCGCGGAACAGGCCCAGGATGAGCCCCACCCCCGCCTTGAACTGGTCGCCGGTGAGCCTGAGCCCGTAGGCGAGATGGCGCGCCTGGAAGGCCAGGAGGCCCAGGGCGGGATCGGCCCACTCGCGGAGGATCTTCTCGGGATGGGCGACCGCGACCTCCTCGATCTCCATGCCGCCCGCCGGCGAGGCCATCACCACGTGCGCACTGCGCGCGCGGTCCAGCGTGATGGAGAGATAGAGCTCGGTGGCGATGGGAGACGCCGCCTCCACGAGCACCTTGAGGACCTTGATGCCCTCGGGCGGCGTCTGCGGCGTCTTGAGCATCATGCCGAGGATCTGCCGCGCCGCCGCCTCCGCCTCGGCGGGATCGCCGGCGAGCTTGACGCCACCCGCCTTGCCCCGCCCGCCCGCGTGGACCTGCGCCTTGACCACCACCGGGCCGGCCAGCCGCTCGGCGATGGCCCGTGCCTGCGCGGGTGTCTCGGCCACGCCGCCATCCGGCACGGGCACGCCGAACTCCTTCAGGATCGCCTTGCCCTGATACTCGTGGATCTTCATGCCGACTGCTCCGCGAGGTTCCCGGTGGACACTCGTGTCACTTCTTTCCCTTCAGCTTCCGGGAGAGCCAGACGATGGGGTCGTAGAAGTCCGTGACCACGCGCTCCTTCAGCGGGATCAGGGCGTTGTCGGTGATGTGGATGTGCTCGGGGCAGACCTCGGTGCAGCACTTGGTGATGTTGCAGAACCCGAGCCCCGCCTTGGCCTGCGCCAGCTCGATGCGGTCGTTGACGTCGAGAGGATGCATCTCGAGCTCCGCGATGCGCATGAGAAAGCGCGGCCCCGCGAACGCCGACTTGTTCTCGGGGTGATCCCGGATGACGTGGCAGACGTCCTGGCAGAGGAAGCACTCGATGCACTTCCGGAACTCCTGGCTCCGCTCGACGTCCTCCTGCCACATGCGCCGCCTCCCGTCCGGCTCCTTGGGCCCCGGCTTGAAGGCGGGGATCTCCCTGGCCCTCTCGTAGTTGAAGGAGACGTCGGTGGCGAGGTCCCGGATCACCGGGAAGGTCTTGATCGGCGTCACCGTGACCGTCTCGCCGGGCTCGAAGATGTCCATTCGCGTCATGCACAAGAGGCGCGGCTTGCCGTTGATCTCGGCGCTGCACGAGCCGCACTTGCCCGCCTTGCAGTTCCACCGGCAGGCGAGGTCGCCGGCCTGGGTGGCCTGGAGCGTGTGGATCACGTCCAGCACCACCATGCCTTCCTGCACGGGCACCTGGTACTCCCGAAGGGCGCCGCCCTTGGCATCCCCGCGCCACACTCGCATGGTGACGGTGGTGGTGGCCATCACTTCTTCTCCCCGAGCAGCGCCTTGAGCTCCGGGGGCATCGGCGGGATCGGCTCCAGCGACACGCCCAGGATGCCGTCCCTGCGCCTGATCACCACGTTCACCGTGCCGAAGCGGTCGTCGGCGAACGGGTAATCGTCCCGGGTATGGCCGCCCCGGCTCTCCTTCCGCTCCAGCGCCCCCAGCGTCACCGCCTCCGAGACGGAGAGCATCGAGTGCAGGTCCAGCGCGAGGTGCCAGGCGGGATTGAAGGCGCGGCCGCCCTCGACCTTGACGCGCGCGAGACGCTGCCGGAGCACCGAGATCTCCTCGAGGGCCTTCCGCAGCTCGCCCTCCGTCCGGATGATGCCGACGAGCATCTGCATGCACTCCTGAAGATCGGCGTGGATGGCGTAGGGGTTCTCGTTGCCCTTGCTGTCGAAGGGCGACAGCAGCGAGCGCCCCGCCGCGTCGACCTGACCGGCGTCGAGGGCCGTCGCGGCCTTGAGCGACCGCACGTACTCGGCGGCGGCGACGCCGGCCCGCCGACCGAAGACCACCAGATCGGAGAGCGAGTTGCCGCCGAGTCGGTTGGCCCCGTGCAGCCCTCCCGCCACCTCGCCGGCCGCGTAGAGCCCGAGCACCCGGGTGGCCGCGGTGTCGGCGTCCACACGCACGCCGCCCATGATGTAGTGGCAGGTGGGCCCGACCTCCATCGCCTCCCTGGTGATGTCCACGCCCGCCAGCTCCTTGAACTGGTGATACATGGACGGCAGCCGCTTTCGGATGTAGTCGGCGGGCCGCCGAGAGGCGATGTCGAGGAGGACGCCGCCGTGAGGGCTGCCTCGCCCCGCCTTGACCTCCGAGTTGATGGCGCGCGCCACCTCGTCGCGCGGCAGCAGGTCGGGCGTCCGCCGGTTGTTCTTCTTGTCGGCATACCACGCGTCCGCCTCTCGCTCATTGTCGGCGGTCTCGCTCTTGAAGAACTCGGGGATGTAGTTGAACATGAACCGCGTCCCTTCCGAGTTCTTCAGCGTGCCGCCGTCACCGCGCACGCCTTCGGTCACCAGGATCCCGCGCACCGAGGGCGGCCACACCATGCCGGTGGGGTGGAACTGGATGCACTCCATGTCGATCAGCTCGGCTCCCGCGTCGAGCGCGAGGCTGATGCCGTCGCCGGTGCACTCCCAGGAGTTCGACGTGAACTTCCAGGCCTTGCCCACCCCGCCGGTGCCGAGGATGATCGCCTTGCACTTGAAGGCGACGAGCTCGCCGGTGGCGCGGAAGTAGCCGACCGCGCCGCAGACGCGGTCACCGTCCTTGACCAGGCGCTGGACGTTCACCTCCATGTGCACGTCGATGCCCAGGGCCACCGCGCGCTGTTGGAGGGTGCGGATCAGCTCGAGCCCGGTGCGATCGCCGACATGGGCGAGCCGCGCGTAGCGGTGACCGCCGAAGTCGCGTTGCGAGATGAGGCCGTCCTTGGTGCGGTCGAACAGGGCCCCCCACTCTTCCAGCTCGAGCACGCGCTCGGGCGACTCCTTGGCGTGCAGCTCCGCCATGCGCCAGTTGTTGAGGAGCTTGCCGCCGCGCATGGTGTCCCGGAAGTGGACCTGCCAGTTGTCCTCCTTCCAGACGTTCCCCATGGCCGCCGCCATCCCGCCCTCGGCCATCACGGTGTGGGCCTTGCCGAGGAGCGACTTGCAGATGATGGCGGTCTTGACGCCCTGTCCGTGAGCCTCGATGGCCGCGCGCAGCCCCGCCCCGCCCGCCCCGATCACGAGAACGTCGTACTCGAACGTCTTGTCGATCTGCATCACAGGATCCTCACGTCGCGAATGACCCCCATCGACACGAGCCGGATGTAAAGGTCGGTGAGCCCGACGCTGAAGAGCGACAGCCACGCGAAGAGCGGGTGCCGCTCGTTGAGCCAGGTCACGAGCCGCCAGAGCCGGTAGCGCGTCGGCGCCTTGGAGAACATGTTGACGTGCCCTCCGCAGACGTGCCGGCACGAGTGGCAGGAGAAGGTATAGCCGGCCAGGAAGATCACGTTGATCCACATCACGAGCGTGCCCACCCCGATCCCGAAGCCGTCCCGGAAGCGGAAGGCGAGGATGGCGTCCCAGGTGAGGAGGACGATGAAGATCACCGCCACGTACCAGGCATACCGGTGCAGCGTCTGGAGCACGAGCGGGAAGCGCGTCTCGCCGCCATACGTCTTGTGGGCGTCGGGCACCGCGCAGGCGGGGGGAGCCAGCCAGAAGGAGCGGTAGTAGGCCTTCCGGTAGTAGTAGCACGTGAGACGGAAGAGTCCGGGTCCCCAGAGGATGAGGAAGGCGGGCGAGACCAGCCCGATGATGGGCACGCTGACGTCGGGCAGCGAGATGCCGAAGGTCGGATGCAGGCACGACCTCGTGATGCAGGGCGAGTAGAAGGGCGAGAGGTAAGGCGGCACGAAGTAGTGCGCGTTCTGGAACGCCGCCCAGGTGGAGTAGACGATGAAGCTCCCGAGGACGACGACCACGGCGGCGGGCAGGAGCCACCATGGATCGGTCCGGAGCGTGGCGGCGGGAATCACTTCCCCGCGCTGGTTCCACAGCGGCCGCTCTGACATCCTTCGGGCTCCCCCTAGTCCCGCGCGTACTGCTTCATGCCGTCTTGATACAGGTCACCGCCCCGGCAGTCGTTGATCACGATGGCGGGAAAGCCCTCGACCTCGAGCCGGCGGATCGCCTCCGTGCCGAGATCTTCGTAGGCGACGACCTCGAGCGTCTTGACGAAGCGGGACAGCACCGCGCCGGCGCCGCCGATCGCGCCGAAGTACACGGCCTTGTGCCGGGCGAGGGCGTCCTTGACCGGCTGCGACCGCGCGCCCTTGCCGATGGTGCCCTTGAGGCCCCGCGCGAGGAGGCCCGGGGTGAAGGGGTCCATGCGGCCGCCCGTGGTGGGGCCCACGGAGCCGACGACGTCGCCCGGCCGGGCCGGCGAGGGGCCGGTGTAGTAGATGATCTGGCCTTCCACGTCGATGGGCAGCGGACGCCCCGCCTCCACCAGCGGCCGGAGCCGGGCGTGGGCGGCGTCGCGCGCGGTGTAGAGCGTGCCGGTGATGCGCACGCGGTCGCCGGCGGCGAGCGACTCCACGTCGGCGTCGCTGAGCGGCGGCGACACCTCCTTGATCCCGTCCGCCGCCGTCCGGATCACAGCACCGCCTCCTTGTGCCGGTGGGCGTGGCACTCTATCGTCACCGCCACCGGCAGGCTCGTGATGTGACAGGGATAGGTCAGGATGTGGATGCCCAGCGCGGTGGTGTCGCCGCCGTAGCCCTGCGGCCCGATGCCGAGTCGGTTCGCGCGCTCGAGCAGCTCCTGCTCGAGGGCGTCGGCGGCGGGATCCGGGTTGGGCGAGCCCAGCTCGCGGAAGAGCGCCTTCTTCGAGAGCAGGGCGGCCTTCTCGAAGGTGCCGCCGAGCCCGACGCCGGCAATCAGCGGCGGGCAGGCGTCGGGCCCCGCCGTCTTGATGCACTCGAGCACCCAGGCCTTCGCGCCCTCCACCCCCTCCGCGGGGGTGAGCATTTTGTACTTCGAGCGGTTCTCGCAGCCGCCGCCCTTGGCCATGATCTGGATCCGCAGGGCGCTGCCCGGCACCAGGTCGGTGTGAATGACGCCGGGGGTGTTGTCGCCGGTGTTCACGCGATCGAAGGGCGAGCGCACGATCGA
>JBKPDT010000109.1:0-6788 GCA_046728035.1 Candidatus Methylomirabilota bacterium | reverse complement strand
CGCGCAGACCGCGCAGGGGCCCGGCGCCAGCCCGGCGGCGCGCGCGGCCGCCAG
Organism: Candidatus Methylomirabilota bacterium; assembly: GCA_046728035.1. Classification (GTDB taxonomy): domain Bacteria; phylum Methylomirabilota; class Methylomirabilia; order Rokubacteriales; family CSP1-6; genus DASRWT01. The sequence goes on along the minus strand of JBKPDT010000109.1, from coordinate 6,734 downwards.
CCAGGCGCTCGAGGCGGTCATCGCCGAGCACCCGCGCTACGCGGGCCTCCCGCAGGCCGCCTACCGGCTCGGCAATCTCCGCTACGCGGGCGGCGAGTACGCGGCCGCGCGGGGCGCCTATCAGGTCGCGCTGGCCCAGGGCGCCACGGGCACGGTGCGGACGCTCGCCGGCGTCGGCATCGGCTATACGTGGGAGGCCGAGAAGGACTACGCCAAGGCCCAGACGGCCTACGAAGCGGCTCTGGCCGGCCTTGGTCCCAAGGATTTCCTCTACGAAGCCATCCTGCTCGATCTGGCCCGAGTCCAGGAGTTTGGCGGTCGCCGGGAAGCGGCGCTCGAGACCTACCGGCGCCTCCTCAAGGACATCCCGGAAAGCCGCCGCGCGGACGACGTCCGCACGCGCATCGCCTCGCTCCAGAGCGCACCCGCGAAGCCCTAGCGGGCCGCACCGCAGCGCCACGGGCGGGATCCTCGTTTGGCCGTGAAGTCCGATAAGAGGTATTATGTCAACAAGACGCCGGCGCCGGCCCGGCGGCCCGACCTCGCTACTTCCCTTCAGACTCTCCCCGAGGGCCCGGGCGATGCGCCACGCTGGTCAGCGCCGCGACGACCTCGCCGCTTTCGGTGCGCACCGTGACGTCGTAAAACCCCGCCCGGCGGCCCTGGCGCCGCTCGCGAGCCTCGGCGATCAATCGCGCGCCGGGCGGCGCCGGCGCCAGAAAGCTCACGGTCATGGTGAGGGCCACCGCCGAGACCCCGTGGCTGTTGCAGGCCGCCCCGAAGGCAATGTCCGCCAGCGAGAAGATCACGCCGCCATGCGGGTTGCCCTGATGGTTGACCATGTGCGGCTGGAGCGTCAGGGCCACGCGGCAGCCGCCTGGCGCCAGCTCGAGATACTCAACGCCGAGCGCGCGAGCCCAGGGCTCGGCCTCGACCTGCGCCCGGAGGGCCGCGGGCACACGGCGTGGCTGGAAGCCGGACACGCCGCTACTGGACCGTGGCCACAAGGGTGATGCCGGTCTCCGACGCGGATTGCTCCTCGCGCACGCCCAGGATCTGCCGGGTGACCGAGTGGAGATTGGCCGTGGCGCCCCCCAGCGACACGCGCTGGCCGTTCGACACGATGAGATCGGTGGCGGCCTCCACGAGCTCGATCGTCCCCCCACCGCCGGGGGTGAAGTAGCTCAGCGAGGGGATGAGCCGCAGGCGGATCTGGTTGTTGGGCAGAATGCTGGGGCGCACCACGAGGCTGGTTCCGACCCGCTGCCAGGCTGTGCCCTGCGCGACATACCGTTTCCCGACCGCATAGTCGTAGTAATACGCCATTTGTGTGTAGGGGACCTCCTGAGCCACGAGCATGCTCCCCGCTCCGCCGTCCATCACCAGGACGAAGACGCCCGAGCGGCGCGTGGTCTTGGTCGTGGTGTCCTCGACGGCGAGTCCGCCGCGCGGCCGCGCGGTGCCGCCCTGCACGATGACTCCGCCGCTTCCTTGCACGCCCTGCCGGCTCTGCGTCCCCTGCTGGCGGGTCTCCACCACCACCTTCACCTGCCGCCCCGTCTGCCCCCCCGCCGGGGACACGAGGGCGAACATGGGAAGCACGATTAGCAGGAGCGAGAGGCGAGCCAGGCGAGGCACGAGGGAGCCGCGGCCGCGAGGCGTACTGGCTCGTACGCTGAGCGGCTGCGGCGACCGAGAACGAAGCATGGCGAAGCCTATCGCTCCTGCTACCCCGGGATCTGCGCTTCTTCGGGCAGACGATCCCACGCCGGCTTCCACTCCGGCACGGTGAGGCCGACCGCGCCCGCCAGCGTCGCGACCTCGGCGGCGAAGGCGCGGCGCACCTCATCGTTGTCGCGGACCTTGAGGCGGTACTTCTGGTAGAGCCGGTTCTTGGGCGACCCGGGTCGGCCGAAGATATTCATGGTTCGCACGAACCACCGGTCCAGCGCCTGCTGGGCCTCCGCGCGCGATTCGTCGGTCGCGGTGAGGCGCTGCACCCAGAGCTCGCCGTGGCGGATGTGCATCTTCTCCTCCTTGAAGATGCCCTCGATGGCGCGCACCCAGGGGCCATACGAGCAGTGGCGCACGTCCTCCAGCTGATGCCCGGCGCCGCGGTCCATGCAGAAGTTGAAGAAGATGAAGTCGGACCAGCGGTCGATCGGATAGTAGAAGATGTTCACCCGCTGGTCGGCGGCAACCCGCGCGGTGCCGATGTCAGCGGCGCTGTCGTCGAGTCGGAGGGTGAAGTCGTGCCGGGCGACGTGCGCGGGCACGTCCACGCCCAGGTCCTCGAGGAGGCCATACATGACGTGGGCGTGGCGTACCTCGTCCTTCACGATCTGCGCGACCACGTGTTTCTCCTCGATGGTGGGGGCCTTCATGATCCACGGAACGTACCCGAAGGCCCCCGCCAGCTCGGAATCGGCCTGCATGGTCATGAGATGGATGAGGCTCTTCCGGTACTCGTCCGTCATCTCCTCGGGCGACTCGATCCGCTCCCCCGCGCCGATGCGCGCGAGCAGCCGCTCTTCCTTGATGTCCATGGTCATCTCCTTTCCACTACCCGGACCGCCTTCCCTTCGCTCCGGGGAATGGTCTTGGGCGGGACGATGCTGATCTCGGGATTGAGGCCCAGATGGCCGCGCAGGCGTTCGCCCACCCGGCCGGCGAGCGTCGCCACCTCGGCGCGCGCCCCCTCGAAGCCGCCCCAGGCGCGCACGGTGGCCTCCGCCGGCTCCACGTGGACGGCGAGGCTGGGGAAGGCCTGGGTCCGGTCCACCACGAGCAGATAGTGCGGCGCGAGCTCCGCGATGGTGAGCAGCGCGGCCTCCACCTGGGAGGGATACACGTTCACCCCTCGGATCACCAGCATGTCATCGCTCCGCCCCTTGATCCGCGCCATGCGAACGGTGGTGCGGCCGCAGCGGCAGGGCTCGGGGTTCAGGCTGGTGAGGTCGCCCGTCCGGTAGCGGAGCATGGGCAGCGCTTCCTTGGTGAGCGCGGTCAGGACGAGCTCGCCGTCCTTGCCGGGGCTGAGAGGGGCGCCCGTCCCCGGATCCACGATCTCCGGCAGGAAGTGATCCTCATTGATGTGTAGCCCCTCCCGCGCTTCCACGCACTCGACGGCGACCCCGGGACCGATCAGCTCGGACAGCCCGTAGAAGTCCAGCGCGGCACAACCCCAGAGGGCCTCCAGCTGGCCGCGCATCGCCTCCGTCCAGGGCTCGGCGCCGAAGAGGCCATACTGGACCCCGAGCGCGCGCGGATCCTGGCCGGCGTCGCGCATGGTCTCGCCGATGTGGAGCGCGAAGGACGGCGTGCAGGCGAGCCCTTGGGGCCGGAAGTCCTGGAGGAGCAGGATCTGGCGCAGCGTGTTTCCCGAGGAGACGGGCACCACGGTGAGGCCCATGTGCTCGGCTCCGTCGTGGAATCCGAGCCCGCCGGTGAAGAGGCCGTAACCGTACGCGATCTGGAGGAGGTGGCCCGGCTCGGCCCCCGCGGCGGCGAGGGAGCGCGCCATGACCTCCCGCCAGACATCGAGGTCGCGTCGCGTGTAGCCCACCACGGTGGGCTTGCCCTTGGTGCCCGAGGAGGCGTGGATCCGGGCGAGGAGGGCGCGCGGCACCGCGAACAGGCCCCAGGGATAGTGCTCCCGCAGGTGGTCCTTGCGGGTGAACGCGAGCGCGGCGAGGTCGTCCAGACCGTGGAGCCCCGAGGGAGTGAGGCCGGCCGCGGCCAGCGCATCGCGATAGAACGGCACGCGGGCAGCCGCCCAGCCGAGGGCTTCGCGCAGCCGACCGAGCTGGAGCGCGCGCCGGGCCTCCGGCGCCATCGTCTCCGCCTCGAGATTCCAGATCATCGGACAGTCACCGATCTGAGCAGCCACGACTGACGCTCGAGGAAGCGCGTGATGGTCTCGAGGAGCCGCGGGTCCGAGGTCTGGTCCAGGCAGATGCGGTCGGGCAGGACATAGCGCACCTCCGGATAAGACACGAGCACCTTGAGGAGCGTGCGGACCTTGGCATCGCGCGCGAGGAGTCCGCCCCGGCCCGGATCGGCCGGACCCGGATCCCAGTCCGGCTGAAAGACCAGCCGCAGGTCGCGGCCGGCCTCGCTCATCGCATCAGCGCCGCGTAGCGGTCCACCATCGCCTCGACCTGCCCGGCCGCGGAGAAGTGCCGCTGCGCGACGACCCGTCCCGCCGCGCCCATGGCGGTGCGCCGCGCGGGATCGAGCAGGAGCCCGATCGCGGCATCGGCCAGATCCTGGGCCGCCGGCTTGGTGAGGAGCCCGGTCTCGCCATCCACCACGACCTCCTCCACGCCGGAGGCGCGGACCGCGACGGCGGCGAGTCCGCAGGCATGCGCCTCGGCGAGGACGAGCCCCTGGGTTTCCGTCTCCGACGCGAAGAGAAAGAGATCGGCCGCCCGGTAGAAGGGCGGCAAGTCCTCGCGGGCGTGACTCCCGACGAAGCGGATCCGGTCACCCGCCGGGCTCGCGGCGGCGCAGCGGCGCAGCGCCTCGGCATGGCTCCCCTGCCCCACGAGGAGCAGCTCAACCTCCGGCAGCGCGCTCGCCACCAGGGTGAACGCCTCGATCACGCGCTCCACGCTCTTTTCTCGGTCGAGGCGCCCCACGTAGAGACAGACGAGCCGGGCCGGAGCCAGCCCCAGCGCCTCCCGCGCCGCCGCGCGGTCGCCCGGCCGGAACTGGTCGAGCGGCACGCCCGTCGGCACCACCGCGATCGTAGTGCGCACGCCGCGCGCGCGCAGGGTGTCGGCGATGGAGGCGGAGGGGGCGACGACGAGATCCGCACGACCGGCGAAGCGGCAGGCCAGCCGAACGGCGAGGGCCGCGACGAGCCGCTCGGGAAGCGGGACGTAGTGGGCGTACTTCTCGTACCGCGTGTGGTAGGTAAACACGAGCGGCACGCCGAGCCGTCGGGCGAGCCGGCGACCGGTCCCCCCGAGCAGGAACGGATGCTGGACGTGAATGACGTCGGGCCGGAGGTCGCGGGCCACGCGGGCGAGGCGGGGGGAGCCAGGCACGGGCACCCCGAAGCCCGGATAGGTCGGCGCGGGGATCGAGGGGTAGCGGAAGACGAAGGGCGGATCAGCAGCGGCGCCGCGCGCGGCGGGAGCGAAGATCCAGGCCGGATGCCCGCCCGCGACGAGCCCGGCGCGAAGCGTCTCCACCGCGGTCGTGACCCCGCCGCGGAACGGCAAATAGTTGTTCGTGAAGAGCGCGACCCGCATCCACTACTCGGCCGGCGAGCCGGGATCCTTGCCGCGCTCCATGAAGTCGCCCGGCTTGATGGACTCCAGCCACTCCTTCACCTTGTCGGGGTCTTCCGGTCGGCCCGCGCCGGCCTCCGGTTCCTTGGCCCCCTCGGACATCTGGGCCTTGGTCACGACCGCCTCATCCACGAAGATGGGCGCGCCCACGCGAAGGGCGAGCGCGATGGCGTCGGACGGGCGCGCGTCCACGGTGATCTCGGCGGCGCCCAGCTGGAGGTGCAGGACGGCGAAGAAGGTATTGTCGCGGAGGTCGTTGACGACGACCTTGAGCACCCGGGTCCGCAACGCCTCGAGGATGCTCTTCATGAGGTCGTGGGTCATGGGCCGCGCGGTGGGGATCTTCTCGAGCTCGTGGGCGATGGCGTTGGCCTCGGCGAGGCCCACCCAGATGGGCAGCGTGCGCTTGTCCTCCTCGTCACGCAGGATGAGGATCGGCAGCTTGGAAAGCGGGTCGAGCGTCAATCCCTTCACCTTCATCTCGAGCCACATGGCGCGCGTCCCTCCTATGCGGGCGATCCGACCGGCGCGAGGCGCGCCGCCCCGCGCCCCGCGAGCTCGCCGCGGAGGCTGTGGGGCAGCGCCTCGGTGATGCGGACATGGACGATCTCGCCGGTGCGGTCGCGGCCGGCGGGATCGAAGTTCACCACGCGGTTGCAGCGCGTGCGACCGCTCGCCTGGCCGGCGTCCTTCCGTGAGGCACCGTCCACGAGGACGTCCATCACGCGCCCCACCAGGCGCCGGCTCCGCTCGGCCCCCACGCGGGCGGCGACTTCAAGGATACGCGTGTTACGCTCGGCCTTCACCGCGTCCGGCACCTGGTCCGGCATCGTCGCGGCGGGCGTACCCGGGCGCCGCGAGTACCGGAAGGCGAACACGTTATCGTAGCCGACCGCCTCCACCGCCTCGACCGTCCGCTCGAAATCCGCCTCCGTCTCGCCGGGGAAGCCCACGATGAGGTCAGTGGACAGTGCGATGTCGGGAACGGTTTCCTTCAGCTCCGCGATGAGCTCGAGGTAACGCGCCCGCGTATACCCGCGGTTCATCCGCTCGAGGATCCGGTCTGAGCCGGACTGCAGGGGGAGATGCAGGTACTCCATCACCTTCGGCACGTCCCGGATGGCGCGGATGAGCCGGCGCGTGAGGTTGTAGGGATTCGAGGTGGTGAACCGGATGCGTTCGATGGCGTCGATCGCGTCCACCCGCTCCAACAGGGCGGCGAGGTCGGTGGGGGGATCGAGGTCGCGCCCGTACGCGTTGACGGTCTGGCCGAGGAGCGTCACCTCGCGACAGCCCTGCGCGGCGAGGCCCGTCACCTCGGCCACGATGGCCTCCGGCGGATGGCTCCGCTCGCGCCCGCGCGTGGTGGGCACGACGCAGAACGTGCAGTGCTTCTCGCAGCCCTCCATCACGGTGACGAAGGCCTTGAGCCGCGAG
>JBKPDT010000108.1:0-7772 GCA_046728035.1 Candidatus Methylomirabilota bacterium | reverse complement strand
GGGCCGGGCCGCCCCACGGGGGGCAAGCGCCGGGCGCTCGGCCAGCACTTTCTCCGCGACGAGCACGTGGTTGACCGCATCGTGGGCCTGGTGCGGCCCACCGCGGCGGACCTCGTCGTGGAGATCGGCCCCGGGGAAGGTGCGCTCACCGGCCGGCTCGCCGCCGTCGCGGGCCGCCTCGTCGCCCTGGAGGTCGATGCCGTGCTGGCCGCGCGGCTCGCGGCGCGCCTCACCCCGTCGCCGAGCGTGGACATCCGCCGCGCCGACGCCCTCGCCTTCGACTGGACGTCGCTGCCGGCGCTCCGTCCACCCGGGGCCGGGCGCGTCCTCATCGTGGGCAACCTGCCCTACAGTGTGGGGAAACCCATCCTGATGGCCCTTGCCGAGGCCGCCCCCGCGCTGGCCGCGACGACGCCCACCGAGATGGCCCTCATGCTGCAGAAAGAGGTCGCCGAGCGCGTGGCCGCTCCGCCCGGCGATCGGACCTACGGCAGCCTCTCCGTGCTGACCCAATGCGCCACCGACGTGCGTCTGGCCTTCACGGTGCCGCCGGGGGCCTTCCGCCCGCCGCCGCTGGTGGACTCGGCGGTGCTGCACCTGCGAGCGCGGGCGCGGCCGCCGGTGCCCATCGCGGATCCGCGGCGCTTTCGCGCCGTCGTCCGTGCCGCCTTCTCGCAGCGGCGGAAGAACCTGGCCAATGCGCTCGCCGCTGGCCTCGGCCTCCCCGTCGAGCGCGCCCGCGCGCTGCTGGGCGCCGCCGGGATCGATCCGGGCCGGCGCGCGGAGACGCTCTCGCTGGAGGAGTTCGCGCGGGCGGCGGCCGCTACCTCCGCCTAGAGGCTCTAGGACTTCCCCGCGGGAATCGTCAGCGTTCCGGGAGCGGTTGGCGCGGCCGCGGGGGCGCTCCGTCCCGCGCCGGTGACCAGACGGAGGAAGCCGGGCGACAGGCGCGGGTCGAGGGTGTCGCGAATACCGTCACCGAGGAGATTGAAGGCGAGCACGGTGACGGTGATCGCCAGTCCCGGGAAGAAGGCCAGCCACCAGGGCGGCACCAGCGCAGTGATGGAGTCGGCCAGCATATTGCCCCAGGTGGGCGTCGGCGGTGGCACCCCCACCCCCAGGAAGCCCAGCGCGGCCTCGATGACGATGGCGACGCCGAGATGGGTCGTGGCGAGCACGAGGTATGGAGCCACGCACTGGGGCAGCACGTGGACGCCCATGACCCGCAGCGCGGAGGCGCCGTTGGCGCGGCCCGCCTCCACGAAAGGCATCTCGCGCACCGACAGCGCCACCGAGCGGATGACGCGGCCCGCGAAGGGGATGCGGGTGATCGCGATGGCGAAGATCACCGCCTGGAGCCCGGTGCCGATGGCCATGGAAATCGCCATGGCGAGGATGAGGTCCGGGAATGATTGGAGGATCTCCATGATGCGCTGGCTCACGAGGTCGAAGCGCCCGCGTAGGTAGCCGCACGCGACGCCCCAGAGCGAGCCCACCGTCGTGCCCAGGATGACCGCGGAGAATGCCACGAACAGCGAGGTGCGCGCGCCGTAGATGACCCGGCTCAAGGTGTCGCGGCCCACCTGGTCGGTCCCCAGCAGGCTCTGGGCGTCCGGCGGCTTGTTCATGCGCCGGAAGTCCGCCTTGAGGGGATCCCGGGGGGCGAGCAGCGGCGCGGCGATGGCGACGAAGATGATCAGCAACCCGACGGTGCCACCGATCGCGGCCAGGGTGTTGCGGCGGGTGAAGCGGCCGAGCTCGCGGAGCAGGGTCCGCATCAGCCGTACCGGATCCGCGGGTCGAGCCACGCGTAGCTCAGATCGACGAGCACATTGACGCCGACGAAGATCACCGCGTAGAGGAGGACGAGGTTCTGCACCACGATGATGTCGCGCTCGATCACCGCGGTGACGAGCGCTCGCCCAAGGCCCGGCACCCCGAAGGCCTGCTCCACCGCCACCGAGCCGCCCAGCACGAAGCCCAGCAGCACGCCGGAGATGGTGATGACGGGCAGCAGCGCGTTGGGCAGGGCGTGGCGGAGGACGACCAGCCCCTCGCGAAGGCCCTTGGCCCGCGCCGTCCGCACGAAGTCCTCGCTGATGACTTCCAGCAGGCACGAGCGCGACATCCGCGCGATGTAGGCGCCCTGGGCGAGCCCCAGCACCATCGCGGGCCCGATCACGATCTGGAAGTTCTGCCAGGGGTCGTCCCACAGGTGAACGATCACGATGGGGGCCTTGTAGCCGAACCAGAAGAGGAGCGCGAGCACGATCAGCATGCCGAGCCAGAAGCCGGGGATCGCGATGAAGAGGACGGACATCGCCCGCGCCAAGCCGTCGGGAACGCTATTCGGCTTGAACGCGCTGAGGATGCCGACGGGCAGGCCCACCAGCCAGGAGACGATGAGTGCGAGCACGCCGATCTCCGCGCTGATCGGCCCGCGGTGGGCGATGAGCTCGGCCACGGTGTCGCCCCGGAAGAAGGACTTGCCGAGCCGGCCGGCGCCGATGTCGGCGAGCCAGTGGCCGTATTGGACGGGGAGGGGGTCGCTGAGCCCCAGGTCGGCCATGATGCGCACCCGATCGTCGGCGGACATGCGGGCGTGCCCTTCCACGCCGAGGATCGCCACCAGCGGATCGCCGGGGAGGATCCGCAGGACCACGAAGATGATGAGCGAGACGCCGAGCAGGGTACCGAGGGCGTACCCTGCTCGGCGAAGCAGGTACTTCCGCACGCGTGCGAGGCCGGCCTAGGACTGGGCCAACCAGACGTTGTCCCAGCGGACCACGTCGTAGATCCCGAAGAACGTGGACGGATTCTGCCCGCGCACCTTGTTGTACCAGGCGTCGTAGATCTGCTCGTACGAGACCGGGATCAACGGCGGGTCCTGCTCCAGTAGGTCCTCGGCCTTCCGGACCATGGCCTTGCGCTTGACGTCGTCCAGCTCCTTCTCGATCTGGTTGGCGAGATCGTGGAAGGCCGGGTTGGTCCAACGCGAGTAGTTCTGCGGACCGTCCTTGCCGTACCAGGCGCTGAAGATGTCGGACGGGTCCATCAGGGTGGACACGATGGCGCTGATAGCGAGGTCGAAGTTGCCCGCCTGCGCCTCGTCGAACCATACCGACGTCTGGACGACGCGAAGGTTCGACTCGACGTTGATGTGCTCCTTGAGCATGGCCTGGATGGCCACCGCCCAGAGCTTGAAGGTGGCGATGTCGCGCACGACGAAGTCGAGATTCTTGATGCCGTTGCTGTAGCCGGCTTCCTTCATCAATCGGCGCGCTTCCTGCACCGCGGGCTTGACGTCCTTCTGGTAGCCGAGCTTCTTCTCCAGTTCCGCGCGCGGCGTCGACATCTCGTGGAATGGATAGACGAAGCCGCCCACCTGCATGGGGGCGGTGTCCTTCACGACCTCGACCAGGGTGTGCCGGTCCATGGCGAGGTGGATGGCCCGGCGCACCCGGGGATCGGCCAGCGCCTTGTTCTTCTGGGTGTTCGTCCAGAAGGCCTGGATGACCGACTGGTTGAACGCCGCCGCCGTCACCCCCGACATCTCCCTGGCCTTCCGCCACGAGACGGGGTCCAGCAGCCGCGCGTAGTCGACCTTGCCGGACAGGAACGAGGAGCCGAGCTCCGGCGAGAACGGCATCATGTGGTAGACCTCGAGCTTGTCCACCAGCGGCAGGCCCTTGTTCCAGTAGTCGGGGTTCCGCTCCTGGATCCAGATCTCCTTGTCCTTCCGCGAGACGTGGCGGAAGGGTCCCGTGCCCGGGTAGTTCATCACCTGGCGGAGATTGCCCCCGTGCTCCTCGAGCGACTTCTTCCGGACGATGATGTTCCAGCCGCTCGCGAAGGCGCCCAGCATGTAGGCCTTCGGCCGCGCCTCGGTGAGGCGGAACTCGATCTTGTGTGGGTCCAGCACCACGATGTCGCCGACGGTGGCGAAGAGCGGCGTGCGCGGAATGACCACGCCCTTGGGCGGCCGGGCGATGCGCTCGTAGGTCGCCTTGACGTCGTCGGCGGTGAAGTCGGCGCCGTCGTGGAACTTCACCCCCTTGCGGAGATGGAAGGTGTAGCGCTTCCCGTCGGGCGAGATGTCGTACTTCCACGCCAGGTCGGGGATGATGGTCTGCCCGTCCTTGGGGCTGCGGCGGAGCAGGGTGTCGTACATCGGGCTTTGCGGCCCGATATTGGCGACGGTCCCGGATTGATGGACGTCGAAGTGGGCCGGCGCGTTGTGCACGGCGTAGCGAAGGGTGCCGCCCCGCTTGGCCGCCGGATCGGGCCGGACGGGGGAGGGCGTCTCCTGCGCCTCGGCCCGCCCGCGCAGGATCGCAGGGCCGAGGGCGGCGGCGCCGCCGGCCATGCCCGCAGTGCGAAGGAAGGCGCGACGGCTGACGGGATGCTTCGAGCGGTCAGGATTCGACGGGTCGGACATGGCGGCACCCTCCTCTGGGCGTTTCCCGCGCTACTGCGCGCAGGGTGGGGGAAACATACACGAGGGCCCGCGGAGTTACAAGGCACCCCGCGTCCGGAGGGCCGCCGGTCGCGGTCGGCGCACGCATCGGGGGTTTTTGGCCGCCTACCGCCCGGGTGATACCCTGGATGGACCGCCGTGAGCATCGCATTCCGCCGGGATCCAGCGTCGATCGATGTCCCCGCCGAGCCCGCCGTGCGCCTCATTCCGCTCGGCGGGCTCGGAGAGATCGGGCTCAACATGATGCTGATCGAGTCGGGCGACGACATCGTCGCGGTCGACTGTGGGCTTCTCTTCCCCGATGACGAGATGCCGGGCGTGGACTACGTCATCCCCGACTTCACCTACCTGCACGAGCACCGCGCGCGATTTCGGGCGGTGGTGCTCACCCACGGCCACGAAGACCACATCGGCGCGCTGTCCTACCTCCTGCGGGACTTCGACGTCCCCGTCTACGGGACGCCGCTCACGCTTGCCATCGCCCGACACCGGCTCGGCGAGCACGGCCTCCTCGACCGCGCCGACCTCCGCGCCTACCGGCCGGGCGACGCGATCAGGGTCGGCTGCTATCAGATCGAGCCGATTCGCGTGACCCACTCGATCGCCGACGGGATCGGGCTGGCCATCGAGACGCCGGTCGGAGTGGTGGTCCACACCGGGGATTTCAAGCTGGATCGGCACCCGGTGGATGGTGAGCAGGCCGACTACTCGCGCTTCGCCGCCCTCGGCGAGCGCGGCATCCTCTGCCTCTGCTCGGACTCGACCAATGTGGGGCGGCCGGGGCGCACGGGCTCGGAGACCGAGGTCGGCGACGCCTTGCGCGGGCGCTTCGAATCGGCGCCCGGCCGCATTATCGTGGCGACCTTTGCCTCGCACATCCACCGCATCCAGCAGGTGATGGAGCTGGCGGGGGAGCGCTCGCGCAAGGTCGGCCTCCTCGGCCGGAGCATGGCGGCCAACGTCGCGGTGGCGGCGGAGCTGGGGTACCTGAAAATCCCCGACGGCGTGCTGTGGTCACTGGAGGACCTCGCCGAGCTCCCCGCGCATCGTCAGGTCATCCTCTCGACGGGCAGCCAAGGCGAGCCTAACTCGGCACTGTCCCTCATGGCGGCGGGTGAGCACAAGCACTTCACGGTGGGCGAGGGCGACCTCGTCATCTTCTCGTCGCGGGTGATTCCCGGCAACGAGCGGGTGATCGGCCGCCTGATCAACGCGCTCCTGCGCCGCGGGGCCGAGGTCCTGTGGGAGGACGTGGCCTTCGTCCACGTCTCCGGCCATGCGAGCCAGGACGATCTTCGCCACATGCTCGAGCTGACGCGCCCGCGGTATTTCCTGCCCGTGCACGGCGAGTATCGCCACCTCCTCCAGCACGCGCGCCTCGCCGAGAGCGCGGGCATCCCCGCCGAGCGCATCTTCCTGGTGGAAGACGGGCTCGGTCTCGAGCTGTCGAAGTCGGGGGCGCGGGTCCTCGGCCCGTACCCCGCGGGGCGCATCTTCGTTGACGGCAAGGGGATCGGCGACGTGGGCTCGGTGGTGCTGCGGGACCGGCAGATCCTCGCCGAGGCCGGGATGCTGGTGGTGGCCCTGACCATCGACCGCGAGACGGGCTCCATCGTCGCGGGACCCGAGATCGCCTCTCGGGGGTTCGTTTACATGAAGGAGTCCGACGACCTGATGGCGGAGGTGAAGGAAGCGGTCCGGGAAGCCATCGCCCAGCGCGAGGACCCTGAGGTGCTGGACCGCGAGCTGTTCGGGGCGCGGGTGCGGAGCGCCGTGCGTCGCTTCATCAACCAGCGCTTCGAGCGCAAGCCCATCGTGATCCCTGTGATCATGGAAGTGTGAGGCGGGAGGCCCACATGGCAGCCGGCAAGATCGTGGAGGGAAGCGCGGGCGAGGCTCCCGCCCGCCCGAGCGCGGCGGGGGACGCCCGACGCCGTCACGTCCGCGCCCGCCGGCCCGGTGGCGACGGCCGCTGGGTGCGGGAGGTCAAGGGGATTCTCGCCCTGGCCCTCGCCGGCTTCGCCCTGGTCGCGCTCTACGCTTTCGACCCCATGCGCCACCCGCTCGATCAGTCGAGTCCGGTGGGGCCGGTGGGGCTCTGGCTCGGCTGGGCGGCCTTCTGGGCGTTCGGCTACGCGGGCTATGTCTTTCCGCTGCTGCTGATCCTCTACGGGGCGGGAGCCTTCGTGCGCGCCCCGCTGGCGCGCGGGTGGCCGGGAGTGGCCGGGCTCGTGCTCCTCCTCGTCAGCGTGACCGGGATGCTCGCCCGCGCTTCGGACACGCTCGCGGAGCTGCGCATCCACAAGGGCGGCATGCTGGGCTGGGCGGTGAACCAGGCGCTCAGCTTCTCCATCGGCAACGTCGGCACGTGGATCATCCTGCTCGCCATCCTGCCCGTCGCCGCGCTCTTCATCACCCAGGCCTCGCTCGGCCGCGCTTCTGGCCTCCTCGGCGCGCGCTTCGCGTCGTGGAGATCCCGCGATGATTCCCCTCTCCCCCAGAGGGGGAGGGGGCAGGGTGAGGGGGCTTTGGACGCGCGAGACGCGGAACCCGCGGCCCCCGAGCGCCCCTTCACGCCTCCCCCGTTGATCGTGAAGGAGCCCCCCAAGCCCAAGTCAGGGCTCATGGAGAAAGGGCTCGCCTGGCAGGAGACCTTCGACTTCGGCTCCGGCGGGGCGCAGTCCTTCCAGCTCCCGCCGGTGGGCCTCTTGCAGGCCCCGCCCGCCTCCGCGCTGAAGCGGACGCGGGAGGAGCTGGAGGCCAATGCGGCGACGCTCAAGAGGAAGCTGGCCGACTTCGGCGTGGACGGCCACATCGTGCAGGCCAGCCCTGGCCCCGTCATCACGTCCTACGAGTTCGAGCCCGCCGCCGGCGTGAAGGTCAGCCAGGTCGTGAACCTCTCCGACGACCTTGCGCTGGCCATGAAGGCGGCGGCGGTGCGCATCATCGGGCCCATCCCCGGGCGCGGGACGGTGGCGGTGGAGGTGCCGAATCCCGAATCGGCGACCGTCTACCTGCGCGAGATCCTGATCTCGCCCGAGTTCGTCGAGGCCAAGGGCCGCCTGCCGCTCGCGCTGGGCAAGGACACCACCGGCAACGCGATGGTCTCCGACCTCGCGAGCATGCCGCACCTCCTCATCGCGGGCTCTACCGGCAGCGGGAAGAGCGTCGGTCTCAATACCATGATCTGCTCGCTCCTCTACAAGGCCACGCCCGCCGACGTGCGGTTCTTGCTGATCGATCCGAAGCGCCTCGAGCTGGGGATCTACGAGGGGATCCCGCACCTCCTCGCCCC
>JBKPDT010000107.1:0-6760 GCA_046728035.1 Candidatus Methylomirabilota bacterium | reverse complement strand
CGGCGCCCAGGCCTATGGCCACTGGTCCTCCTGCCACGCGGTCGCCTGGGACGCGGGGGCGCCGCCCTTCGGGGACCGCCGCGTCGGCGACATGTTCCAGAAGCACTCCTACCCGCTCGGGCTCATCGTCAACGTCCACGGAGCGCGCTTCGTGGACGAGGGCGCGGACCTGCGGAATTACACCTACGCGAAGTACGGCCGCGAGATCATCCGCCAGCCGCAGCGGCTGGCCTTCCAGATCTTCGACCAGAGAACCGTGGAGATTCTTCGAGAAGAGTACCGTATCCGCCAGGTCACCAAGGGCGAGGCGGAAACCATCGAGGACCTGGCCCGGCAGCTCGACATCGACGTCGAAGGTCTGGTCCGCACCGTGAAGGAGTTCAACGCCGCCTGCCAGCCGGGGGAGTTCAACCCCGCCGTGCTGGACGGCAAGGGCACGCGCGGCATCACCCCGCCAAAATCAAACTGGGCGGTGCCCATCGACACGCCTCCGTATCTGGGCTTCGCGGTGACCTGCGGCATCACCTTCACCTTCGGCGGACTCCGCGTGAACACGCGGGCGGAGGTGCTCGATACCTCGGACCAGCCCATTCGGGGGCTCTACGCGGCGGGCGAGCTGGTGGGCGGGCTCTTCTACCACAACTACGCGGGGGGCTCCGGCCTCATGGCCGGCTCGGTCTTCGGGAAGACCGCCGGCGACTCCGCCGCCGCCCACGTCGGCGCGCGGGCCGCCGCAGGCTCTCTTCGCTAGCGGGGCACCATCCGGTCCATCCAGCCGAGGATGGCGTCGAGGGGTCGCTCCCAGCCGTCCTCCAGCATGAGCATGTGGGCGTGCCCCGCCGCCTCGAGGTAAGTCGCCGCGTACTTGGTGGCGATCTTCCGCTGTACGGCGGCGGGGGTGATGACGTCGTGCTCGGCGCCAACCACGAGGACGGGGCAGCGCACGCGGCTCGCGTCGACCCCGATCCGCCCGAGCGCGAGCTCGCGCGCGGCGCGCCCGGACTCGAGCACGAGCTGTGGGTAGAGGCGCTCCGCCTTCTCGCGAGGAAGGCGATTGGCGATGAGCGCGGCGGCATCCTCCGGCGAGGGCAGGAATGGACGGCTCCGGGAGATGGCGCCGGCATAACGCCACATCCGGCTCAGCACGGCCCAGCGCAGCACGACGATGCCGCGCGGGGCGGCGCTGGTGAGGAAGATGGCCGCGCGGGCCCGGCCCTCCTCGGCGACCTTCTGAGCCACGAGGCCGCCCATGGAATGGCCCAGCACCACCGCGGGCCCCAGGGAGGCCAGGCAGTCGCGGACGTCCTGCACGTAGTCGAGGACGGAGACGCGGCCGAGGTCGGCGACGGGGCGACTGCCCCAGTGGCCGCGCAGATTCACCGCCCAAGCGTCCCAGCCGGCCGCGGCTGCGGACTCGAGATAGGAGCGGAGATACCAGCTCCCCCCGTTCATGCCGTGGACGAGCAGGAGCGGGTGCCGCCGCGCGGGCGCGCGCGCCGGCGCATGGTCCAGGAGAAGGTCGCCGACCTTTTCCTGGACGAGGGAGCCCACGCGCGCTAGGCCGGGATGATGCCGCTCAGCGAGGATGGAACCATGCGCCCACCAGCACCCACCGATAGCGTCCGCCGCCAACTTCCTGTAGGGCCCAGCGAGGCATGTGAAGATAGCCGCGCGTGGTCTCGACGATCCAGTAGGCGGGCACGGTCACAGATCGGCCCTCGGGCGGCCTGGCCGCCTTGGCGTCAAGCGCGCCCTGAGGGGTGCTTGGCTGGCTGCTCGGCTCGCCCTGGGGTTGCGGCTCGGGCTCGGTCGGCGGGGCCGCTTCCTCCGCCGGCGGCGTGACGAAGATCACGTTGTAGACGACCTGCGGCTGGTTCTCCCAGTACCGGATGACCTGCCCGTACCGCTCGCCCCCGATCTGTCCATCGCCCCAGGGAAGCATTGGATGCGGGTTGTTCAGCGGATTGCAGACGCCCGGCCGGAAGTCCGCCGAGCCGGGATTCAGGGCACTCGAGAACGGGTTGGGCGTCCCGAGCCCGCCGTTCGTGCAGGGGACGATGGGGACCCCGGGAGGCGGCGGTGGCTGCCGCACGATGACCACGCTGGACGGAGGCGTGTTGAGGAGCGGAGGTGGGTTCGGCGTGATATTGGTGCCGGACGGCGGCGTATTGGTGACGGTGCCCTGGGCCAGCGCCAGGCCAATGGAAGTCGAGACCAGCGCGAGGGCGAGAGCACCTGCGGTGAGGATCCGCTGCATGGCCAGTGCCTCCTGGTCGAAACCTCCCCGTACCCCGGGGAGCCCAGCATAGCGCAGCGCCGGGCCGTCGGCCAGCGAGCGGGCGTTCGCCCAGCCAGCCCCGTCAGGCCCCCGTTCCGGCCGTGCGGGCGTTCGCCAGGACGGTTTCCACCAACAGCTCGGCCGTCGCCACGAGGTCCTTCACGTCCACCCATTCGTTGACGGTGTGGATGTCGCGCATCCCGCAGGCGAGATTGGCCACCTCGATCCCGCGCGTGGCGAACACGTTGGCGTCCGACCCTCCACCGGTGGACCGGGTGGGGCAGACGCGACCGAGGGCCCGCGCCGCCTCCCCCACGAGCCGGACGATGGCGGCCTCGTCGGCGATGTTCAGGCGCTCGTATTGCCGCTCCACGTGCGCATCCACCCCCGCTCGATGTTCTCGCCCCTCGAGCGTGACGGCATGGCGCGCCGCCGCCACCTCGAAGCGCGCGCGCATGTGCTCGGTCTGGGCGGCCAGCTTGGCCTCGGACAGACTCCGGGTCTCCCCGCGGACCACGACCTGGCTCGGCACGATGTTGGTCGCGAGGCCGCCATGGATGACGCCCAGGTTGGCGGTGGTCTCCTCGTCCACGCGGCCCAGCCGCATCCCGGCGATGGCCTCGCTCGCCACCTGGACGGCGCTGATGCCGCGCTCGGGGCAGATGCCCGCGTGCGCCTCGAGCCCGTGCACGGTGAACGAGAGCCGGTTGGCGGCGGGGGCCCGCGTGACCAGCTCGTTGACGCCGTCCACGTCGAGGACCAGCCCGCGTCGCGCGCGGAGGCGAGAGGTATCGAAGTGCTTGGCGCCCAGGAGCCCCGACTCCTCGCAGATCGTGATCACGACCTCGAGCTCTCCGTGCGGAAGCGAGTGCTCCCGCAGGACGCGGATGGCTTCGAGGATGGCGACGAGCCCCGCCTTGTCGTCTCCGCCGAGGACGCTCGTGTGGTCGGTATGGATGAGATCACCCTCCACGATGGTCCGGACATGGGCGGCCGGCCCTACCGTGTCCATGTGGCCGGAGAGGAGGAAGGGCGGAGCGCCCGGAGCATTGCCGGGAAAGCGCGCCAGGATGTTCCCCGTGTCGCCGCCCACCTGCTCGCCCGCCCCATCCACCTCCACGCTAGCCCCCATGTCCTTGAGAATGGACTCGAGGCGCCGGGCCACCTTCCCCTCCTGCCGGGAAAGGCTCGGGATAGACACCAGCTCGAGAAACTCTTCGGTCAACCGCTTCGCATTGATCATCGAGCCTCTCCCAGGTGTGCCGTCATCCAGCGCCGGGTCTGCTCCACGGCGTCCAGGCGGTGCCGCATCTCCGTCAGCCGGTGATCGGCTCCGGCGATCAGATGCAAGGCCCGCGGGTCCCGCGCCCGCTCGAACAGCCGGCGCCCATGCGCCGGCGGCACCACCTCGTCCCGCTCCCCCTGCACCGCCAGGGCATGGCTCACGCCGGCGGGGGCCGCCGCGTGTCGGCCGCTTCGCACCTCGGCCACCAGGGCCGGGCCCAGCCCGGTGGCCTCGGACATCTCCCCCGCCTCGAGGGTGACGAGCTCCGCCGGCGCGTTCCACGTTACCACCGGCAGCGGAGGGGCGCCCGTCTCGATGCGGCGGTGGGCGACATGCCACGCGACGAAGCCTCCCATGCTCGAGCCCAGCAGACCGACCCGGTCGGATAGCGCGGGATGCTTGCCGAGGTGGGCGAGCACGGCTTCGAGGTCGACGATGCGCCCGGCGGTGGTGGCATCGCGATAGGACCCTCCCGACTCGCCGGCGCCGCGGAAGTCGAAGCGCGCGAGGGCGAGCCCCGCCTCCGGCAGCATCCGGCCGAGGAGCAGGTACTTGTCCGAATCCTTGGACGCCCCCAGCCCATGGCATGCGACGACGAGAGGGACGGGCGCGGGAGCGCTGGGCACGTGCAGCACGCCGACGACGGGGACGCCGTCGACGGAGACGGTGAACCGCTCGGCGGTCACCGCGGGGCGACTGCCCTCAGGCCCAGACGAGATGGAAGAGGCGGCAGGCATTCACGGTGAGGCGGTACATCGTCTCCTCGACGGGGAGGTGCTTGATCTTCGCCACCTCCTCCGCGACCCGCGATGCCATCCAGGGGCCGGAAGTCGTGTTCTCGAACTCGCCCTTGTAGGGCCACGGGGCGTCGCTCTCGACGAGGAGGGAATCGAGCGGCACGCTCTCGACCAGCTCGCGGTCGCGCTCGCGATAGACCACCTCGGGAGTGACCGAGATGAAGTGGCCCGCCTCCACGATGTCGCGGGTCACCTCGGCGGGCGCCTTGTGCCAGTGGAACACCGCCTGCTCGACACCGGCCGCGCGCAGCGCCGTCAGGGCGTCTTCGGCGGCGGCATGCGGGGCGTGCAGCACCACCGGCAGGTCGAACCGGGTGGCGAGCCGGAGCAGGCGACCGAGACGAGCGCAGCCGCGCGCCATGAGCCCGGCGGCGTCGGCGGCGCCCTCGAGCGAATACCAGGGCAGGCCGATCTCGCCGAGGGCGACGATGCGGGCATGATGCTCGACCACCTGAGCCTCCACCGCGTCCAGATCCGCCTCCGTCAGCTTCTCCCATTCGGGGTGGAAGCCCAGCGCGGGCCATACCAGCTTCGGGTGGCCGGCCGCCGTCGCCAGCGTCCGCGCGTTGCTCGCCGGGTCGCATCCCACCGCGATCACGCCCCAGACGTCGCACTCGAGCGCGTGCGCCAGGGTCGCCCGCACGTCGACGAAGGCGGAGGCGTGGAGGTGGCAGTGGGTGTCGACGATCATGGAGGCTCCTAGTCCCCGGCCACGACCATGCGCCCGATGAGGACGGTCGGCGCGGCGGTGCGGTCCCGGAACACGAGGTCATTGCCCACACCCTCCACCGCCCGGAACATCTCGAGGAGATTGCCCGCCACCGTGATCTCCTCCACCGGATACGCCAGCTCGCCGTTGTCGATCCACAGCCCTACCGCGCCGCGCGAGTAGTCGCCGGTGACGCCGTTGACGCCGAAGCCGATGAGCTCGGTGACATAGAGCCCGTTCTTCACGCTCCGGATCAGGGACGCGGGGCTCGCCTCGCCGGGCGCGAGATAGAGGTTCGTGGTCGACACCCCCACGCCGCTGCCGTCGCGCGCGGCATGGTGGGTGGACGGAAGCCCGAGCTTGCGACCGCTGTAGCTGTCGAGGAGATAGGACGCGAGCACGCCACGATCGACGAGCACCGTCCGCTGCGTGGGAAGCCCCTCGCCGTCGAACGGCCGCGAGCCGAGCGCGCCCGGCATGGTGCCGTCGTCCACGATGGTGATCGACGGGGCCGCGATGGTCTCGCCCAGGCGATTCAGGAGGAAGCTTGCCCCGCGGTAGAGGGACGAGCCCGAGGCCGCGCCCGCGATGTGACGGATCAGGGTGGCCGCCATCTGCGGGTCGAAGATCACCGGCACCTCGGCGGTCTTGACCCGTCGCGCGCCCAGCCGGCGCAAGGCGCGCTGGGCGGCGGTGCGACCGATCGCCTCCGGGGAGTCCAGGTCGGCACGCTTGCGCGTGGTGTGATACCAGCCGTCCCGCTGCATCTTGCCGTCCGCCGCGGCGAGCGGCGAGGCGGAAAGGCTGAAGGACGACGAGTGGTACTCGCCGGCGAACCCATGGCTGGTGGAGTACGCATAGTGCGCGTGTCCGTCGCCGAAGTCCCCACCCTCGGAATTGGTGATCCGAGGATCGAAGCCGAGCGCGGCCTGCTCGCAGCGTCGAGCCAGCTCGATCTTGGCCTCGGGGGCGAGGTCGTGGCCGCGCGGATCGTCGAGCCCGAGGTCGGGCACCGCGCGCGCGAGGCCGGCGGGATCGGCCAGGCCGGACAGCGGATCGGGCGCGGTGATCCGCGCGAGCGTCACCGCCTCGTCCACCAGGCGTACGAGCGAGTCGCGCGAGAGATCGGAGGTGGACGCGGCAGCGGCGGAGCGGCCGACGAAGACGCGGAGCGCGAGGTGCTGGTCGCGGGCGTGCTTGACCGTGTCCACCTGCCCCATCCGCACCTGCGCCGAGAAGGACTGATCCTCGACCACGAAGGCATCCGCCTCGGTGGCGCCCTTGCCGCGCGCCCGCTCGAGGACATCGCCGAGGAGGTCGAGGAGGGGGCCGGTCAAACCTGGGTGCCCCCCACCGTGATCCCGTCGATGCGGATGGTGGGCAGACCCACCCCCACCGGCACCGACTGGCCGTCCTTCCCGCAGGTGCCGACGCCCTCGTCGAGGGCGAGATCGGCGCCGACGCGGCTCACCCGGGTGAGGGCGTCCGGCCCGTTCCCGATCAGGGTGGCGCCCTTCACCGGCGCGGTGACGCGACCGCCCTCGATGAGATACGCCTCGCTCGCGGAGAAGACGAACTTCCCGCTGGTGATGTCCACCTGCCCGCCGCCGAAGTTGACGGCGTAGAGGCCGTGGTCCACCGAGCGGATGATGTCGGCGGGATCGTCGTCGCCCGCCAGCATGAAGGTATTG
>JBKPDT010000106.1:0-18738 GCA_046728035.1 Candidatus Methylomirabilota bacterium | reverse complement strand
GTGCCAGGCATTGAAGGTCTGCCGGCGCGCGCTCACGACGGCGTCGGTCGTGGGAACGTGGCGGAATACCTCCTCCTGCTCGGCCTGCCCGTCGCAGCCCGGCTTCCAGCCGGGATAGCGGAGCTCGTAGCGGAGATCGATCGCGCCGCTCGCCACCCTCCAAGCCACCGCGCGCAGACCGTCGGGGAAGATCTCCTCGCTGCTCCAGACACGCGCGAGCCCGTCCGCGCCCACGCGCCAGACCTCGACGCGCAGCGGATACCGTCCCGGCGCCTCGGCGGCGCCGACCCAGGCAAGCGCGAGCTGCGGCGCGCCGTCCCGCGCGGCCGGCCAGGGATACGCCTCCGGCGCCCCCGGATGCGTGATGGTGCGCGCGAGCGCCGCCGCCGGCCCGCTGCCGGTGAAGACGCGCACCGAGCCCGGGCCCTCCAGGCCACTGAGACCGTACAGGGCAACCGTGAGCGTGCGCGGCCCCTCCGCGCCGATCCTGACCACGCGGAAGCGCGCGCCCCCCCACGCCGAGTTGAAGCCCTCGAGGCGCTCCTGGATGAAATCCGGCGACGCGAAGAGTCCGCCGCCGCGCAAGCTCTCGACGATCTCCTCGTCCACGAGGCGGTACAGCGCACCGACGGCGGCGTCGCTGGGCGTGGGACCGACGCGCGCGGCGAGGTCCCGGAAGCCCTCGAGGCCGTCGTCGGCGGCGGCGGGGCCCGCGCACAGCGCGAGGGTGGTCAGGAGCCGCGTGAACAGAGGTGCCGCTCGCCTCATCGCCTCATCGTACAATGGAGGGCCGATGCGTCGCATCATTGACCGGTACGTCCTCCGCGAGCTCCTCGGCCCCTTCGCCATGGGCGTCGGCGTCTTCACCTTCTTCCTGGTAATCGATCGGATCTATCACCTCACCGAGCTGGTCATCACCAAGGGGGTGCCGTTCCACCTCGTGCTGGGGCTCCTCGGTTTCACCTTGCCCTCGTTCCTCTCCCTCACCCTGCCCATGGCCCTCCTCGTCTCTGTCCTCATCGTGGGCGGCCGGCTCGCCGCCGACATGGAGGTCACCGCGCTCAAGTCGTCCGGCGTGAGCCCCCTTCGCCTGCTGCGGCCGTTCTTCGTGGCGGGGATCGTGGTGACCTTCATCTCGGCGGCGCTCACGATCTGGCTTGCCCCCATGGGCAATCGCGCCTTCCAGCAGCAGCTCTTCAAGATCCTCCAGTCACGCGCGGCCACCGGCCTCAAGGAGCGTATCTTCAGCGCCTCCTTCGGCCAGTTCACCATCTACGTCCAGGAGGTGAGCCCCTCCCAGGTCGCGCTCAAGGACCTCCTCGTCTCCGATGAGCGGAATCCCGCCCTGTCGCGGGTGGTGGTGGCGCGGGAGGGACGGCTCCTCACCGACGAGGAACAGGGTCGCATCACCCTGCGCTTCCTCGACGGCCAGATCACCGAGACCGACGTGGCCGACGGGCGCCGGGCGCGCTTCACCGATTTCAGCCTCTACGACATGAACCTGCCGCTGGACTCGCCGCTGACCGGCTCCTCGCAGAAGGACAAGCCAGAGCGCGATCTCGCCCTCGGCGCCCTCCTCGGCCAGACGCGCGAGCTCGCCGCCAAGGGCCAGCCGGTCTCGCCGTACCACGTGGAGCTCCACAAGCGTTTCGCCCTGCCGGTGGCCGCCCTCGTCTTCGTGCTCGTGGGCTTCCCGCTGGGCATCGGGGGCCATCATCGGGGCGGCGGCAACCGGGGCATCGCCCTCGCCGCGAGCCTCGGCATCGTCGTCTGCTACTACGTCGTCTTCACCACGCTCGAGGGCATGGCGCTCAAGGGTCGCCTGCCTGCGTGGCTCGGGATCTGGCTCCCCAACGCGCTCTTCCTCGCCGCCGGACTCGCCTTGATCGGAGCCGCCACCTTCGGCTTTCCCACGGGGTGGACCCACTGGCTCTGGCGCGTGCGGGACGCCGTTCGCGCGCGCGTGCCCGCCCTGCCCTTCCTCCGGCGGGAGGGAGGCCCGGCCGCGTCGACGGGCCGGCGCTGGCGGTCGTCCACGTTCATCATCGACCGCTATCTCCTCCGCGAGTACGTGAAGTTTCTCGGCATCGGGCTCGGCGTGGGCGGGGTGCTGTTCGTGGTGGTCGATCTCCTGGAGACGCTCGACCGCTTCCTCCGCCTCAAGCCGCCGTTCGTCTACATCGTCCAGCACTTCCTCTATCGCCTCCCCGGTGCCCTGTACGACGGGTTGCCCATCGTGGTCCTCATCGCCACCGTGTTCCTGTTCCTTTCCCTCACCCGCGCCCACGAGCTGGACGCGCTGAAGGCGGCGGGAGTGAGCCTCTACCGCGTGAGCGTGCCCGTGCTGCTCCTCGCCCTCGCCCTCAGCCTGGGGGCGGGGTTCTTCCAGGAAACCGTGCTGCCCGCCATCAACGCCCGCGCCGACGAGATCGACCGCGTGAAGATCCGCGGGGGCGTGCCTCGCCACCTCCAGAAGCGGAACCAGCTCTGGTACCGCTCCGAGACCCGGTTCTGGCGGATGGAGCTGCTCGATCCCGTGGAGCGCTCGGTGGACGGCCTCCTCATCCTAGAGGTCGACGCGAACTTCCAGCTGGTGAGCAGGCTGGACGCCCGGAAGGCGCGCTGGACCCCGGCGGGATGGGAGCTGACCCAGGGCTTCACACGGCAGGTGGTGAACGGCGTGCGGATGGAGTCCAAGCCCTTCGAGCGGATCATCGTCCCAATGCCCGAGCACATCGAGGATTTCACCAACGTCCAGAAGCCACCCGAGATCATGAGCTTCCGCGAGCTGCGGACCTACGTGCAGAAGCTCCAGGAGTCCGGCCACCAGGCCGGGAAGTATGTGGTCGAGCTCTACTCCAAGCTGGCGTTCCCGCTCGTCCACCTCATCATGGCGCTCGTCGCCATCCCCTTCACCCTCATCTCACCCCGGAGCGGCGGCCGCACGCTCGGCATCGCGATCGCCATCGTGATCTCGGTGGGATACTGGCTGGTGCACTACATGGCGCTGGCCTTCGCCAAGGCGGACCTGCTGCCGCCCTTCCTCGCCGCCTGGACCGCAAACGTCGTCTTCGCGGGGCTGGGGACCGCGCTCTTCCTCCGCGCGCGGACCTGAGGGGCGCCCTACCGCCCCTCGCGGAGCTGTCGCAGGACCTCTTCCAGCCGCTTCTGCTCCTGGCCGTAACCGGCCCAGTCGCCGCGGCGGATCGCCTCCTGCGCCTTCTGCCAGGCTTCCCAGGCGCGCTGGGCGAGGGCGCGCGCGGTGGCTTCTATCGCGGGCGGCGCGCCGGCGACCGCCGCCGGCCGCGGCGATTCGTCGCCCCGCACCCGGGCCCCGAAGATGCGGGCGAGCGCCTGCTCGAGGGTGGGCTCCATGGCGATCTGGTTGCCGTATGCGACGATGACGCGGCGGAGCTCGGGCAGCGCCCCCTGCTCCGTGGCCGAGAGATAGAGGGGCTGGACGTAGATGAGCGACCGCTCGATGGGGATGGCAAGCATCGATCCGCGGAGCACGCGGGAGCCCTGCTGGTTCCAGAGGGACAGCTGCTGGGAGATGATCGGATCCTGGTCGATCCGCGCGTCGATCTGGCGCGGCCCATAGACGAGCTTCTGCTTGGGGAAGAGATAGACGAGAATCCCGCCGTAGTTCGGCGCGTCCGCCCGGCCCACCATGATGGCGATCATGTTGTCGCGCCGGCTCGGATTGAACCCTCCGAGCAGGACGAACTCCTCCCGGCCCTCGCCGGGCAGCCGCATGACGGTGTAGTACGGCTCCATCTCGGTGGCGGTGCGGCCCTCCTGCGGCCGTCGCGGGATGGTCCAGAGGTCCTCCTTGTTGTAGAAGACCTGCGGATCCTCCATGTGGTAGGTCGCGTACATCTGCATCTGGAGGGTGAAGAGGTCCTCCGGATAGCGGATGTGGGATTGGAGATCCTTGGGCATCTCGACCAAGGGGCGGAGGAGCCCGGGAAATGCCTTGGCGTAGGTCCGGATGATCGGGTCGTCGGGGTCGGCGACGTAATAGCTCACCGTCCCGTGGAAGGCGTCCAACGTCACCTTCACCGAGTTGCGGATGTAGTTGCCCATTCCCCGAACCGGCTGGGCGTAGGGATACCGGTCGCTCGACGTGTAGCCGTCCGCCATCCACACCAGCCGCCCGTCGTCGGTGACCACGAGGTAGGGGTCCCGGTCGAAGCGCACGAAGGGCGCCGCCTGCCGCACCCGGTCCCGGATGCTCCGATAGATCATGATCCGGCTCTCCGACGTGAGGTCGTTCGAGAGGAGGATCTTGATCTCGCCGAACCGCGCCGCGAAGGCGAGCTTGCGCAAGAAGGAGTTCACCGGGATGCCGCCCCGGCCTTCGTACTTGGTGTAGACGTTCTGATCGCCGGAGGGATAGTCGAGCTCCTGCGACTGGGTGCGGACGAAGACGTATTCGTTGCCGGACTCGCCGTAGTAGATCTCGGGCCGGATGATCTTCTGGACCCCGTTCGACGCCGGCGGGATGTCCTTGACGAAGAACTCGGGCAGCCCCTCGGGGCTGATCCGGTTCACCGGCCCTACGACCAGGCCGTAGCCGTGGCTGTAGGTCAGGTGCTCGTTGATCCAGTTCTGTTGCTGGCCCGGCAGGTGCCGGTAGGACAGCTCGCGGGGCGAGAGCATGACCTGCCGATACTCGCCGTTGAGCGTGTAGCGGTCGTTGTCCACGTCGAGGAACTTGTAGTAGGTGCGAATCTCCTGGAGCTGTCCGTAGGTCGTGAGGAGCGGCCGATGGTCCCACAGGCGGATGTTCTTGATGGTGAGGATGTTCCGGTCGAGGGCGGCGGCGTTGAGGTTCTCCTCGACGGGGAAGTCCTGCTCCTGGACGCGGTCGAGCCCGAAGGCGTGCCGGGTCATGCGGATGTTGTGCTGGATATAGGGGCGCTCGAATGCCAGCTCGTTCGGCTTCACCCGCAGGCGCTGTAGCGCGGAGGGGTAGAGCCCGAGGCCTCCCACCCAGACCACCACCAGCACGACGAGACCGGCCACCGGGAACAGCCAGCCGGGCCGGCTCATCTGCACGAGGCAGGCCGCCGCGCAGAGGAGGGCGAGGACAGCGAGGACGTTGAACACGGGCAGCGCGGCGTTGACGTCCGCATAGGAGGCCCCGAAGACCGCTCCGCGCGTCGAGTAGAGGAGGTCGAAGCGGTCGAGCCAGAAGCCCGCCGCGCGGATCACGAGGAGCAGGGCACCCAGAGCGAGGAGATGGGTTCGCGCGGAGGCGGCCAGCCGCGGACCCCGCGCGGTGAGGACCAGGCTCCGCTGCAGCACGTACACCGCCGCGGTGAGGACGAGCGCCCCCGCCGCGAGCGCGATCCCCCAGCCGTACACGAGACGCCAGAAGGGCAGCTCGAAGAAGTAGAAGCCGAGGTCGCGCCCGAAGATCGGGTCGACCCGGCCGAAGGGCGTGGCGTTGAGGTACTCGGCGAGGGTGTCCCAGGCCGTGCTCGCGCGCGCGCCCGAGACGAAGGCGATGACCGCGGTCACCGGCACGAGGAGGCGGCGGACGAGGGGCTCGATGCTCGCGCGCCCGGGAAGGCCGAGCTGATCCTCGAGCTCCCACAGGACGTCGGGCGGGGCGGTGCGCGCGGCGATCCAGAGATTGGCGAAGAGGAAGATCCAGACGGCGAGCCCCAGGCCCAGCACGAGCCAGCCCCGCAGGGTGAGGACGGTCGTGAAGACCTGGGCGTAGCCCACCTCCTGGAACCAGAGCCAGTCGGTGTAGAGGGGGACGGCCTGGCCGACGATCCCCAGCGCAAGGAACGCCAGGAAGAGCCAGACTCCCGGTCGCGGGCGCCGCCCGTTCGCCACCTAGACCCTCAGACGCCCCCCGCGGCGCCGCCGCTCAGAGCCCCGCGTCGTCCCGCAAGTCCTTGACGCGGTCGGTCCGTTCCCAGGTGAACTCGGGCTCGGTGCGTCCGAAGTGTCCGAAGGCCGCGGTCTTCTTGTAGATGGGGCGCCGGAGGTTCAGATACTTGATGATGCCCGCGGGCGTGAAGTCGAAGTGGCGCCGCACCATCTCCTCGAGCTTGGCCCTCGGCACCTTGCCCGTGCCGAAGGTCTCGACCATGATCGACACGGGGTCGGCGACGCCGATGGCGTAGGCCACCTGCACCTGCGCGCGCTCGGCCACCCCGGCCGCCACGATGTTCTTGGCGACGTGGCGGGCCATGTAGCAGGCGGAGCGGTCCACCTTGGTCGGATCCTTGCCGGAGAACGCGCCGCCGCCATGCGGGCACGAGCCTCCGTAGGTGTCCACGATGATCTTCCGTCCGGTGAGCCCGGTATCGCCCATGGGGCCGCCCGTCACGAAACGGCCCGTGGGATTGATGTGGTAGACGATCCTCTTGGGATCGATGAGGTTGGCGGGGATGGTGGGCAGGATCACCTTCTCGACGATGTCCTCGCGGATCCGCTCGAGCGTCACGTCGGGGCTGTGCTGGGTGGAGATGACCACGGTCTCCACGCCGACCGGCTTGCCGTCGGCGTAGCGCACCGAGACCTGGCTCTTGCCATCGGGGCGGAGATAGCTCAGCTCGCCGCTCCGCCGCACCTGCGACAGGCGCTGGACGAGGCGGTGCGAGAGCATGATCGGCAGCGGCATCAGCTCCGGTGTCTCCGTGCACGCATACCCGAACATGAGGCCCTGATCGCCCGCGCCGAGATTGTCGACGCCCATGGCGATGTCGCCCGACTGCTCGTCGATGGCGGCGATCACGCCGCACGTCTCGAAGTCGAAGCCGAACTTGGCGCGGGTGTAGCCGACCTCGCGGATGGTCTCGCGGGCGACCTTGGGAATGTCCACGTAGCACGACGTGGTGATCTCGCCGGCCACCACGACGAGGCCGGTGGTCAGCAGGGTCTCGCAGGCCACCCGCCCGGTGGGATCCTGGGCCAGGATTGCGTCCAGCACCGCGTCGGAGATCTGGTCGGCGATCTTGTCGGGATGGCCTTCCGTGACCGACTCGGACGTGAACAGGTGCTCCTCACGCGCCATCGTGCTCCTCCATTCGTTGCCGCGGTTGTCGCGTCTGCTCTTCGATTTTAGTCGTACTCACGGCACGTTAGCACACCCCCCAGGAGGTCTCAAGGGAAAACCCCTCCCTCACGCCGGTCCGCGCGTCCGGATCGTCAACGCGATCTCGCGCTCGCACGTCTCGCCGGGAGCGAGGCGGAAGGGCCAGCACCAGACGATCGAGGAGCCCTGGTAGATCCGCTCGAGCCCCGCCTCGGACAGCGACACCGTCTCCACCGGCGCCCACGCGCACTCGGCCGGCTCGGCCGAGGCGAGCGCCAGCTCCACGCCGATCCACTCGTCCACCATCACGAGCTCGCGCGCGCCTGCCCGCGCGCCGCGCCCGCCGAGCGACGGGTGGCCCGGGAGGCGGAAGTACCGGCCCACCGCGTCCCCCGCGGTGAGGGCGAGGTTCCACTGCACGACCCAGCGCGCCTCGAACGGCGCCCCGCCCCGCCAGGTCAGCCGATAAGAAACCGCGAGGCGCGCGCCCTCGGCGTGTAAGCGCACCGATTTCTCGACCGCGAGCGGCATCTCCACGGGCCCCTCCACGGCGAAGGCCACCACGACCGCGCCGGGCTCCTCGCGGACGCCGTACCGCATCTCGAGCGCGCCGAACGACAGGGCCGCCGCCGCCCACGGGTCCAGCGGGTCCAGCGGATCGGCGGCGCGGAGCACGCCCTCGCGGAGGGAGGCGCGACGGAGGCCGTCGTACTTGAGCAGCCGATCGAGTCCCTCCTCCTTGGCAGAGAGCCGCTCGTGGATGCTCCGCGCCTGGCCGTCATCGGGCGATTCCGCGCTGGCCGCCCGGTTGATGCGGGCGTGGTAGGCCTCGCGCCGCCGCGTCAGGACGTCCGCAACGTCGAGGGCCCGGGGCCCGAAGGCCAACTCGGTGAGGGCACCGCCGGCATGCGGGCACAGCGTGATCGCGAGGTCGCGGCTCCGCACGCGGATCTCGGGGCGGCCCGCGGCATTGTCCACTCCCTTACCCCAGCCGAGCGACGGGAGCCCGCCCGCCGCCACCAGGCGGTCCTCCCCCTCGATCAGGGCCGATCGCACCGCGCGACGGAGATGCGGCAGGTAGCAGCCGCCGAAGACCCCGTGCCAGTAAGCGTCATTGGCCTGGCCCCGCCACAGCCGCTCGCGCGCCTCGACGAGGGTGGGATCGCCCGGGCGCGCGGCCAGGGCCGCCTCGATGCGCCGCGAGAGGCGGAGCATGCGCCAGTAGACGTCGCCGACCTCAGGGTACTTCACGAGGAAGCCCCGCCACGGCCCGCCGCGCAGGAGTCGGGGGAGGCGGGCGCCGTCGGGCAGCGCGCGCAGTCGCTCCCGCGCCGCCTCGATCTCGGTGGCGGCGGGCGCGGGCAGCGCCCACTCGCCCATCTCCGTGTACGACGCGGTCGGCAGGTAGACGCGCCCCCGCGGCGGTAAGGTGTCGAGCACGCCCGAGAAGGTGGATACGGCCAGCCACTTCGCGTCCCGGAGGGCGTCGAGGAAGCGGCGAAGCCAGCCCCCGGCGTAGACGAGGCGGTTCGTCCCCGGCCAGACGCCGAACTTCTCGCCGTCGTCCACGAGGGTGATGCTCCCGGCCCCGCGCCGCGCCGCGAGATACTCCACCGTCTCCGCGGGCTCGGCGAAGGGCACGAGGTAGCGGAGCCGCTCGCTGATGGGGAACACGGCGAGGACCGCGCCCTGATCCTCGGTGAGGTAGTACCCGCCGAGGGTCTCGGGGTCGAGGCCGGCGAGGTCGAAATGGTGGTCGTCCACCACGACGTACTCGATCCCGGCGGCCCGGAGCGCGCGCGGCAGATGCGGCTCCCACACCCGCTCGGCGAGCCACAGGCCCCGGGGCGTCACGCCGAAGCTCGCGCGGAGGAACTCGCTGAGCCGCTGCACCTGCCCCACCTTGTCGGCGTCGGGGAGCATGGGCAGGATCGGCTCGTAGAATCCGCCGGTGAGAAGCTCGACCTGCCCGCGCGCGGCCAGGTCGCCGAGGAGGTCGAAGGTCGGCGCCGCGTGCTCGCGCAGCCAGGTGAGCAGGCTGCCCGAGCAGTGGACGGTGACCCGGACGTCAGGCTCGTCCCGCAACACCTTGAAGAAGGGATGATACGCGGCGGCGGCGGCCTCCGCGATGACCCCGTCGAAGTTGCCGGCAGGCTGGTGGTTGTGAACGCCGAACAAGAAGTGTAGCTCGGCGCTTCCCGCCGCGGCCGTCACTCCCGGCCCAGGTCTCGGTGACGCACGAGGGGCGCCATGCCCACGCCCTCGAGGAAGGCGCGAAGGGCCTCGACGAACGCGATCGAGCGGTGCTTGCCGCCCGTGCAGCCCAGCGCGATGGTCAGGTAGGCCTTGCCCTCTCGTTGGTAGAGCGGGAGGAGGAATCGGACGAGGTCCTGGAGGCGCGCGAGGAGCTCCCGGCTCTCCGCGTGGGAGAAGACGAAGTCGGCCACCTCGCGGTCCCGGCCATCGAGCGCGCGCAGGGCCTCGACGAAGTGTGGGTTGGGGAGAAAGCGCAGGTCGAAGACGAGGTCGGCGTCGTAGGGGATCCCGTGCTTGAAGCCGAAGGAGACCAGGGAGACGGTGAGGGTCTCGCGCTGCCGCGGCGTCGCGTACATCGCGACGAGCCGGTCCTTGAGCTGGTGCACGGTCAGCGATGAGGTGTCGAGGATATGGTCGGCGGCCTCGCGGAGATGGGCGAGGGCCTTGCGCTCGGCGCGGATGCCGTCGAGAACGTTCCCCTCGCCGGCGAGGGGGTGGCGGCGCCGGCTCTCGTGGTAACGCCGCACCAGGATCTCGTCGGAGGCCTCGAGGAAGAGCACCTCGGGAGCGTGCCCGCTCGACCGGAGCGCGGCCAGGATCTCGAGGAGGTGCTCGAGGTACTCGCCCTCACGCACGTCCACGCCGAGCGCGATGTTCTTGATCGCGCGGCTCGACTGCGCGCAGAGCTCGGCGAATGTGGGGATGAGGGTGGTCGGGAGGTTATCCACGCAGAAGTAGCCGAGATCCTCGAAGCACTTGATGGCAAAGCTCTTCCCCGCCCCGGACAGCCCGGTGATGATAACGAAGCGGAGCGACTCCGGCGGGATGATGGGGGCCGCCGCGCTCATGCCACCGGCTCGATGAGGCCGAAGCCGCCGCCGCGGCGCCGGTACAGGACGTTCACCGCGTCGGTCCGCGCGTTGGTGAAGGCGAAGACGGGATCGCGGCTGAGCCCGAACTGCTCGAGGGCCTCTTCCACCGACATGGGCTTGACGGGAACCTGTTGAATCTCGAGCTCGGGCAACGCCATGTCACCGTCGGAGCCGACGGCCCGCAGTCCCCTCCGCGCGGCCGGCTTGTGGGCGCGGAGGCGGTCCTTCAGCTCGCGCACCTGTCGCGCGAGGGCGGCGAGCGCCGCGTCCACGGCGGCCGAGAGGTCCAGCGCGGTCTCCTCGCTCCGGAACGTGTGGTGCTTGGCGAGGAGCGTGAGCGCGGCGGTGCGCCGGTTCCGCTCCTTGGTGAGGACCACGCGCGCCTCGATGGGCTTGGGCGACAGGCGCGCCACCTTTTCCACCCGATCCTGAAGTCGGGCCCGGTAGGTCGCGGAGATCGTCAGCCCGCGCGCGCTGATGAGGACCTGCATGGGCGGCCCCGGGGTCAGCGCTTCTTGGGGGCCATCCTGCGCTGGTGCGAGGGCAGGATGCCGAGCTCCTCGCGATACTTGGCCACCGTCCGGCGCGCGATGGTGAGCCCCTTGGCGTGCAGCGTCTTGGCGATGTCCTGGTCCGAGTACGGCTTTCCGGGGTCCTCCCCCGCCACCAGGTCCTGGATCGTCTTCTTCACCGACACCGAGGAGACGACGTCGCCGTTGGTGGACGCGATGCCGCTGTGGAAGAACCACTTGAGCTCGTAGAGTCCTTGCGGCGTCTGGATGTACTTGTTGGTGGTGACACGGCTGATGGTGGACTCGTGCATGCCGATGTCCTCGCCCACGTCGCGGAGGGCGAGCGGCTTGAGGTACGGGAGCCCGCGGTCAAAGAAGTCCCTCTGGAACTTCACGAGGCTCGTCGCCACCTTCCGGAGGGTCCGCTGCCGCTGCTCCACGCTCTTGATCAGCCAGAGGGCGGAGCGGAGCTTCTGCTCCACGAACTGTTTATCCTCGCCGGCCGAGCCACGCAGGAGGGTACGGTAGAGCGAGTTGACGCGGAGCCGGGGGATACCCTCCTCGTTGAGCACGACGACGTAGTCGTCGCCGATCTTCTGGAGGGTCACGTCGGGGGCGATGTAGCGCGAGTCCACCACGAGGAAGCGGCGGCCCGGCTTGGGCTCCAGCCGCTGGATCTCCTCCACCGACTCCATGATTCGGTCGAGGGGAAGCTTGAAGGCGCGCGCGATCTCCGCATAGCGCCGGCGCTCGAGGTCGTCCATGTGCTTCTCGACGATCTCCACCGAGACGGGGTCCGGCTCGGCGTCCGCCCGCAGCTGCAGCAGCAGGCACTCCTGGATGCTCCGCGCCGCGACCCCCGACGGATCGAACCCCTGGACGAGCATGAGGACCTTGTCCACCTCGTCCACCGGGCGACCGAGCTGCTCGGCGATCTCCGCCGTCTCCGCGCGCAGGTACCCGTCCTCGTCGAGGTTGCCGATGATCGTCTCGCCGATGGCGATCTGGATGGGATCGTCGGTGGCCATCCGCAGCTGCTCGACGAGGTGGTCGGTGAGGGAGGTCTCCGTTCGCCCCAGGTTCTCGAAGGGCAGGTCGTCGCGCTCCTCGGTGGAGACCGGCGTCCGCTCCTCGGGCTGGTCGAAGAGCGCCTGGGTCATGTCGAACGGGAGGTCGTCCGAACGCTCGCCGTCGACCGTGCTCTGCTCCTTGGAGGGGGCCTCGTTCGCGGGCGGGCCGGGATCGGCGCCCTCCGGCTCCTGCAGCTCCGCATTGGGCTCGGGCGCGTCGGTCTGCTCTTCCTCGAGGAGCGGGTTCTCCCGCAGCTCCTGCTCGACGACCTCCTTGAGCTCGAGGGTCGAAAGCTGGAGGAGCTGGATCGCTTGCTGGAGCAGCGGCGTCATGACGACCCGCTGGCTGAGACGCTGGACCAGTCGCATGGGTCAGGGGCTCCGGCGTGGCCTCAGAGCGAGAACTTCTCGCCCAGGTAGATCTCGCGGGCTCGGGGATTTCCCGCGAGCTCGTGCGCGGTACCGGCGGCGAGGATCTGGCCGTGGTAGAGGATGTATGCGCGGTCGGTGATGGCGAGGGTCTCCCGCACGTTGTGATCGGTGATGAGGACGCCGATCCCCCGCTCGCGGAGGCGGCCGACGATCTCCTGAATGTCGCCGATGGCGATGGGGTCGATACCGGTGAAGGGCTCGTCGAGCAGGAGGTACCGGGGGTTGGTGACGAGCGCCCGCGTGATCTCCAGTCGCCGCCGCTCGCCGCCCGACAGGGTATACGCCTTGTGGCGAGCGAGCGGGGTGAGATCGAGCTCGGCGAGGAGGACGCGGAGCCGGGCCATCCGTTCCTGCTCGGTGAGGTCCATGGTCTCGAGGATGGCGAGGAGGTTGTCCTCCACGGTGAGCTTCCGGAACACCGACGACTCCTGCGGGAGATATCCCATGCCCATCCGGCAGCGCTGGTACATGGGCAGATCGGTGATGTCCTGGCCCTCCAGGAAGATGCGCCCGCCCTCCGCCCTGAGGAGGCCCACGATCATGTAGAAGGACGTCGTCTTCCCCGCCCCGTTGGGCCCGAGCAACCCCACGATCTCGCCCCGCTGGATGTCCACGCTGACGCGGTCCACCACCACCCGGTTGCGGAAGCGCTTGACGAGGCCCTGCGCGATGAGACCTTCCATGGCGCTATGACTTGCAGGGGGCGCCCGGCGCCGACCGGCCATTCGGCGCCGCCTCGCCCTTGGAGTAAAAGACGCCCTTCACGCGGCCCTGGGTGCCGCCCTCGACGATGCTCCGGTCCTCGGCGAGAAAGATGGTGATGCGCTCGCCCGTCACCACGTTCTCGTCCTGCCAGACCCGCGCGTCCCCGATGAGGACCACGCGCTGCTCGGCATCGTAGTACTCGGCGCGCTTGGCCGTCCCCGTCCGGCAGTCGCGGGTGATGATCCTCACCGACCCCGTGGACACCGTCCGCACGACGCGATCGCTCCCGGCGTCCAGGTACACCTCCATGCGGTCGGCGTACTGCGTCGACTCGTTGTGGCGCGCGACCACGTTGCCGGTGAAGATCACGAGGCCCTGCTTCTGGTTGGACTCGAGCTGGTCGGCGTCCACCGTCACCGGCTGGTTCGGGTTGGCGCCGGACGGCTTCGACGCCGGCGCACTCGGAGCGGGTTGAGCGGCCGCTGCCTTGGGCCCGGCCGCCGTCGGCTTGGCCGCCGCGTCCGTTGCCGGGCGCCGGCGGCTCTGGCCCTGGGCATCCGCTCCGGTGACGTCGCCTCCGACGAGCCAGACGCCCAGCGCGGCCAGCGCCAGCCAGCGCATCATCGAAGCGCCGGTAGCGGCATCGCGGCCAGGGGACGACGCTGATCCTCTGGCGTCGCGGCCTTTTCGCCGAAGGTCGCGCGGATGCGGCCCTTGATCTCGGTGGTCCGCTCACCGACCCTAGCGTCGAGCCCCTTCCCCTTCACGACCGTGCCCTTCTGGTAAACGGTGACCGGCTCGTCGGTCCAGGCGCGCTGGCCGTTCGCGTCCCAGCGCAGGCGCGTGGTCTCGAGTCGCATCCCCTCGCTCGAGAGGAGGATCACGTTCCCCTTGAGCTCCACGTCCTTGCTCGCCTGGGTCATTTCCCCTTCGTCTCCCGTGACGATCCAGCTTCGGTCGGGCTCCTGGATCTGGATGCGGACTTTGCGAAGGATGGTCTTGCCAGCCTGCTCGTACGTCTCGGCCTGATCGGCCTCCAGCTGCCAGCGCACGCCGTCCTTCATTTCTTCCTGGAGACTCACTTCCTTGATTCGGTAGTCAGCCTTGGTTTGGCCCGCCTCGGTGGATACCGATTGCGCCCACCGTCCACGTAGCACCAGCACCCCCACGACGACGACGACGAAGAGGGTCACGCTCACGAGAAGGATTCGAGAGATCCGCTGGGTATGCAATTTCAGTACCACGCTAACACACCTCAAAGCGAGGTGGCAATAAACTTCAGGGACGGCCCGTCTGTCTCAGCGCGACGCGGACATAGGCGGCGGCCAGGCTTTCCGGGCGCCCAGCAACATCTCCACCGCATCGCGGACCGCACCACGTCCGCCGGGAAACTGCGATGTCCAGTGGGCGACGCGGCGCACCTCGGCGGCGGCGTCGGCGGGCGCCAGGGCAAGTCCCGCCTCGCGCAGGAGCGGGAGATCGGGGAGGTCGTCGCCCATCGCGGCCACCTGCGCGCGCGCCACGCCCAGCCGCGCGAGTAGCTCGTCGAGGCAGCGCTCCTTGTCCTCCACGCCCTGGTGCACCTCGTCCACGCCGAGCTCGGCCAGTCGTCGCGTGACCGCGGCGGACGCCCGTCCCGAGATCACTGCCACCGCGAGCCCGGCGCGGCGCGCCGCCACGAGGGCGAAGCCGTCACGGACGTGGAAGCGCTTCACCTCCTCGCCGGCCGAACCGTAGAGCAGACGGCCGTCGGTGAGCACGCCGTCCACGTCGAGCACGAGGAGCCTCACCTTCGCGGCGCGGGCGGCCAGCGCCCGCCCTCGCTCCGCTCGGGCCCCACTATTTATCCGCTCGCCTCGCCTGCGGCTGCGGCTCGCCCCCCTCGCTCCCGCTCGGGACTTCATCATGTATCCGCTCGCCTCGCCTGCGGCTGCGGCTCGCCCCCTCGCTCCACTCGGGACCCATTGCTTGTCCGCTCGCCTCGCCTACGGCTGCGGCTCGCCGAGCATCTCACGCGATCTTGGAGGAGAGGATGTCGTGAAGGTGGATGAAGGCGGCGGGACGGTCGGCCTCGTCGGTGATGACCAGGCTCGTGATCTGGTGGGCCTCCATCATCGCGAGCGCGGTGGCGGCCAGCGCGTCGGCGGCGATGCGCTTGGGGTTCTGCGACATGCACTCTCCCGCGCGTCGGTCCAGCACGGCGCCTCCCGCGAGCTGCAGGCGACGGAGGTCGCCGTCGGTGATGATCCCGACGAGCCGGCCGCCCCCGTCCACCACCG
Source organism: Candidatus Methylomirabilota bacterium (assembly GCA_046728035.1). Classification (GTDB taxonomy): domain Bacteria; phylum Methylomirabilota; class Methylomirabilia; order Rokubacteriales; family CSP1-6; genus DASRWT01. Next base: position 3,555 of record JBKPDT010000106.1, on the reverse strand, counting down.
TGGTCATGCCCCGGCGCTTCTCCGTCATCTCCTCGAGCGCCTGCTTCATGGTCGCGCCCTCCGCGACCACCGGCACCGCCTCGCCCGTGTGCATGAGATCGCGCACCTTGACGAGCGCGCGCCAGCCGAGCGTGCCTGCGGGGTGCAAGGCGGCGTAATCCTCCGGCCGCAGCCCGCGCAGCTCGAGCAGCGCCATCGCGAGAGCATCGCCCATGGCGAGCGCCGCCGTCGTGCTCGAGGTCGGGGCGAGGTTCATGGGGCAGGCCTCCTCCCTCACGCCCACGTCCACGACCACGTCGGCCAAGCGCGCGAGGCTGGAGGTCGGATTGCCCGTGAGGAGCACCACCGGCACGCTCAGCCGCTTGATCGCAGGCAGCACCGCGAGGAGCTCGTCGGTCTCGCCGGAATTCGAGAACACGAGGGCGACGTCGCCCTGCGCGACCATGCCCACGTCGCCGTGCACCCCCTCGGCGGGATGCATGAAGTAGGCGGGCGTGCCCGTGCTCGCCATGGTCGCCGCCACCTTCCGCGCCACGTGGCTGGACTTGCCCATGCCGGTCACGATCACCCTTCCCCGGCAGCGATAGACGAGGTCCAGAGCGGCGAGGAAGCGGTCGTCCAGCCGGGCGACCAGGGCCAGGATGCTCTCCGCCTCGAGCCGCAGCACGCGCTCGGCGAGAGCGAGGAGAGAGGCCCGGTCCATCAGACGCCGCCCGGCGTGCCCCCGCCCAGACCCGCGGCGATGGCGCGGAGCTCATGGAGGAGGCGCGGCAGGTCGTCGAGCCGTAGCATGTTGGGCCCGTCGGAGAGCGGGCGGCCGTCGGGGAGCGTGCGGTCGGGCTCCTCGTGCATCTCCATGAACAGCGCGTCCACTCCCACCGCCACCGCCGCGCGCGCGAGGAGCGGCACGTACTGGCGTTCCCCGCCCGACCGGTGCCCGAGCCCTCCCGGGAGCTGCACCGAGTGGGTGGCGTCGAAGACCACTGGATAGCCGAGCTCGCGCATGATGGACAGGCCGCGGAAGTCCACCACGAGGTTCCCGTAGCCGAAGCTCGTGCCCCGCTCGGTCAAGAGGATGTCGGTATTGCCGGTGGAGGCGATCTTGTCCACGACATTGCCCATGTCGCGCGGCGCGATGAACTGGCCCTTCTTCACGTTGACGGGCTTGCCCGTCCGGCCGCAGGCGACCAGGAGATCCGTCTGGCGGCACAGGAAGGCGGGCACCTGGAGCACGTCCAGCACCTCGGCGGCGGGCCCCACTTCGGCGACATCATGGACGTCGGATAGCACCGGCACGCCGGTGACCTCCTTGACCTGGCGCAGGATGCGCAGGCCCTCCTTGAGCCCGGGGCCGCGATAGGAAGCCAGCGACGAGCGGTTGGCCTTGTCATAGGACGACTTGTAGATGAAGGGCACGCGCGCCGCCTCGGAGATCGCCTTGAGACGCTCGGCCACCATCACCGCGTGCTTCTCGCTCTCGATGGCGCAGGGGCCGCCGATGAGAACCAGCGGCGCGCCCCCACCGATCGTGATCTCGCCCACGCGCACGGTGTGGCTCATTCTCGGTGCCCGCTAGCCCCGTCCCTGGCGATCCAGCCCCGCCCGGATGAATGCGGCGAAGAGAGGATGCGGATCCCACGGGCGTGAGCGGAACTCGGGGTGGAACTGGCCCGCCACGAACCAGGGGTGCTCGGGCAGCTCGATGATCTCCACCAGCTGCTTCCCCGGCCAGATGCCCGAGATGCGGAGCCCGCCTTGCTCGAGCCGCGCCAGATAGTCGTTGTTGACCTCGTAGCGGTGCCGGTGGCGCTCCTGGATGGCCCCTGCGCCGAAGACGCGCGCGGCTACGCTCCCCTCGGCCAGGGTGATGGGGTAGAGGCCGAGGCGCATGGTGCCGCCCTTGGCGGTGACCCCGCGCTGCTCGGGCAGGAGGTCGACGACGTTGTGCGCCGGCCTGGGATCGAACTCCGTCGAGTTGGCGCCCGCCAGCCCACAGACGTGCCGGGCGTACTCGATGACCGCGCACTGCATGCCGAGACAGATGCCGAAGTACGGCACCCGCTCCTCGCGGGCATAGCGGATGGCCTGGATCTTCCCCTCGATCCCGCGATCGCCGAAGCCGCCGGGCACGAGAATGCCGTCGAGCCCGGCGACGTGGCCGGCCACGCCCTCGCGCTCGAGCCGCTCGGCGTCCAGCCACACGACTTCCACCGTCGCCTCGTGGGCGATGCCCCCGTGGGTCAGCGCCTCGTACAGGCTCTTGTACGAGTCCTTGACCTCGATGTACTTGCCGACCACGCCGACGCGCACGTGGTGCCGCGGCGACTTGATGCGGCGGACGATCTCTTCCCAGCGCCCGAGGTCGGACGGCCGGTCGGGCAGTCCCAGCAGCTTGACCACGCTCTCGTCGAGCCCCTGCTCGTGGAAGGCCAGCGGGACCTCGTAGATGGTGTCGACGTCCCGCGCCGCCACCACCGCCTCCTCCTCCACGTCGCAGAAGAGCGCGATCTTGGACTTGATGGAGGGCGTGAGCGGGTGCTCCTTGTCGGTGCGGCAGAGGAGCACGTCCGGCTGTATGCCGATCGCGCGCAGCTCCTTGACGGAGTGCTGGGTCGCCTTGGTCTTGAGCTCGGCGGCGGCCTGGATGAAGGGCACCAGGGTGAGGTGGACGTAGATCACGTTCTCCTTGCCCACGTCTTTCTTGAACTGGCGGATCGCCTCGAGATAGGGCAGGCCCTCGATGTCACCCACGGTGCCGCCGACCTCCACGATCACCACGTCCACGCCGGCGGACACCTTCCGGATGGACGCCTTGATCTGGTCGGTGATGTGCGGAATCACCTGCACGGTGCGTCCGAGGTAATCTCCCCGGCGCTCCCGCTCGATCACGGTGCCGTAGATCTTGCCGGTGGTGACGTTGTTGTCCCGCGTCATCCGCGCCGAGGTGAAGCGCTCGTAGTGGCCGAGGTCGAGATCGGTCTCGCCGCCGTCGTCGGTGACGAAGACCTCGCCGTGCTGGTAGGGGCTCATGGTGCCCGCGTCCACGTTGATGTACGGATCCATCTTCTGTAGCGTGACCCGGAAGCCGCGCGCTTCCAGCAAGGACCCGATGGATGCCGCGGCCAGCCCCTTGCCGAGGGAGGAGATCACCCCTCCCGTCACGAACACGAATTTCGGCGTCACTGCGACTCTCCTTTCCGGTAACGGGCGCTCTCGCGCTTCACGAACCGCTGCTCGTCGGCCAGGCTCCCGGCCCGGCCATCCAGCCGGAGGTTGCGGAGGACGCGCAGAGCCTTCCCCACCCCTGGGCCGCGGGGAATGCCGGCGGCGATGAGGGCCTCCGCGCCGAGGCCCGGCTTGACGTGCCGGCCCTCGCGGAGGAACCACTGAAGGCGCCGCCGCGCCGACGGCCCGCCCACGAGCCAGGCGGCGAGGAGCGTCTCCGTCGGACAGCCCCACGTGACCCCGGCCACGCGGCTCGGCGTGAGCCCGTGCGCGGCGAGGCGCGCGGCGAGCCGCCGCCCCCGCCTCACCGCTTGGGCGAGACGGCTTCCC
>JBKPDT010000105.1:0-8261 GCA_046728035.1 Candidatus Methylomirabilota bacterium | reverse complement strand
ACGTCGCCCGCCGAGCCGCCCGGCGGCGCGAGCACCACCAGGCCGGGCTGATCGAGGGCGGGGCCGAGCACGGCCTCGAGCGCGGCCTCGTCCTCGTCCACCAACACGCGCGCCGTGACCGGCACCCCTTCGGCACGCAGGGCGCGGGCCACCGCGAGACCGGCCGCGTCGTCGCCGCCGCCGACCTCGGCCATGCCGACGGTGACCACGCGCGCGGTCATGCCGGCACCCCGAACAGCGCGCGGGCGCCCATCACGAGGATGAGGGCATAGGCGCCCGCAATGAGGTCATCGATCATCACGCCGAGGCCGCCGGTGAGGGCCTGGCTCTCCCGGGCGGGAAAGGGTTTCCAGACGTCGAAGATCCGGAAGAGGACGAAGGCCACGAGCAGCACGGACACCGTCCGCGGCAGCAGGACCACGGAAAGCGTCATGCCGGCCACCTCGTCCACCACGATGATGCCGGGGTCCTTCTGGCCGAGGACGCGCTCGACGCGCCCGCCCGCCCACAGCCCCGCCGCGATCACAGCCACGAGCACCCAGGCGAGGACGGGACGCGAGAAGGGAATGAGCCAGAGGAGGACGAGGGCCACCGCGCTGCCCACCGTGCCGGAAGCGATGGGGGCATAGCCGGCGCCGCCCCAGGTCGCGATCGCGAAGGCGACGCGGTCCAGCGTCCCCAGGCGGAGCGGGCTCTCGCTACTCTCCGACCAGCTCGTAGCCGTCCACTTCGACGATGCGGACCTCGGCGAATCGACCCGGCGTGAGGCGCCGGTCGCGGAGGAGTACCACCCCGTCGATCTCGGGGGCCTGCCCGGCGAGCCGCCCCTCGAAGGGAAACGCGCGGTCCGCGCCCGCTCCGTCCACGAGCACGGTCTGGTGGGTGCCGAAGAGCGCCTTCTGACGCGGCCAGGCCAGCCGATCCTGAGTCTCCTCGACGAGGGCGGCGCGCTCGGCCATCACCTCGGCCGGCACGGGGTCGACCATCGTCGCCGCGGGCGTGCCCTCCTCGGTGGAGTAGGTGAAGACGCCCAGGCGGTCGAAGGCGACATCCTCTATGAACCCGAGCAGGGTATCGAAGGCCGCCTCGGTTTCGCCGGGGAACCCGACCAGCACGGTGGTCCGCACGGTGAGCCCGGGGATGGCCTCGCGGAACTGGGCCACGATCTCCTTCATCCGGCGCGCCGTCACCGCGCGGCGCATCGCGCGGAGCACGCCGTCGTCGCCGTGCTGCACGGGCATGTCGAGGTAGGGCACCACGCGCGCGCGGGCCCAGCGGGCGATCAGACGGTCGTTGACATGGGCGGGGTGGAGGTACATCGGCCGGATCCACGGCATCCGCGTGTCCGAGAGCGCGAGGAGGAGATCGGCGATGTCGCCGTTGCCGGGAAGGTCGCGTCCATAGGCGAGGGTGTCCTGGGACACGAGGATGGCCTCCTGGATCCCCCGCGCGGCGAGCCCCTCCACCTCGGTCACGATGTCGCGCAGCGGTCGGCTCCGGTGCCGGCCCCGGAACTGGGGAATCGCGCAGAAGGTGCAGCCCATGTCGCAGCCCTCGGCGATCTTGACGTAGGCGTAGGGGAGGCGCCCCGTAAGGAGCCGCGGGGTCGTCGCGTCGTAGAGATAGCCGGGCGGGGCCGCCGTCACCCAGTTCTGGCGGCCGTCGGCCTGGTCGACTACCTCCACGATGCGGCCCAGCTCGGAGGTGCCGAGGATGGCGCTCACCTCGGGAATCTCGGCGAGGATGTCCCCGCCATAGCGCTGGGTGAGACAGCCGGTGACGACGAGGGCGCGGGCGCGCCCGCGCTCCTTGAGCCGGGCCAGCTCGAGGATGGTGGTCACCGACTCTTCGCGCGCGCGGTCGATGAAGGCGCAGGTGTTGACGACGAGGCACTCGGCGGATTCCGCGCGATCGGTGATCTCGTGGCCGGCCGCTGCGAGCATGCCTAGCATCAGCTCGGAATCGACTTGGTTCTTCGGGCAGCCGAGGGTGGTGAAATGGACCTTCATGGCGAGGCCACATGATCCCACACGCGCGCGGGACGCGTCAAACGACGCTCGGATCGCCGCCGCGCGCTACTTGAGCGAGTCGAGGACGCGGCGCGCCTCGGCGGCGTCCTTGAAGTTGTCGGCCTTGAGCGCCGCCTCGAGCTCGCGCCGCGCCTCCTCGATCTTGCCCTGCTTGGCGTAGACCATGCCGAGGTGATAACGGACCGTGCCCGACCCCGGCGCCGCCTTCGCGACACGGGTCAGCAGCTCCTCGGCGCGCCCCAGCTCGCCCTTCTGGAAAAGCGCCCAGCCGAGCGTGTCGGCGACGGCGGCGCTGTCCGGCGCACGCGCCGCCGCCTTCTCGGCCAGGGTGACCGCCTCCTCACGAGTCTCGGGATCGCCGGCGAGGAGAAAGGCGAGGTTGTTCATGAGGATCGGACTGTCTGGCGCGCGCGCGAGCGCCCGACGGTACGCGTCGATCGCGCCCCCGCGATTGCCCGCGCGCTCCTCCATCTGAGCGAGATCGACGAGCGGCTCGACGGCCTGCGGGCGCGCCTGGGCGGTGTCCTCGAGCAGGCGCCGGGCTTCCGGCCCTCGCTCCTGGCGCTCGAGAAGGCGCGCGCGGGCACGCGCCGCCGGGAGATGATTGGGCTGCTTGTCCAGCGCGGCCTGGTAGGCAGCCAGGGCGTCGGCGGGCCGCCCGACCTTCTCGTTGACGACGCCGAAGATCACATGGGCGGCGGCGGTGTCGCCCTGAAGCTTCCGGAGCCGCTCGGCGGTGGCCACCGCGAGGTCGGCGTTGCCGGCGGCGACATAGGCGTCCACGAGAAGGGCGAGCGGCTCCGGGCTCGCCGGGGTAAGCTTCGCGGCCTCTTCGAGCGGGCCGACCGCATCGGCGGGGCGGCGCTGTGAGAGATAGAAGCGCGCGAGCTGAAGCCGCGGCGTCAGGCTCTGGGGGCCGGCCTTGACCGCGCTTTGGAGCTCACGCTCGGCGAGGTCCGGCGAGCCCTTGTCGAGGTGCAGCCGGGCAAGGAGCATGTGGGCGAGGGGGGCCGCGTTGGTGGAGGCGGTCGAGGCCTGCGCCTTCGCCATCGCCCGGTCCCGCTCGCCGGCGGAGGCGAGCAGATGCGCCGCCCGCACCCGCGTCACCGCGGGGTCCGCGCTCGTCTGCTCGGCACGCTCGAAGGCGCGCAGGGCGGGCTCGACCTGTCGCTGCAGGAGGAGGGTGCGCGCAAGCTCAAAGTGGACCTTGGACCAGTCCGGGCGATCCTTGGCGATGGCCTCCATGTCGGCGGTGGCCTTGGCGTGCTGGCCTCGCGAGCGCTCGACAATGGCCAGTCCCAGGCGGGCTTCCGGCGACCGGGGATCGCGCTGGATCACCTTCGCCAAGAGGTCTTCCGCCTCCTCCGCCTTGCCCCGCTCGAGCTTGACGAGGCCCTGGAGCAGGAGCGCCGAGACATTGTCCGGCGCCGCGGCGAGCACCTCGTCGAGGACGACTTCGGCCTCAGCCGGTCGCCCGGCCTCGTAGAGGATCTGGGCGAGGAGGAACTTGGCTTCGAGATCCTTGCCGTCCGAGCGCCGGAGCGCCTCTCGGACCTCGGTGAAGGCCGCCCGCATCTGACGCTGCCGCAGTAGAGACATCGCGAGACCGCGCCGGGCTGGGCTCAGGTCGGGATTGGCGGCGAGCGCCTTGCGGAACCACCCCTCTGCCTTCTTGGCGTCGCGCGTCTCGAGCGCGAGGACGCCTTGCCGCAACATCACCGCCACCCGGCCTGGCTCGAGCCGTAGCGCCTCGGTGTAGGCGCTCTCCGCCTCTCGGGTGAGTCGGTTCGCCTGGGCGGCGTACCCATGCACCTCGTGGCCGACCGCGGAGCCGGGCTGGCTCTTCACGAACTCGCGCGCCCCCTTGAGCGCCCCGGCATTGTCGCCCTTCTTGAGGAGCTCGATCACCTTCGCAAGGGTGGGGGGGGCGGCGGGGGCCTCGGGAACCGGGGGAACGCCGAGCCCCCCGCTCTCGGGAACGGCCCCGAAGGCAGGCCCGGCGGTGGCCAGGAGCAACAGCGTCGCGATGGCGAGCAGGGGCCTCACGATCCCAGCGTATCAGACCCGGCCCGGCGAATCGGGGAAAGAGGACGGGCGCTGGTGGAGGCCTGCGCCCGTCTGATGCTCGCGTGCGTGTCTTCGAGCTCGGAGGTCATGGGGGCTCTCTCGATCGGGATCGATTCACGCGTGGCGGTGGCTGTCGGGCAGCCCGAAGCGGGTCGCGGTGCTGCTCTCGGTGTCGAACTCGATGAGCACGGCGGCGTCCTTGCCGACCACCCATGCATCGTGTCCGGGCTCGATCACCACCGCGCGCGGCGCGGCGAGATCGAAGGCGCAGCCGTCGGCGTAGGTGCCGCGCACGCGGCCGCGGGCCAGGAACCCGACGTGGGCGTGCATGCAGAGCGGCGTGTTCACCAGCGGCTTCATGTGGGTGGACCAGCGGAAGCCGGGCGGGTAGCACACGCGCTTCACCCGGCCGTTGGCGGCGCGGGTGGTGTCGATGGATACGCCGCCCACCTCGCGATGGTCGGCGCCCGCCATGCGGGCCAGCAGCGGATCGCGCGAGGCGCGCGGCGACGCGGGGCGAGGGCGCTTCGAAGTGGGGCGCTTGGAGCGGGCTGACTTCCGCGGGCGCTTAAGCTTCATGGGCCGACTCCTCCTGACGCGTTCTTGAACCTTCGAGACACTGACGCCCCCGCGCGAGGCTTGTCAAGCCCGGTACAATCGAAAGCTATGTCTGTACTCCTCGACGCGCGCAATCTGGTGAAGTATCTCGGCGGCCGCCGGGTGGTGGACGGGGTGGACCTCGCCTGCGAATCCTCGCAGATCGTGGGCCTGCTCGGGCCCAACGGGGCGGGCAAGACCACGACCCTCCGGATGCTGTACGGCTTCCTGCACCCCGACGAGGGCCGCATCCATGTGAACGGTGTAGAGCTGGGCCGCGACCTGGTGAGGGCCAAGCGCTCGATCGGCGTGTGCACCCAGGACGACACCTTCGACGGCGATTTCACGGTCGAGCAGAACCTCACGATCGCGGCAACCTACTTCCGGCCGCGGCCCACCGATCTGGAGCGCCGCGTGCCCGAGCTGCTCGAGCGCTTCGAGCTGGGCCCTTACGCGGGCCAGAAGCCGGAGACGCTCTCCGGCGGCTATCGGCGGCGGCTGATGATCGCGCGCGCCCTCGTGCACCGGCCGCGGCTGCTCTTCCTCGACGAGCCGACGACCGGCCTCGACCCCCAGGCGCGCATGGGGGTGTGGGACCTCGTCGACGGACTGCGGGCCGAGGGCCTGGGCATCATTCTCACCACCCACTACATGGACGAGGCGGAGCGACTGAGCGACGCGCTGACCGTGCTGGCCCACGGGAGCGTGGTGGCGCGCGGCACCGCCAAGACCGTGCTGGGCGATCTGGTGGGCGAGCACGTCGTCGTGGTGGACGTGGGCCAAGGCGCGGCGGTCGCGGCCTGGCTCACCGCGCGCGGCCGGGGCGAGCCGGCGAGCGTGCTGGGGGCCTGGCACGTGCCGGTGTCGGGGGAGGAGCTGGCCGAGTTCGCGCGTGCGTTCCCCGCGCTCCGCTACGAGGTGCGCGGCCCCACGCTCGACGATCTCTTCCTGAAGCTGTCGCTCAAGCCATGACCTGGCTGGCCGCGGCCCTCGAGTGGCAGAGCCGTGCGGTGGTGGCGCGCCACCTGCGCGTGTACATGCGGAACTGGCACACCGCGTTCCTGCCGCCCACGCTGGAGCCGGTGACGATGCTGGTGGCCTTCGGGATGGGCCTCGGAGGCTACGTGGCGACCCTCACCTGGCAGGGCCGCCCAATCGAGTACATGACCTACGTGGCCCCGGGCCTGCTCGCCTACGCGACCTTCATGACCGCGGTCTTCCAATCGCTCTTCGCCGCCTTCATCCGCATGCGCTACCAGCGCACGTGGGAGGGGCAGCTCACGACCCAGGTCGCGCTGCCCCACGTGGTCTGGGGCGAGGTGCTGTGGGCGGGGCTGCTCTCCACCATGTACGTGGTGATCGTGTCGGCGGTGCTCACGGTTCTCCACGCGACGGGCCTGCTCCACATCCAGATCGCGCTCCTGCCCGCGCTGCTGCCCATCGTGTTCGTGGCCGCCTGCGCGTTCGCCGCGCTCGGGCTCTGCTTCACCGCGATCCTGCCGACGATCGACCACATGAACCTGCCCGTGTTCCTGCTCGTGCTGCCGATGGGGCTGCTCTCGTCGACCTACTTTCCGCTCGAGCATCCCTCGCTGGTCGCGCTGAACGTGGTGAACCCGCTCCATCACCTGGCCCAGGTATTCCGCGGCATCCTGCTCGGGGGCCCGGTCGCGGGCCCCCTGGCCGGCGTGCTGATCCTCTCGGCCCTGCTGCTGGGGATCCTGGTGCCGCTCGACCTCCGCCTACTACGGCGGCGGGTGCTCGGCGACTGACTCGGAGGGGGGCTGCGCCCCCCTACAACGACGCGCGTCGCTCGAATCGGCCAAGGGGGCAGCCTCGATGATCCGATTCAGGTCGAGCGGTAGTTTGTGAACTGGAGCGCGACGCCGAGGTCCTTGCCCTTCACCAGGGCGATCACCGCCTGGAGGTCGTCGCGGTTCTTGCCGGAGACGCGCACCTGCTTCTCCTGGATGGAGGCCTGCACCTTGATCTTGGAGTCCTTGATGAGGCGGACGATCTCCTTGGCCTTCTCCATCGGGATGCCGTCCTGGAGGGTGATCTTCTGCTTGAGAGTGCCGCCGGCGGCGGTCTCGGGGTCCCCGATCGTCAACGCCTTGAGGTCCACCCCGCGGCGGTGGAGCTTGGACTGCAGGATGTCCAGCACCGCCTTGAGCTTCATCTCGTCTGCGGAGGTGATCACCAGGTCCATCTTCTCCTGCGTGATCTCGTTCTTCGTGCCCTTGAGGTCGTAACGGGTCTCGATCTCGCGCTTCGCCTGGTTGACGGCGTTGGCGACTTCCTGCATGTCCACCTTGCACGCGATGTCGAAGCTGTTCTCGGCGGCCATGACGCTATTCTACCGCGGGTTCAGCGGCACCACCGCGGCGCCCTTGGGGGGTACGAAGGTGAAGAGGCTGTCGGGGAGGCCCGCGTTCGGCGTGACCCGCGTGAAGGTCATCGTCACCGTGTTCGCGAGCTGATCGTAGAGGACGGCCTGCCGGACGATGTAGTCCTTGGGATCGACGCTGAGGACGAGGCGGGTCAGGAGCGGCGTGGGGTTCTTCGGCGTGAGGTCGAGGACGGGCCGCCCCGACGCGTCCACCTTGGCGGCGGGGTTGAGGAAGCGCACCGCGAACTCGTCGCGCACGCGGCCGAGGCCCGCGAGGAAGGACCCGGCGGGGCCGGCCAGCGCCTTGGGCGCTTCCCCCTTGTTCACCTGGTTGAGCTCGGGCGTGTACACCCAGAAGTTGACCCCATCGGAGACGATCTGCTGGGGGGAGGGGCTCTTGTAGTCCCAGCGGAGCTTGCCACCCTTCTTCAGGTACACCGTGCCCTCGGCGCGGATGTCCTGGCCCAGGCTCTTGTTGTGCGAGACCTGGGTGAACTCGGCCTTGAGGTCGTTGATACGGCCGTACGTCGACTCGAGCCCGGAGACCACTTCGTCCAGCGTCTGCGCGCGCGCCGGACCCGGGGCGCACAACGCGCCGGCCAGCAGGAGGGGGAGGGCCAGCCAGCGCTTCATCGCCCGTGCCTGGCCAGGTATTCGGGCCCCACGAGGATCTCGCGGGGCTTGGCCCCCTGCCCCGGGCCGATGATGTGGTCCTGCTCCATCATGTCGATGAAGCGGGCGGCCTTGGGATAGCCCAGCCCCAGCCGCCGCTGGAGAAAGGAGATGGACGCCGCCCGCTGGGCGATCACGAGGTTCACCGCGTCCCAGTAGATGTCGTCACGATCCTCCCCATCCCCGCCGCCGCCCTCGGTGTCGACGGCGGGCATCTCCACCTTCTCGTAGACGGCCGAGCCCTGCTTGCGCAGGAATTCGCAGATGGCCTTGACCTCGTTGTCGGCCACCCACGAGCCGTGCACCCGCACCTGGCGGGAGGCGCCCGGCGGCACGAAGATCATGTCGCCCTTGCCGAGGAGCTGCTCGGCGCCGTTGCCGTCGAGGACGGTGCGCGAGTCCACCTTGGACGCCACCTGGAAGGCGATGCGCGTGGGGAAGTTGGCCTTGATGAGGCCCGTCACCACGTCCACCGACGGGCGCTGGGTGGCGACGATCAAGTGTAT
>JBKPDT010000104.1:0-5139 GCA_046728035.1 Candidatus Methylomirabilota bacterium | reverse complement strand
CTCCACGCCTCCGCGCGCTATCGCGGCGAGGTCGCGGCGGTGCTGGCGGAGCGGACGCTGGGCGCCGCGCTGGGGCGCTGCCGGAGGGCGGCATGAGGCGCCAGGTCCGCCTCACCGTGAACGGCCGAGATCACGACGTGGACGTCGAGCCGCGGCTCTCCCTGGCCGATTGTCTCCGCGACGTGCTCGATCTCACCGGCACCCACGTCGGCTGCGAGCACGGCGTCTGCGGCGCCTGCACCGTGCTCGTCGACGGCGAGCCCGTCCGCGCCTGCCTCATGCTCGCCGTCCAGGCGGGCGGGCATTCGATCACCACCGTCGAGGGCCTCGGCCCCGAGGAGGGGCTCGCGCCGCTACAGCAGGCCTTCCAGGACAAGCACGGCCTGCAGTGCGGCTACTGCACCCCCGGCATCCTGCTCACCACCCACGCCTTCCTGCGGGACAATCCACAGCCCACCCGCGCGGAGATCCGTGAGATGCTCGCCGGCAATCTCTGCCGATGTACCGGCTACCACTTCATCGTCGAGGCGGTCGAGGCCGCCGCGCGCGCGGCCGCGAAGAGCCAACCAGCCTGACCAGGAGGTTCACCATGCGCTCACGCATCCTCGTCCCATTCCTCGGCCTCCTGCTCGTCGTCGCGTCCCTCGCTCCCGCGGCCCACGCCCAGAGCTCGCTGGTCATCAGCGTGTGGGGCGGCAACTGGAAGGACACCGTGGAGAAGGTGATCGGCAAAGCCTTCACCGCCAAGACCGGCGTGCCGGTGGAGTTCGAAGTGGGCGGCACCATCGACCGGCTCGCCAAGGCCCGCGTGGCCAAGGGCAACCCGCTCGTCGACCTGAACTTCACCACCACCCACGTGGCCCGCCTGTACATCTCCGATGGGCTCTACGACAAGCTCGACATGGCCAAGCTCCCCAACGCGAAGGAGATCGCCCGCGAGGCCATCCGGAGCGACTACCACGTGGGCTCGTGGGCCTACGTCTACACCGTCGTGTACCGTCCCGATCTCGTGAAGGAAGACATCACGAAGTGGTCGGACCTCTGGAAGCCGTCCCTCAAGGGCAAGATCGCCATGCCCGACTTCGACCCCTCCCACATCATCACCATCGCGGCCCTCATGGAGGGCGGCAACGAGGTGAACTGGCAGAAGGGCGAGGTCCGGCTCAAGCAGCTCAAGGAGTCCATCGCCGCCTTCTTCTCGACCGACGCGCAGAGCCAGGATCTGATGAAGACCGGGCAGGCGCCCGTCCAGGTGATGCTCTCGGTGAACGCGTATCACCTCCAGGAGCAGGGCATCCCGGTGAAGGTGGTGCAGCCCACCGACTATCCGGGCATCGTCGGCATCGACACGATGGCGGTGATGGCCGGCACCAAGAAGTCGGACGCCGCCCACAAGTTCATCGATCTCGCGCTCTCGAAGGAAATCCAGGCGGAGCTGGTCAAGGCGCTCCGGGCGGGGCCGGTCAACCTGGCCGCCACCGTGCCCGCCAACCTCCGCGGCCAGCCGGGCATCTTCGCCAGCACCGCCGAGTGGAAGGAGCGCGGCTACATCATGAACGACGAGGCGCGGGCCAAGAACCTCCCCGGCTGGCGGGAGTGGTTCACCGCCAATATCGTCAAGAAGTGAGACTGCTGTTCCTCCCGGCGGTCGCGGTGCTCGCCGTCTTCGCGGCGGCGCTCACCGCGCTGTTCCGGTGGAGCCTGCTCGAGTTCGTGCCGGGCTCGCTCCAGACCGGCGGGCTCACCCTCGACAATTTCCGGGCAGTGCTCGCCCCGCAGTATCTCCACGCGGTGCGGGACACCGTGATCCTCGCCGCCCTGACGACGGTGTTGACTTTGGTCGCGGCGTACCCGGTGGCCTATGTCCTGGCGCGCACGCCGTCGCCCCGCATCCGGAGCGCCCTGTTGGTGTTGACGCTGGCACCCTTCTTCACCGGGGCCATCGTGCGTACCTACGCCTGGGTGCTCGTGCTGGGCAATACCGTGATCGACTGGCCGGCGCCCATGCTCTTCACCGAGCGGGGCGTGCTCGTCGGCCTCGTGCACTTCTCCATGCCGACCATGATCCTGATCCTTGCCGCCGCCCTCAGCCACATCGATCCTGTCTACGAGCGCGCGGCCGCGAGCCTCGGCGCCCGCCCCGCGCGCGTCTTCTGGCGCGTGACCCTCCCGCTGTCGCGCCCCGGCATCGTCTCCGGAGGGCTCATCGTCTTCGCGTGGACGCTCAGCGCCTTCCCCACGCCCGAGCTCCTGGGCGGCGGCAAGGTGAAGATGATCGCCAACGTGGTGAAGGACCTGGGGCTGGACTCCTTCAACTGGCCGGGCGCGGCGGCCTTCGCGATGCTCGCGCTGGCCTTGACGCTCGCGCTCCTCGCCGGCGCGGGTCGCCTCGCCGGAGGGCGCGCCACGTGACCCTCCGGCTCGCCGTGGTCGTCCTGCTCGCGTTCATGACGCTGCCCACCGTGGTGGTGATCGCGGTGTCGTTCAACCCCGCCGCCATCCTGTCCTTTCCCCCCGCCGGCTTCTCGCTCCGCTGGTACGTGAACGTGCTGACCTATCCGCAGTTCCAGCGCGCGGCGGTCAATAGCCTGGTGGTGACGGGCGGGGCGGTGGCGCTGGCCCTGCCCGTCGGCACTCTCGCCGCACTCGCGCTCGAGCGCGCGCGCCTCTCCGGGCGGAGCCTCTGGGCGGCGGCGCTCCTCTCCCCGCTGGTGGTGCCGGGCGTGGCGGCGGGGCTCGGCTTTCTCATCCTCGCCGCCGCCCTCGGCCTGCTCCGCAGCCGCAGCGTCCTCATCGCCGCCCACGTGGCCCTGGTCCTGCCCTTCGTGGTGCGCTCGGTGTGGGTGAGCGTGCGGAACCTCGACCCCGCGCTGGAGCGCGCGGCGGCGAGCCTGGGCGCGACGCCGTGGCGCGTCTTCTCGCGCGTTACCTTGCCCCTCCTCCGACCCGGCCTCTTCGCGGGCCTTGTCTTCGCGGTGGTGGTGTCGGTGAACGAGTTCGTGGTCTCGCTCTTCATCTCCAACCGCGTCACCGAGATCCTGCCGGTGGCCATGTTCACCTACGTGGTGAACTACACCGACCCCACCATTGCCGCGCTCTCGAGCCTGTTCATCACCGCCACCTTTCTCGTGGTGTGGCTGGCCGACCGGTACCTGAATCTCGGCCGGGTCTTCCTCCAGCACTGACCCATGGCCCGGGCGGTGGTGGAGCTCCACGGCTGCACGCGCGAGTACGGCAGCGTCCGCGCGGTGGACGCCCTCGACCTCGCCGTGCTCGAGGGCGAGTTCCTCTCGCTCCTCGGACCGTCGGGCTGCGGGAAGACCACCACGCTCAACCTCATCGCGGGCTTCGTCGAGCCCACCGCGGGGCGCGTCCTCATCGACGGCGAGGACGTGACGGGCCGCCCCGCGCATCTCCGCGGGCTCGGCGTGGTGTTCCAGTCCTACGCCCTCTTCCCGCATCTGTCCGTGTTCGACAACGTGGCGTTCGGGCTGCGCGAGCGGCGCGTCTCCCGGGCGGAGATCAACCGGAAGGTGGTCGAGGCCCTGGCCCTGGTGCGCCTGGAAGGACGCGAGCGGCAGCGGCCCGCGGAGCTGTCGGGGGGCATGCAGCAGCGCGTGGCCCTGGCCCGCGCGCTCGTCTACCGGCCGCGCGTAGTGCTGCTCGACGAGCCGCTGGCCGCGCTCGACAAGCGTCTCCGCGAGGAGATGCGCGACGAGCTGCGCGCCATCCAGCGCTCCGTCGGCATCACCACCGTCTTCGTCACCCACGATCAGACGGAGGCGCTCGGGCTGTCCGACCGCATCGCGGTCATGCGGGGCGGGCGCATCGAACAGCTCGGCGCCCCGCGCGAGATCTACGAGCGCCCCGCCACGCGCTTCGTCGCCGACTTCATCGGCGCCTCCACCGTGCTCCGCGGCCGGGCCGTCGGCGCCGACCGGGTGGAGATGGCCGGCGGCGCGATGCTCCGCGTGGCGGGGAGGCGCGCGCTCTCGGCCGGCGCCGACGTGGAGCTGGCGATCCGCCCCGAGCGGGTGCGCCTGGCTCCCGCCCCCGGCGACAATGTCGTGGAGGCACGCATCGAGGGACTCGTCTACCAGGGCGCCCAGACCGAGCTGACGGCGCGCCTCGCCGACGGCCAGCGCGTGCTCGTCTTCGTCACCGAGCCCGCCCCGGTGCCGCTGGCGCCGGGCCAGAGCGTGCGCTTGCACCTTCCCGCCGCCGCCTTCATGGTGATCGCATGACCGGGGCGCAGTCGATCGTCCACGGCCTGGAGCAGGCGGGGGTGACCCTGGCCGCCTCGGTGCCCGATACCTGGATCGGACGGCTGATGGCGGCGGTGCGCGAGTCCTCGAAGATCCGGGCGCTCGACGTGGCCCGGGAGGAGGAGGCGGTCGCGGTGGCCTGCGGCGCCAACCTGGCGGGCGGGCGCGGCGCCGTGCTCGTCCAGAACGCCGGCCTGCTCAACTGCGGCGGCATCCTCGCCGGGCTAGTGGAGCTCTACCGGCTGCCGTGCTTCTTCATCGTGTCGCTGCGCGGCGATCACCGCGATCCCGTCTACTATCATGCCCCCAAGGGCCGGGTGACGGCGGCCACGCTCGAGGCGTGGCGGCTGCCGCACGCCCTCGCCGATCGGACCGGCGACCTCGCCGCCCAGGTGCGCCGCGGCGTCGAGTTCGCCCTGGAGTCGCGCGGCCCCTTCGTGCTCCTCATCAGCGGCGAGGACCTCGCGTGATTTCCAGGAAGCCGTTTCTCGACGCGCTCACGGCGCTGTTGACGCCCCAGGACGTGCTCGTGTCGTGCCTCGGCGCCAACGCGCGCTGGCTGCCCCACATGAAGGTGGCTGCGCCGGTGTTCGCGCTCTGCGACTCGATGGGCGCCGCCATCCCGCTGGCCCTGGGAATCGCGCTGACCCGGCCCGAGCGCCACGTGGTGGCGCTCGAAGGCGACGGCTCGCTCCTGATGAGCCCCAACGTCCTCGCCACCGTGGCGGCGGCGCGGCCGTCGAACTTGACGAGCGTCCTCTGGGTGAACGGCCACTACGAGTCGTCGGGCGGCCAGGCCCTGCCGGGCGCGCCGGTGGACTGGGGCGCGCTCGCCCGCGCCTCCGGCATCGGCCACGTGGCGACGGTGGGGGAG
>JBKPDT010000103.1:0-10526 GCA_046728035.1 Candidatus Methylomirabilota bacterium | reverse complement strand
CCACCATCGCGCGGAGGGTGAGGGGCCGCCCGGCGACGACCGCCCCCGCGAGGGCCGCGCTTCCGGCGTCCGGAAGATAGAGGACGGCGCCCGCCACCTCAGGTCCCGAGCCGCTCGATGCGGGGGAGCACGTCGGACTCGGCCCGCCGGAGATCCTCGGCGAAGTCCACCTCGGTCCAGGGCAGCCCGGTGACGTCGACCCAGCCGACGGGCACGCGGGCGAGGAGCCGGTGCAGCGCGTCCTCGTACTCGTTGGCGCCTCCGGTTTCCTCGATGGACTCGCCGAGGAGGCGTATGTACTCGGGGGCGTGGGCCGCGCTGCACTTGAAGAACCCGATGCCCTCGCCGACCACCTCCCAGTGCTCGGGGACGAACTTCTTGCCCAGCGCGATGACGCGGTCACCGATGCCGTAGAGCTTCACTTCCTCGCCGGTGTCGGTGAAGCCGCGATCGAGGAGGAGCGCGCTCGCCGCGGGGGAGGCGATGAGCCGAGCGAGGAAGGGGTGGGGGAAGAGCACGTCGGCGTCCATCACCAGCGTGGTGCCTCGGGTGAGCGTGTCGCGGGCGCGCCACAGCGAGAGGATCGAGCCCTTCTGGTACTCGGGATTCTCCACGTACGTGATGCGCATCGCGCCGCGTCGGGTGCCGGCGGCCGCGCGCACCTGATTCTGGCAGTGACCGACCACGAGCACCGTCTCCTCCACGTCACTGGCGGCGAGGGAGTCGAGCATCCGGTCGAGCAAGTGCCGCCCTCCGATGGGCAGCAGGCACTTGTGCGTGTGGTCGGTGAGGGGCGCGAGCCGGCGCGCGACCCCGGCGGCGAGCACGATCGCCTTCACCGGCGGCGCTCCGCGACGGTGGCGGCGAGCGCGCCCCGGAACCGGTCCCGGATCTCCTCCGGCGGGTAGGGAATCCGCGGCGCCGGCTGCTCCTCGGCGGTGACCTTGGCGAGGACGAAGGCGGGTCCGCCCCCATCCAGCGCCGCCGCCACCGCGTCGCCGACGGCGTCCGCCTCCGTCACCGCCGCGACGTAGCGGTAACCGGACGCGGCGGCGATGGCATCGAGGCGCGCGTGGCGCGAGGGCGAGGCCTGGTTCCCGGTGGAGCCATACACGTCGTTGTCGAAGACCACGTGGACGAAGTTGGCGGGGCGGCCGCCGCCCATCACCGGCCCGCCCCCGATCATGGGCAGGATGCCGAGGTTCATCAGGAGATTGCCGTCGCCGTCGAAGACCACCGCCGGCCGTTCCGGCTGCGCCAGCGCCACGCCGAGGCCGATGGCCGAGGCCAGCCCCATGGAGCCGATCATGTAAAAGTTCTGCCGCCGGTCGCCCAGCGAGAAGGACTCGCGGCAGATGAAGCCATTGGCATGCACGACCGGGGCGTCCCCGACCACCGCCAGCGCGGCGCGCAGCGCCTCGAGCCGGGAGATCGAGGGGACGAGCACGCCCGGCGGCGAGTCTCTGTCTACCATCAGCGGGGCCCCAGAAATGGCCCCCGCTCTCCCCCCATCGGCGGACAACCCGGCAGACTCGCCGCCGCGCGTGCTTTTCGGATGTCCGCCCTCCCCGTGTTCCCGCGTTGCCATCACGCCCGGGGGCAGCAGGAGCGCCACCGGCTGCGACCGGCGCGCGGACTCGACGCGCGCCCACGCCATGTCGGCGGCCACCGTGTCCACGCCGAGCACCCGGTGGGGCACGCCGATGAGGTCGAGGAGGCGAGGCGAGATCTCGCCCATCACGATGTGCTCGGGGGCGTCCTTGCCGCCGTAGCCACGCCAGGTGACGAGGAGGAGCGCGGGCAGGCGATACATGAGCGAGAGGGAGACGACTGCGTTGAGGCTCGTCCCCAGCCCCGAGTTCTGCATGATGACCAGGGGCGAGCGCCCGGCCAGCCACGCTCCCGCCGCGAGGCCCACCGCCACGTCCTCGCGCACCGCCGGCACGTAGGGCAGGCGCGGGTGCGTCTCCAGGACGGCGATGGCGTCGCCGACGAGCGAGCAGGGCACCCCGGTGAAGAAGTCGTACCCCTCCGACTCCGCAACATCGATGAACTCCTTGCCGGCGATACGTCGAGTTCCTAGTTTTTCCATTTTCGCTCGGCTCGCCTTGCGGCTGCGCCTCGCCCTACTGTTTGATCTCCGCCCACGCGCGCTGGTAGTCCTCGAAGGTGTCCACCTCGAGCCAGCCCTTGTAGACGTCCACGCAGTGAACGCGCTCGCCGCGCGTCACCAGCTCCTGGAGTAGGTCGGTGAAGGCCGCGCGCTCCACGCTGTCCGCCTCGTGGAAGCGCCCGCCGCCCGCCGCGCGCGCGGCCTCCCATGCGCCCCGGAGCGCCTGCGTCCCGCGCTCGGAGAAGAGCGCCATCCCGATGAACTCGCCGTTGGCGCGCTCGGGGGCGACCCGAGCGCCGACGGTGACGAGAGTGTCGTCGCCGGCATCCCCAAGGGCGCGGAGGCCGGCGGCGGGCGCGTGCTCCGTCACCACGAGGTCGAGCGGCTTGGCGAGGGGGAGCAGCCGGTCGCGCTGGTCCACCCAGGCGCGGTCCACCACCACCGCGCAGTCGGACTCCGCGCGGAGGAGGCGCTCGAGCACCGAGCGCTCGAACAGGATGTCGGAATAGAGGAAGAGCACCCGCCCGTTCAGCGCGGGGGCGGCGGCGAAGAGGGAAGCCAGCTCGCCGGTTTCCTCGTAGCGGTCGTTGTCGAAGTAGCGGATCCCCGGCACGGTGACCTGGTCCTTGCGGTAGCCGCGCACCACGACGATGTCCTGCACGCCACACGCGCGCAGCGTGTCGATCTGCCGCTCGAGAATGGTGCGGCCCTTGATGTCGAGCATGCACTTGGGCCGGTCCTCGGTGAGCGGGAGCAGTGACTTGCCCGAGCCCGCGGCGATGATGACGGCGCGGACCTGGCTCTCGCGGGGGAGGTACTCCGCCTCGATCGCTTCGAACTCGGCCACGCCCACGTGCCGGTAGATCTCCTCGAGGGGCACGATGTGGGGATCGAGCGCGTCGAGCCGGCGCTCGCGGGCGAGAGTGGCCAGCGTGGTCTGCATCCCGCGCACGGCCCCGCGCAGCACGTGGTTGGCCCAGATCACCATCTTGACCCCCGCGCCCTCGAGCTCCTCGAAAGTCACCGACGGGTAGAGGGTGGGGACCACCACCACCGGGGTCGGCCGCTCCCACAGCCGCATGAACTCGATGACCTCGGCGGCGGTCTTCGACTTCGAATGCATGAGGATCATGTCCGCGCCCGCCTCCGCGTAGGCGTGGGCGCGCCGGAGCGCCTCCTTCATGCCCCAGCCCGCGATGAGGGCCTCCACCCGCGCGATGACGACGAAGTCGGGATCGCGCCGGGACTTCACGGCGGCGCGGATCTTGC
The DNA here is from genome assembly GCA_046728035.1 of Candidatus Methylomirabilota bacterium. Lineage (GTDB taxonomy): Bacteria > Methylomirabilota > Methylomirabilia > Rokubacteriales > CSP1-6 > DASRWT01. The sequence continues at coordinate 7,144 of JBKPDT010000103.1, read as the reverse complement.
CGGCGAACTCCTCGACGGACAGGAGCTCGCGGCGCATGCCCGGGTAGAGGCTGCACTTCTTGGGGAAGATATTGTCCTCCATGCAGATGCCGGCGATGCCCGCCCGCTCGTACTCCTCCACCGTACGCACGACGTTGACGGCGTTGCCGTAGCCGTTGTCGACGTCGGCGATGACGGGGACGGAGACCGCCTCGTCGATGTACCGGGCGGTCTCGAGGTTTTCCGTCATGGTGAGGAGGTTCACGTCGGGCATCGCGCGCTGGGCGGCGGACACCGCGAAGGACGACGACCACACGAGCGGGAAGCCGGCCGCCTCGATGAGGCGGGCGGAGAGCGCGTCGTGAGCGCCGACCATCGGGACGAGGCCGGGGCGGCGGAGGAGCGAGCGCAGCATGGCAGCCTTGGTCATCATGACTCCCGGGCGCGTCCGCCGGACTACTGGGTCCGGGGCTTGCCCTGCTTGTCGTCGTCCAGGGACACCTCCCCCTGCTTGCTCTTCATCTTGCGAACGAGCTCGGCATAGGAGGAGGTCTGGATGATCTTGTTGAACTGCGTGCGGTAATTGGAGACGAGGCTCACGCCCTCGATGCTCACGTCGTAGACGAGCCAGCGGTCACCCTTCCGGAGGAGCCGGTAGTCGATGGGCACCTCGGTGCCGTTCTTGGTGATGATCTTGGTGCTCACCACCGCCGCGTCGCTCTCCGTCCGCTCGCCCGTGTAGACGATCTTCTCGCCGCCGTAGAGATCGATCTTGGAGATGTACGAGCGCTCGAGGAGGTCGCCGAAGAGGGTCACGAACTCCTCGCGCTCCGGTTCCGTGCGGCCCGACCAGTGGCGGCCGAGAGAGCGGCGCGCGATTTCCGAGAAGTCGAAGATCTCGTTGGCGATCTTGCGCACGGAGGCCCGGCGCTCCGCCGCCTTGCGCTCGCCTTTGAGGGCGGGGTTGTCGAGGGTCTTGACCACCCGATCGATAGCGCCTCGGAGCTGCTCGGTGGGGGCGCCCGCCCAGGCGGCCACGGAGAAGAGAACCACGAGGCACGCGACGAGCACGCCGATCATGCGCCAACGATTCATCGAATGACCTCCACTGTATGCGTGACTCCGATTTCCGTTTCCTGTATTGCTCGCCTCGCCTTGCGGCTGCAGCTCGCTAAACTTTGCCGAACACGTACTTCGAGATGAGCTCCTCGATGTCGACGGGAGGCTCCACCTCGGTGATCCTGCCGTTCGGCTTGATGAGCTTCTCCGAGCCGCCGGGATTGATCTTGATGTACTTTTCCCCGATGAGCCCGCGCGTCTTGATGGACGCGATGGCGTCCTCCTGGAGCTTGATGGCGGGCTTGATGGTCATGATGACGCGCGCCTGGTAGTCGGACAGGGTGATCCCGTCCACCCGGCCGATCTCGACACCCGCGATCTCGATCGACGAGCCCGTCTTGAGCCCGCCCACCGTGGGGAAATCCGCGGTGACGGTATAGCCCGCGCTGCTCCACAGGTCCACGCGCCCCAGCCGCACGGAGAGCCAGCCGAGAGCGAGGATGCCGACCAGCACGAACACTCCCACCGCCACGTCCAGCGCCGAACGTCTCATGCATGGTCTCCCGTAGAATCTTGCCCTACGCCGCCGTCCACGTCCATCGCGGGGGTCAGCCGGCCGCCGGTATGCTCTCGATCTCGCCGCGGATGAACTGCTGGACGGTGGGATTCGCCGAGCTTTGGATCTCCTCGGGCGTCCCGCTGTCCACGATGACCCCGTCGTGCAGCATCGCCACGCGGTCCGCGATCCGGAAGATCTCCGGGATCTCGTGGCTCACCACCACCGCGGTGAACCGGATCTTCCGGTGCAGCTCGACGATGAGGTGGTGGATGGTGTTGACGAGGATGGGATCCAGACCGGTGGTGGGCTCGTCGAAGAACACCACCTCGGGCTCGGTGACGAGCGCGCGGGCGATGGCCACGCGCTTTCGCATACCACCCGAGATCTCCGCGGGATTCTTGTGCCCCATGCCCTCGAGGCCCACCTGGGCCAGCCTCTCGTCGACCTTCTGCCGGACGTCCGCGGCGCGGAGCCGGGTCTTCTCGCGCAGCGGAAAGGCCACGTTGTCGAAGACCGACATGGAGTCGAAGAGGGCGCCGCCCTGGAACACGACGCCGTAGCGCTCGCGGATGCGGTCCAGGGAGGACCGGGCCAGCCGGGTGATGTCGGTGCCGTCCACCAGGATCTGGCCCGCGTCCGGCCGGAGGAGGCCGATCAGGTGCTTGAGCAGCACCGACTTGCCGCCGCCGCTCCGCCCGATGATCACGAGGATCTCGCCCGATCCGACCTCCAGATCGAGCCCGCGCAGGACCTCCTGGGCCCCGAACGACCGGTGGACCCCGACGACCTTGATCACGGCAGCACCGACCCCAGGAAGTAGTCCCAGACCAGGATGAGGATCGAGGACAGCACCACCGCCTCGGTGGTGGCGCGGGCGACGCCCTCCGCGCCATGGTCGCAGTAATAACCCTTGTACGTGCAGACCCAGGTGACGATGAGCCCGAACGAGAGGGACTTCCAGAACCCGGTCATGATGTCGGAGAGGTCCACGAAGGTCTGCATCTCGCCGAAGTAGGTGCCCTCGGACATCCCGAGGAGCCCGACCCCGACGAGGTAGCCGCCGAAGATCCCCACCACGTCGAACAGCGCGGTCATGAGGGGGAACGTGATGATCCCGGCGAGGATGGGCGGGACGATCAGGTAACGCCGGGGGTTCAACGCCATCACGGTGAGGGCGTCGATCTGCTCGGTGATCTTCATGATGCCCAGCTCGGCGGTGAGCGCCGAGCCCGCCCGACCCGTGACGATGAGGGCGCACAGGACGGGGCCCAGCTCACGGATCAGCGACAGCGCGACGGCGGGGCCGAGAAAGGCCTCCGACCCGAAGCGTGAAAGCACCAGGAAGATCTGCAGGCCGAGGACCATGCCGGTGAAGGCGCCCGTCAGCCCCACGATGGTGAGGGAGCGGAAGCCGATGAAGTGGATGCGCTCGACGATCCGACCCACCTTGATGGGGGGGACGAACGCGAAGGTGAGGGACTGCACGAGAAAGCGGCCGAAGCGTCCGAGCGACTGGATGACGTCGAGAGTCAGCGCGCCCAGCCCACCAACCAGCCTCACCGGGAGGGGCTGGGCCACGGCCGCTCCCCGCTCGGTCATCCGCGGGAGTTCCGGTAGGTCCCCAGGGCCCAGAGGGGGAAGTACTTCGCGTACAGGTGATACTTGAGGTAGAAGACGCGCGGGAACCCGGTCCCGTTCCACCGCGGATCTTCCCATGCCCCGTCTTCGCCCTGTGTCTCGAGCAGGTAGCGGACACCCCGCTCGATGACGGGCCCCTCGACCCGGCCGACGGCGAAGAGCCCGAGGAGCGCCCATGCCGTCTGGCTGGGGATCGACTCGCCGCGTCCCGCCAGGGCGGGGTCCTCGTAGGAGCCGAGCGTCTCGCCCCAGCCGCCGTCGGGGTTCTGGCGCGCCTCGACCCACGCCACCGCCCGCCGCACGTAGCTCTGCGCGGAATCCTCGCCGATGGCGCCGAGCCCGCGGAGCACCGACCAGGTGCCGTAGATGTAGTTGGCACCCCAGCGGCCGTACCAGGCCCCGTCGCCGCGCTGCGAGCGCCGGATGAAGTCGAGCGCGCGGCGGGCGGCAGGATGGTCGAGGGACTCGCCGAGCATGCCCATCAGCTCGAGCCCGCGACCGGTGAGGTCCTCGGTCGAGGGGTCGAGGAGGGCGCCATGATCGGCGAAGGGGATGTTGTTGAAGATGAGCCGGTTGTTGTCGGCGTCGAACGATCCCCAGCCGCCGTCTCCCCCCTGCATGCCCATGAACCACGCCATCCCGCGCGTGAGCGCCCGTTGCCGGCGCTCGGGGTCGAGGCCCTCGGTGCGCGCCAGCGCCATCATCACCATGGCGGAGTCGTCGAGGTCGGGATAGAAGTCGTTGTGGTACTGGAACGGCCAGCCTCCCGGCGGCACCCCGGGGCGCTTGACCTGCCAGTCGCCGGGGACGGTTACCTGCCGGTCCATCATCCACTCGCCGGCGCGGACGAGGGCGGGGTGGTCGGCGGGGAATCCCGACTCGATGAGGGCATTGGCGGCGAGCGAAGTATCCCAGACCGGCGACACGCAGGGCTGGTAGTGCAGGGTGCGCGCGGTCTCGACCCCGAGGGCCTCGATCTCCTTCAGCTGGCCGCGAATGAGCGGGTGATCGTCCGGGTAGCCGAGGCACCGGAGGGCGAGCACCGCGTTGACCATGGCGGGAAAGATCCCGCCGAGCCCCCCCGGCACCGCGAGGCGCTCCTCCAGCCAGCAGCGCGCCGCCTCCAGCCCGCGAGCGCGCAGCGGGCGCGGGCCCAGCCGCTCCCAGCCCTTCAGCGCGTCGTCCATCCCGATGAAGAGGTTCTTCCACAAGAAAGTCCGCGGCGAGAACGGCCGGGGCACGCGGTGGAAGCGCAGGCTGGCCTCCGCGCGGGGCACCGCCCAGAGCTCGTCCAGGCGTGATCCTTCGGGCAGCCGGTGCACAGGCTTCACGTCCATGAGGATGAGGAGCGGGACGATGACGGTGCGGGACCAGTAGGAGACCTCGAGGAGGTTGAAGTACGACCACCGGGGCAGGAGCATGATCTCCACCGGCATCGCCGGGATACCCGACCAGTCGTACTCGCCGAAGAGGGCGAGGAGGATCTTGGTGAAGACATTGGCCTCGACGAGGCCGCCGCGCGCGAGGATGAGCGCGCGGGCCCCCGCCATCGCCGGGTCGTCGGGCGACACCCCCGCCGCCTTCATGGCGAAGTACGCCTTGATGGTCGCGGAGAGATTGGCGGGACCGCCCTCGTACAGACTCCAGCCGCCGTCGGCGAGCTGGCGCCCGCGGAGGTAGGCGACGATCTTCGCCTCGCGCTCGCGGTCGACGCGGTCGATCAGGTGGCCGAAGAGGAGGTACTCGCTGGAGATGGTGCTGTCTGCCTCGAGCTCGCCCACCCAGTGGCCGTCGGGGGCCTGCGTCTTGAGAAGGAGGGCGTGCGCGCGCTCGATCGCGGCGTCCACCGCGGTCGGCGGCGCCGCGGAAGACACGTGGGACGCGCCCGCCGAGCCGAGTTTTTGCGCAAACACCGCACCATACTAGCACACGGTTTTGGTGAGCCACGCCGGGCTCTTTCTGGTACTCTGTTCGGGGTCGGCGCGCGGGAAGAACGGACCCGGTCCCACACATGAAGAGGACTTCGTAACCCATGAGTGTGCCGCTATCGCAGATGTGGACGGTCGCGACGTACGTGATCCGCCAGAAGCTCGCGGGTCGCAAGCGCTACCCGCTCGTCCTCATGCTCGAGCCGCTCTTCCGTTGCAACCTCGCATGTGCGGGCTGCGGCAAGATCCAGTACCCCGCCCAGATCCTCCGCAAGAATCTGTCAGTCGAGAAGTGTCTCCAGGCGGTGGACGAGTGCGGGGCGCCGATGGTGAGCATTCCCGGCGGGGAGCCGCTCATGTATCCCGAGATCGACCGGCTCGTCGACGCGCTCGTCGAGCGGAAGAAGTATGTCTATCTCTGCACCAATGCCATTCTCCTCAAGGAGAAGCTCCACCTCTTCCGGCCCTCGAAGTACCTCACCTTCAGCGTGCACATGGACGGGCTCCGCGAGGAGCACGACGAGGCGGTGTGCCGAGACGGGGTGTACGACCAGGCGGTGCCGGCGATCCGGGAGGCTCTTGCGCGCGGCTTCCGGGTCACCACCAACACCACGCTCTTCGACGGGGCATCGCCGCTGCGGGTGCGGGAGTTCTTCGACGAGATGATGCGGGTGGGAGTCGAGGGCATGATGGTCTCCCCCGGGTACAGCTACTCGAAGGCCCCGGACCAGGAGCACTTCCTCCGCCGCAGCCGCACCCATCAGCTCTTCGCCGACATCCTGTCGAACCCCAGGCGGGGCTGGCGATTCAACCAGTCGCCGCTCTTCCTGCGCTTCCTCATGGGCAAGCACGACTACGAGTGCACCCCCTGGGGTAATCCGACCTACAACATGTTCGGCTGGCAGCGGCCCTGCTATCTCCTGCAGGACGGATACGCGGAGACATTCAAGGAGCTGATGGAGACGACGCCCTGGGAGAACTACGGGCGGAAGAGCGGCAACGAGAAGTGCCAGGACTGCATGGTGCACTGTGGCTTCGAGGCCACTGCGGTGGACCATACCTTCAGCTCCGTCCGCGGCTTCGTCGAGACCGCTGCCGTCACCCTCACCGGGAAGCTCTGAGGCCGGAGGACTCCCGCGCATGAGCCTGCAAGGTTGGGTGCCCGACATCGGCCCCTACCTCACCCTCGCCGAGGTGATCGAGCACGCCTTCGACTACCGGGGCAACGTGACGGTGGTCCGCCGGGACGGGAGCGAGCTGGTCGGGTATCTCTGCAATCGTGACGCGATCGCATCCGAGCCCTTCGTCCAGCTCATCGACGAGGAGGGCGAGGGTCCCATCTGGATCCCCTACGCCGACATCCTCAATATACGGTTCACCGGCAAGGACCCCGCCGAGGGCAACTCGTGGAAGGCGTGGCTCGAGCGCAAGGAGCGCGAGAAGGCGCAGCACGCCCCGTCGACCCCCGCGTAGTCGCGTGAACGGCATCCTCATCCTGACGGCCGTCGAGCTCGAGGCCGCGGGGCTGGCCCGGGAGCTCGAGCTCCCCGCGCTCGCCGGTCTTGCCTTTCCTGCTTTCGGACGTGGCTCCACCCGCATCGTTCCCGTCGGCCTCGGCGCGACGCTCTTGCCCGAGCGATGGGGGGCCAGTCTCCACGGTCTCTCCGCCCCCCTGGTGATCTCCGCCGGGCTTTGCGGCGGGCTGGATCCGCGGCTGAGCGTCGGCGATCTCGTGGTGCCCGCCCGCGTCCTCGGCGCCTCCGGAGACGCGCTGCCGGTGACGCCGGCCGCGCATGCCCGCGCCCTTGTCCTCGCCGGCCCCCGCGTGGAGGCCGGGGTGCTGGCCACCTCTGCTGCGATCCTGGGCACCCCCGCGGACAAGGCCGCCTTCCGTGCCGCCACCGGCGCGGCGGCGGTGGACATGGAATCCGCGCCCATCGTGGCGGCGGCGCGCGCGGCGGGGGCGGCCGCCCTCGTCGTG
>JBKPDT010000102.1:0-4305 GCA_046728035.1 Candidatus Methylomirabilota bacterium | reverse complement strand
GTGCGCTTGCGATCGATGGCCGTCACGTCGGCGAAGCGCCCGGCGGCGATCAGCCCCTCCGCGCGCCACGGCAGCATGGGGCGGTGAAAGCGCACCGCGAGCCGGTTGGTGAGGCCGCCCTCGCGCATGGTCAGCGCGCCGAGCCACCACGCCACCTCGTCGAGGAGGACGGGGGCGAGCGCGTCGTGGGTCGCCGCGCCGGCGCGCCACGGCGCGGGGGGCTCGAGCCGCGCCCACACGCCCTCGTCGTCGAAGGAGAGCGCGGTCCGGAGGCCCAGCGGATTGCGCGACCCGCACGCGAGGCAGTCCTCGGACATGGGCAGCGTCCAGCCGTGGCGCGCGCCGTGCCATGGCGCGCGGACCGGCGCCGGGTCGGAGGCGAGCACGCTGACCGACGCGGACGAGAGCGTCTGGCCGTCCTGCAGGATCGTGATGCTGGCGCCCCCCTCGCGTGCGCCGCCCTCGAGGGAGAGCGCGGTGGCGAGCGGCACCGACGAGGTGATGCGTCCTTCCACGACGCGCGGAGCCGCCGGCATTCCGAGCGCGCGCGTGGCGGCGTCGAGGATGGCGACGAGGCCGCCGCCGTGCACGATGCCGGGCCAGCTCTGGAGCACGGCCGGCGCCGCGAAGCGTCCGCGTCCATCGGGCGCGAGCGTAGCGGCGGCGGCGAGCGCGTCGGCGATCGAGTTCAGGCGCGCGCCCGCGTGCTATACTCGACGCGTCTCATGGCGGCTGCCATTCTACTGTCGGCCTTCCCTCCGCCGCAACGCTCGTGACGTCGGCCTCCCAGCTCCTGGTGAGCGCGCCCTTCGCGCAGGCGATGCTCACCAACTTCCTCTTCTTCATGAGCATGAACGGCTTCCTCCTCCTGCCCATCCACGTGCAGCAGATGGGCGGGAGCGAGGCGCACGTGGGCCTCGTGCAGGCGACCTACAGCATCGCGGGCATCCTCTTCCAGCCCTTGGTGGGGGTCTGGGTGAATCGGCTCGGCCGGCGCTTCTTCATGCGCCTGGGAGCAGGCCTCCTCCTCGTGTCCGCCGCCGGGTTCGTCGTGTCGAGCTCGATCCCGCTCCACGCCGTCCTCCGCGGCGTGCAGGGCCTCGCCTTCTCCGCCTTCTTCGTCGCCAGCTACATCCACATCGTGGATCTCGTCCCCGTCGAGCGCCGCGGCTGGGCTCTGGGCATCTTCGGGCTGTCCGGGCTGACCTCCACCGCCCTGGCGCCGCTGCTCGGCGAGACGGTGGTGCGCCAGCTGGGCTTCCGCTGGTCGTTCGCGGTCTCCGCGCTGATCGGCGCGGGCGCGCTCGCGCTCGTGCTGCGTACGCACGGCATCCGCCCGCCGGCGCCGGGCGGCGGCCCCGGGATGGAGACCCTGCGCGAAGGGATGCAGGAGCTCGTCCGAGTGCACATGGCGCTCGGCTTCTTCTTCGGCCTGGGCACCGGGACGGTGTTCACGTTCCTCCCGACCTTCGCGGAGTCGATGGGCGTGACCGGGCTCGGCCTTTTCTACACCGCCTACTCCGTCTCCGCCGTGGCCGTGCGGTTATTCGGCGGCGAGCTCATCGACAGCCAGGGGCGCCGTGCCGTGATCGTGCCCTCCATGATCGTCTTCACGGCGGCGGTGTGCATGCTGGCGCTGCTCGCCGGCACCGTCCGACCCGGCGTGCCCGTGCCCGTGCTGCCCTTCATCTTCCTCGCCGGCCTCATCTCGGGCGGCGCCCACGGCTTCCTCTATCCCGCCCTGTCCGCCCTCCTCGTGGACGTGACCGCGGAAGCGCGGCGGCCCACCGCCGTCGGCATTTTCAGCGCGGTCTGCCTGGCCGGCAACGCGCTGGGCGCTCTCGTCTTCGGCTACGTCGCCCATGGCCTCGGTTATGCCCCGATGTGGACGGTGCTCGCCCTCCTCATGGGCGGCGGCATCGTCTTGAGCTTCCGCCTGGCCCCCGGCGACGGGCCGATGCACGCGCCGGGCACGCGGCCGCGCGCCCTTCCCGCGCGCGCCGCCGACCGCTCGGTTGACTTGTTCCCGAGCCCGGCCGATACTGCGGAGGCGCTTCGCTCGACGGCGGGCGCGGAGGGCGCGCATGAGCACACCGAGGCGAATCGCGGCGCTGGTACTGCTGCTCGGCTGTAACGCGGCTCTCGGGGCGGCGAGTAGCCGCGCCCAGGCCCCGGCGCCCGCGCCCGCGGGGCCGCAGGAAGTCGAGGTGCTCGGGGTGATGGTCAGCCCGCAGACGGGCGCGCCGTTGGTGCTCCTGCAGGCCAAACGCGACGGGCGCGCGTTCGCCATGGCCATCGGTCCCGCCGAGGCCACCGGCATCGCCCTTCCCCTCGCCAAGAGGACGCCGCCGCGCCCGCTCACCCACGACCTCTTCCTCACCCTGTTCGGACGCCTCAACGTCGCGGTGGCCAAGGCCGTGATCACCGATCTCCGCGACGACGTCTACTACGCCACCCTCTACCTGACCGCCGGCGGCGCCGAGCACGTGCTCGATACGCGCCCGTCGGACGCCATCGCCCTCGCCATCCGCGCCAAGGCGCCCGTCTTCGTGGAGGAGCACGTTCTCGAGCGAGCGGAGATCATCATCCCCGGGCCTTCCGTCCCCAGCGGCCCGCGGATCTGACCCATGCCCATCGAGCTGCCGCGCCAGGCGGGGCCGTCGGGCAGCGCCTCGACGCCCGAGCCGGAGAGCCAGCAGTGGGCGATCCAGCGGCGCATCGAGGACGTCTTCACCAAGCTCGGCGAGAAGTTCGGCGATCTCAGCGGTCGAGTGGTGGTGACGATCAAGCCGGAGACGCGATTCGAGCAGATCGGCGGCATCCCGCAGGCCAAGGCCTCCGTCCGCGGCTTCACCACCGCGCTCACCGACCCCGATCTCTACGGCAAGTGGGGGATCAACCCGCCCCGGGGGATCCTTCTCTACGGTCCGCGCGGCACTGGAAAGACCATGCTCGCGCGGGCCCTCGCCACGAGCGCGGGGGCGATCTTCTACCACCTCAAGATGATGAACCTCACCTCGAAGTTCGGCCCGAATACCGGCGAGCTGCTGCAGGAGATCATCAACATCGCCAAGACCGAGGGCAAGGCGGTCGTCTACCTCGACGAGGCCAACGCGCTGTCGCTCGAGCACCTGCTTCCGCCACCCCAGGCCCGCGAGGCGAGCGCGCGCCTGGTCGCCGCCCTCTGCGAGAAGCTCGACGGCCTGGACGAGACCGCCCGCGTCCTGGTGGTGGCCTCCACCAACCGGACGGACTCCGTGGACCGCTCCCTCGTGGAGCCGGGCCGGCTCGACCGCCTCGTCGAGGTGACCCTGCCCGACGGGGCCGCCCAGCAGGAGATCCTGCAGCTCGTACGCGAGCGCGCGGAGACGAATGCCGGGCGCCCTCTCTTCGCCGAGATCGACTACCGCTCGCTCCTGCCCCCGATGGGCGGGATGAGCGGCGCGGAGATCTCGGAGGTGATCCGGCGCGCCCTCGAGCAGAAGGTGCAGGAAGCGGGTGAGGGGCGCGACGCCGGGCTCGTCACCACCCAGGACCTGCTCCAGCAGCTCGACGCCTACCGCCGCATCCGCGAAGTCGTCGAGAAGATCCGCTACGGCCAGTACCTCTGATCGGCGGCGCGCTCGCCCGATGCCGTCGGTCACTCGCATCCGCGTGCGCTACAAGGACACCGACACCATGTCGGTCGTCTACTACGGCAACTACCTCACCTACTTCGAGGTGGGGCGCGTCGAGTATCTCCGCGAGCGCGATCTGCCCATGTCCGAGGTGGACCGCCGCGTGCACATGCCGGTGGTGGAGGCCGGTGTCCACTACGCCAAGCCCGCGCGGCTCGACGACCTCCTCACGGTGACCTCCCGCGTCAGCGAGCGGCGGCGCGCGAGCTTCACCTTCAAGTACGAGATCCACAACGAGGCGGGCGAGCTGGTCGCGTGGGGCCATACGCGTCATGCCTGCTGGGACCCCGCGACGCAGCGGATGATTGCGCTGCCCGACTGGCTCAAGGAGACCATGCCCGATGCCGACCTCGATCCCGTCCGACCCTAGCGTTCCGCGCCCGATCGCCGAGGTCGCCGCCGACCTCGGTCTCGCCGAGGCCGAGTGGATCCCCTACGGGCGGACCAAGGCCAAGGTGCTGCTGGGCGCCCTCGCCGCGCGGCGGAGGCGGCCCGACGGCAAGCTCGTGGTGGTCTCCTCGATCACGCCCACCCCGGCGGGCGACGGCAAGACCACCATGACCATCGGGCTGGGCCAGGCGCTCTGGAAGGCCGGCGCGCGGCCGGTGATCGCGCTGCGCGAGCCCTC
>JBKPDT010000101.1:0-6301 GCA_046728035.1 Candidatus Methylomirabilota bacterium | reverse complement strand
TCCGAGGCGGCCTACCATCACCCCGACCTGTCGGTGACCTGGGGCAAGCTGTGGGTGAAGCTCAAGACCCACGTGAGCGGCGGCATCACGGACAAAGACTTCGCGCTCGCGCGCGTGATCGAGGACCACGTGCTCTGGCGGCCGGAGTCCGACAGCCCGCTCGAGGGGACGCCGAACAAGTTCGTACGCAGTAAGTAGGGGCCCGCGCTAGCACAGCGCCCCACCCGGACACGCGCGTGGCCGAGCGGCTCCTATTCGTAACCGGCAAGCTGGCCGCGCCGGGCCTGCGCGACACGCTCCGCCGCGCCGAGCTGCCGTTCGACTACGAGGTCGCGGTCATGAAGATCACGGTCGCGGCGCTGATGACCACCAGGTGGATCGCGCGCTTCCTCGAGCCGCCTGAGTCGGTCACGAAGATCATGATCCCCGGCCTCTGCGAGGGAGAGACCGACGTGCTGGCCGAGCGCTTCGGGATTCCAGTCGAGAAGGGCCCCGCCGACCTCAAGCAGCTGCCGAGCTGGTTCGGGCAGGCCGACGCGCGCGCCAGCTACGGCCCGCGCGATATTCGCGTGTTCGCGGAGATCAACCATGTCCCGAGGCTGAGCCGCGAACGCATCCTCGAGCTCGCGGGCTACTACCGCGACGCCGGCGCCGACGTGATCGACCTCGGCCTGTCGCTCGACCGCCGCTGGCTCGACGAGGGGCCCGCGATGATCGCCGAGCTGCACAAACGCGGCTTCGCTCTGAGCATCGACACGATGGACCGCGAGGAGATCCTGATGGCCGACGAGGCGGGCGTCGACTACGTCCTCAGCCTCAACGGGTCCAACCGCGACCTCGCCGAGCGCCTGCGCGCAACGCCCGTGCTCATCCCCGACACGCCCGAGGACCTCGACAGCCTCGAAGAGACGATCACCCACCTGGAGAGGCTCGGCAAGCCGTACCTCGTCGACCCGATCATCGAGCCGATCGGCACCGGCTTCGCGGCCAGCCTCGGGCGCTACCTCGAGGTCCGCCGTCGGCATCCGGAGGCGGAGATGTTCATGGGGATCGGCAACCTCACCGAGCTGACCGAGGCGGACAGCACCGGGGTGACCGCGATGCTCATCGGCTTCTGCCAGGAGCTCGGCATCCACAACGTGCTCACCACCGAGGTCATCGACTGGGCGCGCGGCGCCGTGCGAGAGGCGGTGCTGGCGGCGCAGCTCATGCACTTCGCGCAGGAGCAGGGCACGCCGCCGAAGCACGTCGACGGGCGGCTGCTGACGGTGAAGGACGAGGACCTCCGGCCCTACGCGGAGTCCGAGCTGCGCGAGTTGCACGCGCAGGTCACCGACCCGAACTTCCGCATCTTCGCCGACAGCGACTGGATCTACGTCTTCAACGCCGAGCTCTTCGTCAAGGGCACCGACTTCAACGAGATCTTCGACCAGCTCGGGGTCGACGAGGCGACGCACGCCTTCTATCTCGGCAAGGAGCTGATGAAGGCGACCATCGCGCGCGCCCTGCGCAAGAACTACCGCCAGGAGTCGCCCCTCGACTGGGGCTACATGACGTTCGAGGAGCCGCGCCGGGAGCGCGTCCGGCTGACCGCGCGTCTCAAGAAGTAGTAAGCTCCGTCGCCCAAAAAATTTGACCCAACGGAGGAGGGTGCCGTGGCCGAGGTTGCCGAAAACTTGGACAGGCAGAACGGGGTGACGTTGGGTCGAATAATCGGCCGCGGAAACGTCGGGGAGGCCGAGGAGGGACCCGACGGCATAATGCGCGCCACGGTCCGGATCCCCGAGGACGAGCTGGTCTATGACCCCGGGGTCGTCGTCCTGCCCCATGGGGGCGTGCTCGAGCTCGAGCTCATCAACGATGACAAGAACACCCACTGCGCGGTCCTGCCGAGCAATGGCGACACCCAGTTCATCTGGCTGGTGAACCATTCGAAGGGCACCGCCACGCTCGAGCTCGACGGACCGGGGTACTACTGGTACGGCTCCACGACCGGAAACGACGAGGGCCGCGGCCTGACCGGGGCAATCGCCGTGGGTGGAGACGTAGCGTCCGAGGCTCGCCTCGACCGCCCGCCCCAACCGCGCCCGTAGATCGACCGCCGGCTCACCGTCGAAAGGAGCATTCAATGGCAACCGAGTATGTAGACGCAGGAACTGCCATCCCCTACGCAACCCTGAGCGCCGCGGTCGGGAAGGCGCCGCCGGTGACCAAGGGCGTGACCTACGAGCGGATTCTGGGCGCCCGCGACGAACCGCAGAACTGGCTGACCTACTACGGCGCCTACAACGGGCAGCGCTACAGCCCTCTGGACCAGGTCAACACCAGCAACGTCAAGCAGCTTACCCCGGCGTGGGTGTTCCAGGCTGGCCAGATGGGCCTGCGCTCGGGCGCATCGACGTACGCGTGGGAGGCCTCCCCGCTCGTCGTGGACGGGGTCATGTACGTCTCCGGCTGGGACGGCCAGTGCTGGGCCCTCGACGCCACGAACGGGCAGGAGCTGTGGCGCTACAAGCATGCGTCCCCGTTCGACGTGTCGCTGTGCTGCGGCAACGTCAACCGCGGGGTCGCCGTGGCCGAGGGCAAGGTCTTCATGACCACCCTGAACGCGCACGTGATCGCGCTGGACGCCGAGACCGGCAAGAAGATCTGGGATCAGGAGTACGGCGATGTGCGGGCCGGCGAGAGCGCCACGGTCGCTCCCCTGATCGTCAAGGACATGGTCATCGTCGGCAGCTCGGGGGGCGAGTTCGGGGTGCGCGGCCACGCCGACGCGTTCAAGTTCGAGACCGGGGAGCGCGTCTGGCGGTGTTACTTCGTGCCGAAGCCCGGGGAGCCCGGGTCCGAGACCTGGCCCGCCGAAGGTGAGGCCTGGGCGCGCGGCGGCGCGAACGTGTGGATCACGAGCACCTACGACCCGGACCTGAACCTCCTCTACTTCGGCACCGGCAACCCGTGTCCCGACTTCGACGGAGCGGTCCGCGAGGGCGACAACCTGTACACCGACTCCGGTGTCGCCGTGGACGCCGACAGCGGCGAAATCAAGGCGCACTTCCAGTACACCCCGCACGACCTGTGGGACTACGACAGCGTCATGGAGCACATCCTGTTCGACCTCGACGGGCAGAAGCTGGCGGCCCACTTCGACAAGAACGGGTTCCTCTACATCCTCGATCGCACGGACATGTCGGCGGTCCGGGTGGCGCCGTTCGTCGACCGCATCGACTGGGGCGAGGTCGACGAGAAGGGCAACGTGACGCCGAAGGTGTACCCCGACAAGGAGGGCGACCCGGTGCACTTCTGGCCGGGTCCGGCGGGCGCCAAGGAATGGACGCACGCGTGCTACAGCCCGAAGACGGAGCTCCTCTACGTCCCGGTGCAGGACGTCGGCGCCACGGCCACGCGGCGGCGCAGGGAGTTCAAGGAGAGCATCCCGTACTGGGGCGCGGGCGTCGCGGTGGACGGCGACGACCAGACCGGGTACGTGAGCGCCTACGATCCGCGCACGGGCGGGGAGCGGTGGCGCTGGACCGACGACCTGTGCATGTGCTCGTCGCTCCTGGCCACGGGCGGCGACCTCGTGTTCGGCGGGGAGCCCACCGGAGAGTTCAACGCGTGGGACGCGGGCAGCGGTGAGCTGCTGTGGCAGTTCCAGTGCGGCAGCGGCCACCACAGCAGCCCGTCGACCTACAGCGTCGACGGACGGCAGTACGTCGTCGCGCCGAGCGGCTGGGGCGGCTGGGCCGAGGGGTTCCTGCCCAAGATGCTCGGGTCGTCCCACGGCAGCGCGCTGTTCGCGTTCGCGCTGCCGGAGTAGAGGCGCTGCAATCGCAAGCTAACTAATCACGGTCTGGAGTTGAGAATGGGTTTCTTACTTCTAGGTATCGACAGCTTGATCGCTTGCATGGCCATCGGCGCGATCGTCGATAAACGGTGGCGCCTGCCGCTCGTCGCGCTGTTCGGCGTCGCCGACGGAGCCGCGTTCCTCATCGGGGCGGGGCTCGGCTGGACGATCTCGGCTGGGGTGACCGGAGTCCTGGAGGTCGGGACGCTCGGCGCCCTGGGGCTCTGGCTGATCGCCGTTGCCG
The DNA here is from genome assembly GCA_046728035.1 of Candidatus Methylomirabilota bacterium. Taxonomy (GTDB): domain Bacteria; phylum Methylomirabilota; class Methylomirabilia; order Rokubacteriales; family CSP1-6; genus DASRWT01. The sequence continues at coordinate 2,213 of JBKPDT010000101.1, read as the reverse complement.
CCGGGACGCGGCGGGTCGCCGAGCTCTGGCCGCTGTGGGTCCTGCCGCTCGCGCTGACGGTCGACAACCTCGCCTTCGGTGTGGGCAGCGAATATTCGGGCTCGCTTGTCGGGCACGCCGCGGAGCAGGCTCTGTCGAGCTCGCTGCTCGCCCTCATTGGGCTCTACGCGGCCGGCGTCCTCCCGCGCGTGGTCCCGGCACTGGAGCGTCGGACCGTCGCCGTCCGGTTCGCCGGAGCCGCTTTGCTGGTCGCGACCGGGGGGTTCCTACTGCTCGGTTGATCGCTCGTTAAGGTAGGCCTACGTGCACCCCAAGAGGAGGGGTTTTATGACTTGGAGCAAGCCGCAATTTGAGCTCGTAGACCTCGGTTCCGAGGTCACAACCGGTGCCAGCCGTGCGACCTGGACCAAGCCCGAGTTCGAGTTCGTCGACCTCTGTTGCGAGGTCACGCTGTATCTGTACCAGGGTAGATAGGAGTCCGAAGCGGACGTAGCTCCGGGGCTGGCCTCGGGCCTACGTCCGCTTCCTTCTGCCTCGTGCGCGTTCGTATTCTCGGTTCCGCTGCCGGCGGCGGGTTTCCACAATGGAACTGTCACTGCCCGACGTGCGAGGCCGCCCGCGAGGGTGTGCGTGCGCAACCGCGTACGCAATCGTCGCTGGCGATCCGCGGTGGCAAGGGGTCGTGGTTTCTCGTAAACGCCTCGCCGGATGCGCGCCAGCAGCTTGAGTTGCTCGCGCCCAGGCAAGTCGACGACATCCGCGCGCCGCCGATCGCCGGCGTCCTCCTGACCGACGCGGAAATCGACCACACGGCGGGGCTTCTGCTGCTGCGCGAGTCGCAGACGCCGGTGCGCGTGTTCGGCCACGAGGGCGTCGAGCGCGCGCTGAGGGGTGGGTATCCGGCGCTGGCGATCCTGGAGCGCTATTGCGGGGTCGAGTGGCAAACGCTGGAGCCGGAGCGGGCGAGGCCGCTCGAAGGCTCGAGCCTCGTGGTCGAGCCGTTCGAGGTGGGCGGCGACGCACCGCGCTACCTGAGCGGGTCGGGCGTGGAGCTTCAGGCGAGCGGGTTCCTCTTCCGCGACGGCGCGACGGGCGGCGTCGTCACCTACGTCCCCGGTCTTGCCCGACTGGACGATGGCGTGCTCACCCGGTTCGCCTCGAGCGACCTCGTTCTCGTCGACGGGACCTTCTGGCGCGACGACGAGCTCCCCCGGCTGGGCATCTCGGAGCGCAGCGCGCGCGACATGGGGCACGTGCCGCTGTCGGGCCCCAGCGGGACGCTCGAGGCGCTTGCGCGGCTTCGGCGCCCGCGCAAGGTGCTCGTCCACATCAACAACACGAACCCGATCCTGCTCGAGGACTCTCCCGAACGGCAGGCGGTCCTCCGCGCGGGCGTCGAGGTTGCCTACGATGGGCTTGAGATCGCACTATGACCGCGAGCCCCACGACACCGACCGCTGAGCGCGCGCCGTGGCCGCCCGAGGAGTTCATCGCCCGCCTGCGCGCGCAGGGGACGCGCTACCACAACCTGCACCCCTTCCACCGGCGAATGGACGCGGGAGAGCTCACATGCGAGGAGCTCCAGCGCTGGGTTGCGAACCGCTTCTACTACCAGAGGTGCATCCCGCTGAAGGACGCGGCGATCCTGTCGAACTGCCCTGAGATCGAGGTCCGGCGCGAGTGGATACGGCGCATCATCGACCACGACGGCACCGCCGCGGGAACGGGCGGCATCGAGTCGTGGCTCCGGCTCGGCGAGGCGCTAGGCGTCTCGCGAGGAGAACTGCTGTCGGAGCAGCACGTCCTCCCCGGAGTCCGCTACGCGGTTGACGCCTACGTGAACTTCGCGCGCCAGCAGCCCTGGATCGAGGCGGTCGCTTCATCGCTCACCGAGCTCTTCGGGCCGGGCGCGATCCGTGTACGGCTCGAGGCACTCGAGCGTCACTACAAGTGGATCGACCCCGCGGGGCTCGAGTACTTCCGTACGCGGCTCGTGCAGGCGCCGCGCGATGTGCAGTACGCGCTCGACCTCACCGTTGAGCGCTGCCGGACGCGCGAGCAGCAGGAGGCGGCTGTTGCGGCGCTCCGCTTCAAGACCGAGATGCTGTGGGCGCAGCTCGAGGCCATCGAGCGCGGCGACACGCAGCCGCCGGGGGCGGACTCGTGACTCGTCCCCGCCTCATCACCGGCGCGCGGCTCCAGTACGACGAGGT
>JBKPDT010000100.1:0-19320 GCA_046728035.1 Candidatus Methylomirabilota bacterium | reverse complement strand
GTTCAGTGCCGCGATAGACGATATGATCTCGGTTGCCGCCGCGATCCCATGCTGCGCATGATCATCCAGTTGTCGCGGCGCTCCAAAGACCGCAAGCATGCCGTCGCCCATGAACTTGTCAACGGTGCCGCCGTGCTTGCTGACAATCTCGGCTAGGAGCCCTTGAACCTCGTTCAGATACTCCAGTACCTGGGCAGGCGGCATCGACTCCACGAGACCGGTGAAGTTTCGAAGGTCAGAGAAAAGAACCGTGGCGTCAAGGACACGCGGCTCACCGATGGCGCCGAGAGGATCCCGTCTGGCTTGATCGACGAGGTGTTCCGGCAAGAAGCGCCGAAAGATGGTTCGACTTACTTCGCCATCGAGTGAGGCGCGCACGATCGTAGTGAGCAGGTATCCGAATAGGCCGGCGACCGCGATCGAAATCAGCGTCACGAAACGCCCAGCGAGCTCGTTGCTCGCCATGGTCAAGGCGACGTATGCGAGAAGGGCAGACGCGGTACTGAACGCGGCGGATGTGGGCCAGAGTCGGAGCCCCCCGGATATCGCGATTATGGCGCAGAAGACCGCGGCATCCTCCATCCCGGCGCCAAAGAGTACCGGCTCCGCAGTGGCCAGCGCGGTGCCATACGCGCAAAAGACGAAGGCGGCGTCGACCGCAGGCAAGAGGACGGTAATACCCGGCGGGTACCATCCGCGACGAAGCAGAAACAGGATAGCGAAAGCCGCGACCAGCATGACAGCATCCGTTACCGCGTTTATCGGCGGGAGACTATCGAGGCCCTGAAGCCACGGCCAGCGGATTGCCGCGGTGTTCAGGCACAATATGGCTGCGAGAGCGACAACGCGGACGTAGGCAAGGCGCACTTCGAATCCGCGAGACTCGCGCTCGAGCGTCCCTCGGATCGAGTGGGCGACTTGCTCCCTGGTCTCTCGGAAGGCGCGATCCGTCATGGTTCACCTCAAGAACTCAGGAAGCTACTAGAGGACGAACGCGAGCGAGAGGCTGACCAGATGGGCCCGGCCGAACTCTTTTCGGACTTCCGGGAACGCGTTGTAGACGTACGCCAGCTCGGCTTGAAGGTACTTGGTTGGATAGAACCCCACGCCGCCGCTCACGGTGAACTGGCGATCGGTATCGGCGGACCCGCCCAGTCGCAGCGCGAGGAACTGGTAGGGGAGGTATTCGACTCCGGCGAACATGCGACCGACATCGGCGCTGTCATCGCTCGAGCCGATCCGTACGTTCTTGAGACGGAGGTACTGCCAGTCGGCGTAAGCGCTGAACTTATCGGATGGCCGCCAGCCGAGTCCCCCGCGAATGTTCACCGAGCGTGTGTTGTCCGTGAAGTCGATCGGCGTCAGGCCGGGTCCGAACGGCTCCGGAGGGAAGTCTACGAATCCGGTCGTCTCCCCACGGGTCCACCCGAGAGCTACGAGAATCCCGACGAGCCAATTCTTGTGAGGGGCCACCAGGACGCCGACGCTGCCCTCCACGCCGAGGGATTCTGTGCTGGTGTGCAGCGGAAAGTCGTCGAAGAGGCTCGACCTACTCAGCCGCGACTCGCTGAGCCGAACCGATCCCCCGAGGGTGATCCACTTATCGAGCAAATGGCTGTAAGTGAGGCGCAGCTCGTTCGATCTCAGGGTGAAATGGTCGCCCTGGTGACCTTCGACGTCCTGTGAGTCGATACGCGTGTAGGACGCGAGGAAGGTGCCAGCGGAAGGCAATCGGTAGGTCGCGCTCGCGGCACCCGCGGTGATCGAGCTGCCATTGTTGAACGCCACATAGGCCCCGGTGAGCGTCCCGATGAACCGGAACTCGTTTGGCGGCTCCCGCAAGAAATCGCCCGCCGCCGGGTTCACCGACGACAGGTAGGGATACGCGGTGGAGGCGGACAACGCGACGACATCCGTGAAAGTGGACGCGCGATCCAGCGCTAGGCCTATCCTCAGGCCGAAGGTTTCGTCGCTGAGGTCGCCTGCGGAGCAGGAGTCGGCTGCCGTGAGCGCAAGGAGGGCGATACTCCCGAGCGCGATCGCGTAGCGTCCATGCCCGAAAGGTTTCTTCCACGCCACTGGTTGCTCCTCTTCGCCCGATAACGAAACGAGCGAGCGTTCCGCGTGGCTAGTACTCGCGGACTATGGCAGGCCGAGTGATTGGAGTCAATGCGTGAGTGTCCGCACCAGAATGGATAATGCCGACCATCATCGCTCCAGGCCCTGGCGCGTGATCGGCAGCCTTCGGTAACCTGGACTGCGGCTTCGGCCTTGACGCCGGGCGCCGGCGCCCGCTAGCATTCTGGGTCAGCCGCCCGGCCCCGGCGGTGGCTTATGCGCTGCCCAGGCTGCCAACAGCAGGTGCCCGCCGACGCGGACTTCTGCCCCCGGTGCGGGGCAAGGGTAGCGATCTGCCCTGACTGCGGCACCGCCGCCAGCCCCGATGACGCGTTCTGCCGCCGCTGCGGCCGGGCGCTCGTCGCGATGGGGCCCCCGGCCCGCTTCGCCACCCCTCGAGGCTACACGCCGCGTCACCTCGCCGAGAAGATCCTCACCTCGCGCAGCGCCCTCGAGGGTGAGCGAAAGACGGTGACCGTCCTCTTCTGCGACCTCGTGAGCTCGACGGAGCTCTCCGCGCGCATCGGCCCCGACGCGATGCATCCGCTGGTGGATCGTTTCTTCGAGATCGTGCTCAGGGAGGTGCACCGCTACGAGGGTACCGTCAACCAGTTCCTCGGCGACGGCTTCATGGCCCTCTTCGGCGCTCCCATCACCTACGAGGACCATGCACGCCGCGCGGTCCTCGCCGCCCTCGGCATCCGCCACGCCCTCGCCGACCCCGCGGCCAATGCCGAGCGGCTCGGGGTGCGCGAGCTCCCCGTCCGCATGGGGCTCAACACCGGCCCGGTGGTAGTGGGCTCCATCGGCGACAACCTGAGGATGGACTACACCGCCGTGGGCGACACCACGAATCTAGCGGCGCGCATGCAGCAGATCGCCGCTCCGGGCGAAATCCGCATGACGGAGGCCACGCACCACGCGGTGGAGCGGCACGTGGCGTGCGATGACATCGGCCTCCGCACGGTCAAGGGGCGTGCACAGCCTGTTCGAGTCTACCGGGCCCTGCACGCGCGGCCGTTCCCCGAGGGGCTCCGGCGCCGACCCACCAGCGCGCCGATGGTCGGTCGGGATCGCGAGCTCGGGTGGCTGCTTCAGAAGCTTGAGGCGCTGGACGCGGGGGTGGGCGGCATCGTGGGGGTCCTGGGAGAGGCCGGTGTCGGCAAGTCGCGGCTGGTGGCGGAGGCGCGCCGGCAGGCGATGGAGGGACGAGCCCTGTGGCTGGAGGGATATGCACTGTCCTTCACCCAAGGCATCAGCTACTGGCCGCTTCTCCAGGTGATCCGAGGTTGGCTCGGCGTCGGCGAGGAAGCGGCGGAGACCGACGTGTGGCGGCGGCTGGCCGAGGCGGTCGGTGACCTGTTCGGCCGGGAGGGGGACGACGTCCTTCCTTACGTCGCTACCCTGCTCGGCGTCCCCGTCCCGGAGGCGGCGTCCGAGCGCGTGCGATTTCTCGACGCCGAGGCTTTGGGCCGGCAGATTGTCCTGAGCGTGCGCCGGCTGTTCGAGCGGCTGGCGCGGGAGCGACCATTGGTGCTCGTCCTGGATGATATTCAGTGGCTCGACGGCTCGTCGGCCGAGCTCCTCGAGCATCTGCTGCCCTTGACGGCCCAGGTGCCGTTGCTGGTGTGCTGGAAGGCCCGCGTCGACCCGGAAGGTCTCGCGGAGCGGCTCGCGGTGACGGCCCGTGCGCGGTTCGCCGGAATCTACACCGAGATCCGCCTGGGGTCTCTCGCGCCGCGCGATGCGCGGGAGCTGATCGCGCACCTGATGGGACAGGGCGAGCTCCCGCCGCACCTGACCGACGACATCCTCCGAAAGGCGGATGGCAACCCGTTCTTTGTGGAGGAAGTGATCCACGCGATGATCGACCTCGGGGCCCTGGCGCGTGATGAGGCCCGCGGCGGCTGGCGGGCCACCGACCGCGCGGGGCCGGTCAGCATCCCGGACACCATTCAGGGACTCGTCATGGCGCGGGTGGACCGCCTCGACGAGAGCGTCAAGCAGCTCCTGAAGACGGCCGCGGTGATCGGCCGCAGCTTCCTCTACCGCCTCGTGCAGGCGGTAGCGGACGCGCAGGAGGCGGTCGACCGGCAGCTGGGGGAGCTCGTGCGGGTCGAGCTGATCCGCGAGGCGGCGCGCTTGCCGGAACTGACCTACATCTTCAAGCACGCACTCGTCCAGGAGGCTGCCTACGAGAGCATGCTCCTCGAGCAGCGCCGCCGTCTGCACGGTGCCGTGGCGGTCTGCGTCGAGCGTCTCTTCCCCGATCGGCTCGATGAGTTCTCGGCCGTCCTGGCCTACCACTACACGCGCGCCGAGCAGTGGGAGAAGGCCCACGAGTTCCTGGTGCGCGCGGGGGACCAGGCGGCGGCGGTGGCCGCTGACGCCGAGGCGCTCGAGCACTACACGGGCGCCTTCCGCGCATATGAGCGGCGCTTCGGGGACCGGTGGGAGCCACGCCAGCGTGCGATCCTGGAGCGAAAGATAGGTCAGGCGCTCTTCCGGCGTGGGGAGCATGCACGGGCCGCCGAGTATCTGGGACGGGCCCTCGTGAACCTCGGGGAGCGCCCGCTCCCGGCGTCACCCCGGGCGGTGGGTTGGGCCATCACGCGGCGCGTCGCCGCCCAACTCCTGCACCGGTTGCTCCCGGAACCATGGTGGCGCGCTCCGGCCGGCACGGATGACTCGACGGCGCGCGAGCGGATCCGCATCTACGAGATGCTGGCCTGGATGGACTACTTCCGTGCCGACAAGCGGGCGGCGCTCGATAGCCTCCTCGCGATGAACCTCGCCGAGCGATACGGGCTGCCGCTCGAGACGGCGCTCGGTGCCGCGGGCATCGGTATAATGTGCGACATCGCCGGGACGCCCCGCTTCGGCGGCTATTACCACCGCCGAGCTGAGAGAATCGCCGAACAGCACGGGCACCCGATCGCCGTCGCCTACGCCCACTTCGGGCAGGGCGTGCACGGCCAGGTCTCCGGCCACTGGGACGAAGGAATCCGCCACTATCGGGCCGCCGCCAAGATGTACCGGCAGGCCGGCCAACTCCGTGGCTGGGGGGTGGCGACCGTCTCGGCCGGCTGGCTCCTCACCCTGCGCGGTGAGCTCGAGAAGAGCCGCACGCTCACCGAGGAGGTCGTCCAGGTCGGTGAGGCGTCGGGAGATCGGCAGATGCTCGCTCTCGGGCTTGCGGATGGCGGCTTCCTGGTGCTTCATCATGAGGCAAATCCCGAGGCGGCCACGTCATTGCTTGAGCGGTCGATCGAGCTCTTCGAAGCGGTCCCCGATCTCTCCTCGGTGACGTGGGCGCACGGCGCTCTGGTCGAGTGTCTCCTGCACATGGGGGATCTCGACCGGGCGCTGCGGGTGGCCGAGGAGAGCGCGACCATGATCGCCAAGCACAGGTTGAGCGGGCCGTACATCGCGATCCCCTTGAACAGCCTGGCCGCGGTGAGGTTGGCTGCCCTCGACCGCGACGGGAGTGCTGCGGGACGCACAATGTTCAAGGCCGCGCGGTCCGCGTGTAGGCAGGCCCTCGTGGGAGGCCGGCGCTTTGCCGACGGGCTGCCCGGAGCGTGCCGGCACTGGGGAACCTACCACTGGTTACGGGGTCGGCCACAACGCGCGAAGTGGTGGTGGCGGCGCGGCCTGGCCGCGGCTCACCGGCTGGGGGCGCGCTATGAGGCGGGCCTCCTCCACCTGGAGCGTGGCCGCCGCACTGGTGCCCGGGCCGACGTCGAGTACGCCGAGCGTCTCTTCGCCGAGATCGGGGACCGCCTCGACCAGGCACGAGCCCGGGCCCTGCTCGTGGGACCGGTCGCCTGAGAGCGACGCCGTCGTCTGAGCTCGACGAGAAGACGCAGATCCAGGTTCAGTCGCCTGCGCACAAGCCTAGATCTCCGTGAGGCGGACCACCTCGGCGCGGCCATCCATGTACTCGCCCATCCTCCGGCCCAGCGCCTTGAAGTAGTCGGTGGCGCGGTGGGCCTCCACCGCCGCCTGGTCCGCGTAGCGCTCCATGAAGACGTAGGTGCCCGCGGCCTCATTCCTGTGCAGCGCGTAGAGCTTGCAGCCGGGCTCGTTGGCGTTGACCTTGGCCACGAGCTCCTTGGCCACCGCCTCGAACTCCTTCTCCATCCCGGGCTTCACCTTGATCGTGGCGACGACGCCGAGCATCACGCTCTCCGTTCCGGGCCGCCGGCGGCCCCGTGAGTTATGGACGCTTGCTGCACGTAGTTGCGGAACCCGATGGGGTCGCGCACGCGCCGGAACACCTCGCGGGTGCCGCCCGTGCCGATCACCGTGATGTCGCCGTAGTTCAGGAGGCGGCCGACGAGGGTCTGATCGACGCTGATGGACTCTACCTTGGACAGGAGCAGCTCGGTGGTGTAGCGGGCCACCAGCCCCACCTTGAAGATCAGCCGGGTGGTCGTCACCGCGAACTCGCTGGTCATGAGCTCGACCCAGTGCACGAGCCCGAAGCCCAGCCCCACCAGGATGATCGCGGGCCCGATCCACCAGAGCCACGGCGGATCCGGAACGGCTCGGTAGAGGGTCGCGGTGAGGACGAGCCCGATCAGGACGAGCAGCGCCGGACGGAGGAAGAGGATCCAGTGCAGGCGTGTCTTGAAGAGCACGCCCTCGCCCGGCAGCAGATGCCGCTCGACGTACCCCATCGGCTCAGAAGAGGACGTAGCCGCCGTCGATGACGAGCGTGTCGCCGGTATGGTAGGCGGAGAGGTCGCTGGCGAGGTAGACGGCGATCCCGCCGAAGTCCTCGCCCACGCCCCAGCGGCGCGCGGGCACGCGGGGCAGCACCTTCTGGGTGAAGGCCTCGCCGTGCAGGGCCTGCTCGGTCATCGGCGTGTCGATCCAGCCGGGCACGATGGCGTTGACGCGCACCTTGTGGCGGGCCAGCTCCACGGCGAGCGCCCGCATCAGGGAGATCAGGGCGCCCTTGGTGGCGGCGTAGTGCTGGCTCCGCGGCGCGCCCATCATCGCAGACAGGCTCGAGGTCACCGCGAGCGAGCCCCCGCCGCCACGCTCGATCATGTGCCGCGCCGCCGCGCGCAGGGTGAAGAAGGCCCCGTCCAGGTTGACGTTCATCACTCGGCGCCACTCCGCCGTCGTCATGTTGGCGAACCCGGCGGCGCCGCCCCGTCCGCTCACGCCCGCGTTGACGAAGCAGGCGTCCACGCGGGAGAAGGCCGCCACCGTTTCCGCGAACGCGCGGTCCACCGCGGCCTCGTCGGCCACGTCGCAGCGAAGGGCGAGCGCCTTGCCGCCGTGCTTCTCGAGCTGGGCCCGCGCGGCGCCGTTCTTTTCCTCGCTGGTGCCCCAGACGCACACGCCCGCGCCGGCCTGGGCCAGGGCCTCGGCCATGCCCAGGCCGATGCCGCTATTGCCGCCGGTGACGAGTGCCACCTTGCCGGTGAGATCGAATCCGCGATGCGCCATGGCCCTCCTTTATACTACGGTCACCGTTTCGCCTGGGGCAGCCGGTCGTCGTAGCCGACGAGCTCCACGTAGCCCGAGCCGGTGATGGTGCGGGTGCCCTCGAGGCCGCGCGCCCGCACCGCCCCCTCCCAGTAGCGCACGCCCACGTCCAGCTCCTGGTCGGCCAGCCGCGGCTCCAGCTCGAGCGTGAGGCCGCTGCGGCGATCGGTGAGGCGCCAGCCCGCGGGATAGGCCACGCCGCTGCGCTGGCTCCGCCACGTGCCCCGTGTCTCCAGCCGCACGTCGTCACGCCCGAGCGCGCGCACGCTGCCGCGCGCATCCACGAGCACGCCGCTGCTCCACTCGGCGGCGCCGCCGGCCTTTCGCCGTAGCTGGTAGAACATCAGCTCGCGGCCGTCGTCGAGGTGGATGGCGAACCAGTCCCAGCCCGCGAGGTCCGGACCCAGCGCGCTCGTGCTCCACTCGCGGTCCATCCACGCGAGGCCCTCGACGTCGAAGCGCTCGCCGCGCACCCGTACGGTGCCGCGGGCGGGCATCCGGGTGAGCGAGTAGTAGTAGGACGCGTTGCCGGGCTCGGGCCCCTTGCGGGAAAGGCCCCGCTCGCCTTGAAGGACCGGCGGCTTGGCGCTCTCGAGCCAGAGGTCGATCGAGACGTCCTCCTCGCCCGCGCGGAGACGAATGGGGAGCGACGCGGCCGCGTCGGCACGCGCTTCCCAGTCGCCCAGCCAGACCTTGAACGGCGCCGCCGTCGCGCCGGCCAGGTCGAGGGCGGCGCGGCTCGTCCGCGACCAGGCGCGGAAGCGCTCGCTCCGGGCGTCGGTGAGCGCGAAATGGGCATGGTAGATCTGGTTCGTCGCCCACTCCGAGTCGCGCGCGGCGCGGCCCGGCGCCAGCGCGGCGCGGAAGAAGGTGAGCTGGACGCCGAAGTGGCGCCCCGAGGTCGAGACGAGGTTGCCGGTCCAGTACCACCACTCCGTGCGGAATTCGGGATGGGGCCCGTGGTCGTGCGGAAACGTGAACGGCCGCGGCGCCTCCGCGCGGGCGAAGCCCTCGGTGGGCGTGGCCGACAGCGCCTCGGTGACGAGGAGTCGGGCGCGCACCGGACTCGCGGGGGGCCAGCGCGGCCCCTGCGTCACCATGAGGAGAGCCACCATCCCGATCGCCAGGAGGAGCGCGAGGACAGCGAGACGCGCGACGACCGAGCGCACCCAGGCCCACGTGTAGACGGAGGCGCCGGAGCGCGCGTCATTCATCGTGGAGGGCCTCCACCGGCGAGGCCCGCGCCATCCGCGCGGCGGGATAGGCGCCGGCCAGCACCGCCGCCACCACCGCGAGGCCAAGCCCCTGGAGGAGGATCTCGGGGCGCACGTCGATGGGCATCGTCCAGCCGAACGAGCGCCGATTGATGACGAAGACGAGGACGCCGGCGAGGAGCACGCCAACGGGCATGGCGAGGAGGCCGGCGACGAGCCCCATGAGCCCGGTCTGCGCGGTGACCACGCCCCAGACCTGGCCGGGCGTGAGGCCGAGCGCGCGCTGGAGGCCCACCTCGCGCACGCGCTCGAGCTGGAGCGCCATGAGGGCGGAGAGCACCCCCACGAAGGCCACCACCACGATGAGGAGCCGAAGCACGCGCGTGACCGCGAAGGTGCGGTCGAAGATCACGAGCGAGGCCTCGCGGAGCGCGCGGTTCGAGCGGACCAGCACCTCGCCCCCGCCCGGCCCCTCCGCCGCCCGCGCGCGCAGGGCGGCGATGAGGGCGGGCACGTCGGTGCCGGGCGCCACGTACAGCGCCAGCGAGGAGATCCCGCGATCCGTCCAGTGCCGGTCGTAGGTGGCGCGGCTCATCATCACCACGCCCGCGCTCGAGCCGTAGTCGTAGAAGATGCCGGCGATCGGGAAGGTCTGCTCGCCGCGGTCGGTCCGCAGGCGCACGGAATCGCCCACCCCCACGCGCCGCCGGTAGGCGAACGGCTCGGAGACGATCACGGCGCCGCGTTCGACCGCGGGCCAGATCGTCTCGGGCCGGCCTCGCTTGAAGGCGAAGCCCGGCGGCTGCCCCGCCGCGATGCCGAGGGCCACGATGTGCACGGGTCCGCGCGGGCTGGCCACCGTGCTGCCGCGCGCGGTGCTTGCCGCGGCGACGCCGGGCGTGGTGGCCAGCCGCTCCACCACGCCCGGGTCCAGCGTCGCGTCCGGACGGCTGCCGATCAGGCTCGGAGGCGAGACATAGACGTCGGCGCGCAGCGTGCCCTCGAGCCAACGCACCACCGCCTCGCGGAAGCTCGCGATCATGATCCCGACACCGATGGTGGCGGCCACCGCGATCATGAGCGCGGCGATGGCCACCCCCGTGCGCGACAGAGCGGCGGTGATGCCGCGTGCGGCCATGCGCCCGAGGAGCCCGCCCGCGCGCGCGATCGGCACGTCGAGCGCGCGCAGGATCACGGTCACCGCGAGGGGCGTGACGAGGGCGGCCGCCATGAGGAGGGCGAAAAGGCCGATGAAGCCCCAGATGGGAGCTCGCGGCAGGAGGAGGAGGGCCCCGACGCCGCCCACGATGCTGCCGGCCAGGGCGGCCCGCGGCGCCGCGCGACGGCTCGCCGCCTCCAGCCGGGAGCGGAGGAGGGCCTCGCGGGGGCGGATCCCCGTCGCCTCCCGCGCGGGCGCGAGGGCGGCGAGCACGGTGGTCCCGAGGCCAAGGCCCACCGCCTCGAGAATGATCTCGGGTGTGAGCCAGACGTCGCGCACCGAGAGCGCGAAGTAGAGGTCGTTGATGGTACGCGTGACGAGATGCAGCAACCCTTGCGCGAGCCCCAGGCCGATCGCGATGCCGAGGAGCGTCCCCACCGTGCCCATCGCGAGCGCCTCGATCGTCACCAGGGCGAAGACCTCGCCGCGCGTGACGCCGAGGGCGCGGAGCGTGCCCAGGACCGTCCGGCGCTGGACCACCGAGAAGGTCATGGTGTTGTAGATGAGGAACATCCCGACCACGAGAGCGAGGAGCGAGAGCGCGCGGAGATTCAGGGTGAACGCGGCGGTCATGGAGGCGGTGGCGTCGGCCTGCGCGCCCGCCCGAACCAGCTCGGCGCCGGGGGGCAGCGCGTGGCGGATGCGCTCGAGGAGCGCCCGGTCGGGCGGCCGGAAGCCGATCATGAGGTCGATACGGCTGAGCCGCCCGCGACTGCCCGTCACCTCCTGCGCGGTGGCGATGTCGGTGACGAGCACGCCCTCCAGGGCCTGGGTCGAGAGAGCGTCGGCGGGCTCGAAGATGCCGACGAGCGTGAGGGGACGGCGGACGCCGGCCACGCGGACGGCGAGCGTGGCCCCGGGGGCGAGACCCAGCGCGCGCGCCGTGGGACCCGACATGAGCATGGCGCCCGGGTGGGTCACGAGCGCGGTGAGCGTACGAAACGGCTCGTCGCCCGCCAGATGCGGGCGGAACGGGCCCTCCGCGAAGGGATCCACTCCCATGAGCTGGAAGATGCGGCCCGGGTGATCGGGCGCGGCGACGTCGACCGCCACCACGGGCGCGGCTCGCTGCACGCCCAGCTCGAGGCGGATGGTGCGGTACACTTCCTCGGGCAGGCCCGCCGGCCCGCCGATGATCTGGTGCGTCGCCCGACCGGTCACCGCCTGGGTGGCCAGCTCGAAGGCGCGCCGGGCGCTCTCGGTGGCGAGCCCGATGGCGAGGGCCACCGCCACGCCGAGCGCGATGCCGAGGACGGAGAGCCCGATCTGCCACGGGTGTCGGAGGAGGTGGCGGCGGCTGGCGCGCCAGAGGGCCGGGCTCATCGGTCGAGGGCTCCACGCTGCTCCGCGAGCTGGCCGTGCTGGATGAGGAACACGCGATCGGCGGTGCCCACCACTTCGGCGCTGTGCGTGGCCATCACCACCGTCTTGCCGAACTCGCGCACGAGCTGATCGAGCAGCTCCACCACCACCTTGGCGGTCTCGGCGTCGAGATTGCCGGTCGGCTCGTCGGCGAGGACGAGGGCGGGGTCGTGGACGAGGGCGCGTGCGACGGCCAGCCGCTGCTGCTCGCCGCCGGAGAGCCGGTCGGGATAGGCGCGCGCGCGGTCGGCGAGGCCCACGCGGTCGAGGAGCGCGGCGGCGCGGGCCCGGCCACGAGCGTCCGCCCGGCCCAGCAGCTCGAGCGGCAGGAGGAGATTCTCTTCCACTGTCAGCAGTGGCACCAGATTGAAGAACTGGAAGATGAAGCCGATGTACTCGCGCCGGAAGAGGGTGCGCGCGCGCTCATCGAGCGCGGTCAGGTCCGTCCCGTTCACGAGAATGGTGCCCGCGGTCGGTCGGTCGATCCCGCTGACGAGGTTGAGGAGGGTGGATTTCCCGGAGCCGCTGCGTCCGACGAGCACCACGATCTCGCCGAGCCAGAGGGTGGCGTTCACGTCGCGGAGCACCGCGCGCTCGCTGTCCCCCTCGCGGTACAGCTTGGTGAGGGAGCGGAGCTCGACGGCGGGGAGAAGCATGGCGCCCCGTCATTGTAGCAGCGGAGACGGGGCCCGAGCGGGGTGAGGCGGAGACGGGATCAGGACGCGGTGGAGAGGACGCGGGACGTGCGGGACGACCGAGCGTGAACGGTGGTGCCGTCGGAGAGCGCGCCCGCCAGCATTTCGCCCAGGGCGGCGGTGTACCGGCTGCGCCGCGGCTTGGCCTCCACGAGCGCGAGCAGGTCGGAGAAGCGCACGACCGGATGCCAGGGGCGATCGATCTGGAGCCGGCAGCGGGGATGCGTGAAGACGATCGCGGTGTCCACCCAGCGCAGCAGCGAGCCGCCCAGCTCGGGATGAGCCCGGACGAGGAACTCCTTCACCGCCATGGCCCCGCCCGTCACCTGGCGCGTCACGCTCGCGCGCGGGAAGCCGTTCACGCTCAGGCGGTCGCGCTGGACGCGGATCCTCCCCGCCCATCGCCTGGCCTCGATCACCATGACGCCGCAGGGGCCAATGAGCACGTGATCCACGTTGCCCCGATGACCGGGGATGAGGACGTCACTGACGAGAAAATAGTCGTCGGAGAGCCGATGGAGCAGCGCGGACACGCTGGTGTCCCCGAGCCGATTCGCACGCAGCCGGCGCAGCCCGCCCAGCGCCGGGCCCGCCATGGTGCCCACGGCGACGCCGGTCAGGAGCCCCACGTAGGGATTCACCGCCAGCCCCGCGGCCACGCTGGCGAGCAGGCCACCCGCCGCGAAGCCCACCACTTCCAGCCGCTGATGACGCTGGCGCCGCGCCAGATACGCCCCGCCCGCCCTCTTGATGTGCACTTCGGTCCCCCTGCTCCGCCGTTGGGAGTGCATGGTCCGGGCCAGTGAGGAGGCCGGGCGACAGCGTTGTCGAGCGAGGTCCTGATATCGTTGTCGCACGCGGAGTTAGGGGCGAGCGCGCTCCCACGACGCCCACTGGCGCATCGCGTGAAGGACGATTCCCGTCAGCGTCTCGTGCCGAAAAACGCGCGATTTGGCTGGGGCTTACTCAAAGGTGGGCGATAGCCTCGATCTCGACGAGCGCGCCGGCGGGAATGGCGGCCACCTGCACCGTCGAGCGGGCGGGGGGCGCCTCGCCCACGTGCTTCTTGTACACCTCGTTCATCGCCGCGAAGTCGGCCAGGTCCTTCAGGAACACGGTGGTCTTCACGAGGCGGTCCAGCCCGCTGCCCGCCGCCTCGAGGATGGCGCGGAGGTTCGCCAAGACCTGCTCCGTCTGCTCGGTGATCCCGGGGCCCACGAGCTGGCTGGAGCCGGGAGGCAGCGGGATCTGCCCGGAGACGAAGACGAGATCGCCGACGCGGATGGCCTGCGAGTATGGCGCGCCCGCGAAGGGCGCAGGCGCCTGCTCGGTCCGGACCGCGGACTTCTTCTTCGCCACGCGGAGGTTCCTCCTTGTATCCGCTCGTCTCGCAGCCGAGTGGCTGCTCAACTCGCCAACCAACGGCCCCGGTCAACCGGCCATGGAGGCGAGCATGACCTCGAGGCCGACGCGCAGGCCTACGGGGAGGCCCTCCTCGTTCATCTCGAACTCGGGGGCGTGATGGGGGCGCGGCTTGCCGTGGCTGGGCGCGATGCCCACGCGGAAGTAGCAGCCCGGACGCTCGCGCAGGAACAGGCTCATGTCGTCCGAGGCCATGACCCGTCCGCCCTCGATCACCGCCGCCTCGCTGAGCGCGGTGGCGGCGCAGCGGTGGACGAAGTCGGTCTCCTTCGCGTGGTTCACCACCGCCGGGCAGGAGCCGCCGTCCATGATGAGCCGGGCTTCCGCGCGGAAGGCGCGCGCCTGGTGGGTGACGAAGTCGCCCAGCCGCTGGATCAGCATGTCGCGGATGGACTGGTCGAAGGCGCGGATCGTGCCTTTCATCACCGCGCGGTCGGGGATGATGTTGCCCTTGGTCCCGGACACGATTTGCCCGACGGTGAGGACGGCGGTCTCCTGGGCCGGCACCTCGCGGGCGACGAGGCTCTGCATCCCGATGAGCATGCTCGCGGCGGCGGTGATGGGATCGACCGAGAGGTGCGGCATGGCGCCGTGGCCCCCCGCGCCCTTCACCTCTACCGTGAAGGCGTCCGCCGAGGCCATGGTGGGTCCGGGGCGCACTTGCACCACGCCCGCAGGCTGGAGGGTGGTCAGGTGGAGGCCGTACACCTCGTCCACGCGCGGGTTGTCGAGCACCCCCGCCTCGATCATGGGCCGGGCGCCGCCGAGCACCTCCTCCGCGGGCTGGAAGATGAAGACGGCGGTGCCCGGCACCTCGCGGCGACGGGCGGCGAGGATCTCGGCCATGGTGATGGCGATGGCGGTGTGGCCGTCGTGCCCGCAGGCGTGCATGACGCCCGGGGTCCCCGACGTGAAGGGCGCCTCGAGCAGCTCGGTCAGGGGTAGCGCGTCGGTGTCCGCGCGCCAGGCGACGGTGCGCCCCGGCGCATCCCCGCGCAGCACGCCCACCACACCGGTGCCGGCGATGCCGGTGCGCACCTCGAGGCCGGCCGCGTGGAGCCGCTCGGCGATGATCTCGGCGGTGCGCTGCTCCTGGAACGACAGCTCCGGATGACGGTGGAACTCCCGCCGGAGCGCGACCATCCCGTCCCGCGTCCGCTCCGCTTCCTGTGTCCAGTCCAGTCGCGTCTTGTTCATGCTGGAGAAACTAACCTACTCCGGAACCGAGCGCCACCAGAGGGTGATGATCGCGAGCCCCGCCACCCCCGCGAGCCCCGCCCCGAGATAGGCCGTGGACACGCCCCAGCGCTCGGAGATCCAGCCCACCATGAAGGCGCCGATGGGAAAGGAGCCTCCGAAGATGAGGGTGTACAGGCTCATCACCCGCCCGCGGAGATTGTCCGGCGCGGCGAGCTGCAGCGCGGTATTGCACGAGGCCACCAGCATGATGCCGGACGCGCCGGTGAGGAAGAGCATGGGCACCGCGACCCAGAAGTGCACCACCGCGCTCATGACGATGAGGCTCCCGCAGGCGACGAATCCGGACGCGAGCACGGCGGGGAGACCCAGCTGGGTCTGTCGCAGGTTGCCGAGGGTGAGCGCGCCCGTCACCGCGCCCACCCCCGCTGCCGCCATGAGGAATCCGAACCCCTCGGCGCCCATGTGGAGCACGGTGCGGGCGAGCAGCGGGACGTAGACGGAGAAGTTGAAGACGGTGAGGCTCACCACGAAGAGGAGGAGCAGGAGCAGCCGGATGAGGCGGACCCGGAGCGCGTAGCGCAGGCCCTCGGCGACGTCGGCGAGCACGGAGCGTCCAGGAGCGCCGCGCGGCAGCCCCTCCGTTCGCATGCGCGCGAGCGCGGTGATCACCACCGCGAACGAGAGGCTGTTGAGGAGGAAGGCGATGGCCACGCCGAAGCGGGCGATGAGCAGGCCCGCCACCACCGGCCCCACGATGCGCGCGGTGTTGAAGGCGGCGGAGTTGAGCGCCACCGCGTTCACGATGTCCTGCTTGCCGACCAGCTCGGCCACGAAGGACTGGCGCGTGGGCATGTCGATCGTGTTCACGCAGCCGAGCAGGAACGCGAGGACGCAGACGTGCCAGTACTCCACGTGCCCGAAGCGGACGAGGAGGCCCAGGGTGAGGGCGAGCAGCGCGATGGCGACCTGAGTGCCGAGGAGAACGCGGCGCTTGGGCAGCCGATCGGCGAGGGCGCCGGTGAAGATCGAGAAGAGGAGCACTGGCGCGAACTGGAGCGTGCCGATGAGCCCCAGCCGCAGGGGCGAGCCGGTGAGCTGGAGAACCAGCCACGCCTGCCCCACCGACTGCATCCATGAGCCCACCTGCGACACCACCTGGCCAAGGTAGAAGCGCCGGTACTCGGGGTGGTTCAGCGCGCGGAGGCCGGCCGGGAAGCGCACCTAGTCCGCGAGGGCGATGCAGGCGAAGGCGACCTTGGCGCGGGTGGGGACGCCGAAGCGCGCGGTGTGGCGGGCGGGCAGGCCCCGGGGGAAGTGCGTCACGTACTCCGCGTTGATCTCGTGGTAGTCGGCGGGATCGGTGATGAGCAGGGTCATCTGCACCACGCGGTCCAGCGAGGAGCCGGCCGCGCGCAGGATGGCGGCCACGTTCTCGAGCGCCCAGCGCGTCTCCTCGGCGGCGGTGCCCGCGCGGGGCGCGCCGCCGATGTCGTTGCCCGCGCCGGTGCCGGAGACGAAGACAAGACCGCCCGCCCGCGTCGCGCGCGAGAACGCGCCGGGGGCGGGCGCGTCGGCGGGGTTGAAGAACTCGATCGCTCTCACACCGTGGGCCTGTACGTCGAGGGCGGTCGCCGAGCGAGAACGAAGTATGGCGAAGCGAATTGGCCCACGGCGGCGTCCTCCTTGACGAAGCGGCGTTCCTGGCCGATGATGCGAGCTGCACCCGGCGCCCACACCCTAACATGCAATCGACATCCAGCGACCTCCTCGCTAGCGTGCGTGAGCGCGCGCGCGCGAACCTCTTCTGGGGGACGCTCGGCGTCCAGGTCGAGGACGCGCGCGAGGGCTGGGTGCGGCTGCGCGTCCCCGTGCGCGACGAGCTGCGGAACGCGACGGGCGCGCCCGTCCACGGCGGCGTGCTCTCCGCCCTGGTGGACATGGCGGTGGGCGGCGCGCTGTCCACCCTGCACGCGGAGGCGGCAGGCGGCGTCGGGCAGACCACGCTCGACCTCAACGTGTCCTTCCTCTCCGCCGCGCGCGGCGACGTCGTCGCCGAGGGCCGCATCCTCCGCCACGGGCGCACCATCGCCTTCGGCGAGGCCTCCGTCACCGACGCCGCCGGCGCCACCGTCGCGGTGGGCCGCGCGACCTACATGATTCTTGCCCCGAAACCGTAGCCCCCGAATCCCGAAAGGAGTGCGTCGTGGCCACCAAGATCGTCTTCTCGCCGCCGATGCCCAAGGACATCATGGACGAGGCTCGCGTCATGCTCCCCGCCGGATACGAGCTCGCCGTGGTGGACCGCAGCCTGCCGAATGCGCTGGACGGGCACACGGACGCGGAGTACTTCATCGGCTTCGCGCGCGGCGATATGGGGCCCGACTTCTACAAGACCCTGCCGAGGCTCAAGCTCATCCAGCTCATCAGCGCCGGCTACGACCGCCTCGACGTCGCCGCGGCCAGGCAGGCGGGCGTGCCGGTGGCCAACAACGGCGGCGCCAACTCCACCGCGGTCGCCGAGCACACCTGGCTTCTCATCCTGGCCGTGCTCAAGCGTCTGGCCTGGCAGCACAACAACGTGCTGGCGGGCAAGTGGCGCATCGGCGACCTCGCCGAGAACCGTCTCTACGAGGTGTCGGGCAAGACGCTCGGCATCGTGGGCCTCGGCACCATCGGCAAGAAAGTGGCACGCCGGGCGCACGCCTTCGAGATGCCGGTGATCTACTACGACACTGTGCGCCTCACCGAGGACCAGGAGGACGCGCTGAACGTGCGCTTCGTGCTCCTCGACGAGCTCCTCCGCGAGGCCGACGTGGTGAGCCTCCACGTGCCGCTCAACGCCGCCACGAAGAATCTCATGGGCCCGCGCCAGTTCGGCCTGATGAAGCCGTCCGCCGTGCTCGTCAACACCTGCCGCGGGCCGGTAGTGGACGAGGCGGCGCTCCACCAGGCCCTGGTCAGCGGGCAGATCGCGGGCGCCGGCCTCGACGTGATGGCGGAGGAACCGGGCAAGCCCGGGCATCCGCTCTATAGCGCGCCCAACATCACCATCACGCCCCACATGGCGGGGCCGACCTGGGAGAACTGGCCGAAGGCCTTCCGCAACGCCTACGACAATATCCAGCGCGTGGCCCGGGGCGAGGGAGCGATGTGGGTTATTCCGGAGCTCCGCAAGGGGCCCGAGCTGCGCTAGAAGCATGAGCTTTCCCGAGTACGAGCAGTACGACGCCCTCGGCCTCGCCGAGCTGGTGAAGTGGGGGAAGATCTCCCCGCCCGAGCTCCTCGAGGCGGCCATCGAGCGCGTCGAGGCGCGCAATCCCGCCGTGAACGCGGTGGTGATGAAGCTCTACGACTACGGCCGGAAGATGATCGCGGAACGCCTGCCCGAGGGGGCCTTCCGCGGCGTCCCCTACCTCATGAAGGACCTCACCGCCTCCCTCGCCGGAATCCGCATGACGCGCGGCTCGAAGTTCTTCGCCGACACCCCGCCCGCCGCCGAGGACAGCGAGCACGTCAAGCGGCTCCGGCGCGCGGGGCTGGTGATCTTCGGCCGCACCAATACCTGCGAGCTGGGGCTGTCCCTCACCTGCGAGCCCCGGCAGTACGGCCCCACGAAGAACCCCTGGGATCTGACGCGCATCTCCGGCGGCTCGAGCGGCGGGGCGGCTGCCGCGGTGGGCGCGCGCATGCTCCCCATGGCGCATGCCACCGACGGCTTCGGCTCCATCCGCGCGCCCGCCGCCTGCTGCGGGCTGGTGGGGCTCAAGCCCACGCGCGCGCGTAACACCATGTCGCCCATCACCGGCGAGGGGCTGGGCGGACTGTCCGCCGAGCACGCGGTGACGCTGTCCGTGCGTGACTGCGCGGCGCTGCTCGACGCCACCGCCGGCCCCGGCGCCGGCGATCCCTACGTCGCGCCTCCCGCGGCGCGGCCGTTCATCCGGGAAATCGGCGCGGATCCCGGGCGGCTGCGCATCGCCTTCACCACGAAGGCGCCGAACGGCGCCCCCGTCGAGGCGGAAAGCCTGCGGGCGCTCGCCGACACCGCGCGCCTCTGCGCCGATCTCGGGCATACCGTGGAGGAGGCGAACCCGGAAGTGGACAGCGCCCTCGTGGTGCCGACCTTCCTCACCCTGGCCGCCGCGAATACCGTGGTGAACCTCGCGAGCCATCCGACCGCCGGGCGACCCCCGCGCGACGACGAGGTGGAGCGGGTGACCATGGCCACCGGGCGACTCGGCGAGCGGGTGACCGGCGCCGACTACGTGCGCGCCACCCAGACCGCGCATCGGCTCGGCCGCCAGATGGCCGCCTTCCACATGCGCTGGGACGTGCTCCTCACGCCGGGGCTCGCCACCCTGCCCCCCAAGCTCGGCTGGATCGACATGATGCTCGACGACGTCGAGGAGTACTGGCGGCGCGTCTTCCACTTCTCGCCGTTCACGGTGTGGTTCAACCTCACCGGCCAGCCCGCCCTGATGCTGCCCCTCGGCGTGAGCGCGGAGGGCCTGCCCCTGGCCACCCAGCTCGTCGGCCGCTACGGCGACGAGGCCACGCTGTTCCGTCTCGCCTCCCAGCTGGAGAAGGC
>JBKPDT010000099.1:0-11225 GCA_046728035.1 Candidatus Methylomirabilota bacterium | reverse complement strand
TTCGCGCGCAAGCCCGACCAGTTCGTCCGCGCCGCCAACGCCGAGGAGATGAAGGCGCGAGAGGAGATCCAGGCCATCCTCCGCACGCGGACCCGCGACGAGTGGTGGGACTACCTCGTCAAGGCCGACGTGTGCGTGGGCAAGGTCTACGAGCCCGAGGAGATGGTGCGGGATCCTCAGCTGCAGGCGCGCGACATGGTGGTGGAGCTCCAGCACCCGGTGCACGGGAAGATCACCGAGTTCGGGGTGCCCATCAAGCTGTCCAACACGCCAGGCTCGGTGCGCCGGGCGGCGCCCGCCACCGGCGAGCACACTGACGAGGTGCTGCGCGGGCTGGGCTTGGCCACCGACGAGATAGCGGCGCTGAGAGACAAGCGCGTCGTCGCGTAGCCTCCCCTAGCGGGTCATCGCCGAGCCCGGCACCTCCAGGGTCCGCACCGCGAGCGCGTCGAGCGGCACCTCCGTCGCGCGCACCGGGAGCGCCTGGGCCCGCGCGGTGACCACCGCCGTGTTCACGGTCAGCTCGCGCTCCGCGATGTGCGAGGCGAGCTGGGCGCTGCCGCCGGGGCTGGCCGGGAGCCAGCCTCCGATCAGGATGTCGAGCCCGGCCGCGCCAAGGCTGTTGGTGGAGCCGGCCACCCGGTACTCGCCGGTCCGCGCCACCGCCACCGCGGGGAACTCCACGCTGCCCTGCGCGCGGAGCGTCGCATGCGCGATGATACGGCCGCGGTCGTCCACCAGCATGGCGAAGCCCCAGTAACGCTCGACGAAGGGATCCCGCCGCCGCCCGGCGAGGACCACGCGCCCCTCCCCCGCGTTGGCCGCCGAGAAGGCCTCGATGGCTTCGAGGCCGCGGAACTCACGGCCCAGCAGCGGCGCGCCGTCCGGGCCGACGCGAAGGATGAAGGGGCTGCGCGCGGGACGCGCGCCGAACAGGCTGCCCGCCATGACGACGGATCCGTCCGCGAGAGGCACCAGCGCTCGCGGCTGGGCGGGAGCCTCCATCTCGTAGCGCCGCGCCCAGAGCGGCCGGCCCGAGGGGTCCAGCGCGAGGAGGAACGGGGTGCCCGAGAACGGCACGTTGGCGGCGCGGAGATAGCCCGCGAGGATCGCGCCGCCGTTCGCCGCCGGGGCCACCGCCACCGCGTAGCCGGGCGCGCCGAGGTCGTAGGCGTGCGCCCACCGGAGCGCGCCGTCCCGCCCGAACCGCGCCGCCGCGACGCTCGGCGCATCCCCTCCCAGCCCGGCATAGCCGGCGACGACCACCTCTTCACCCACGGCGGCGCCGTCATGAAGCTGCTCGATGCCCCCGACGTCGAGGGCCCGCGCCCATAGCGGCGCGCCCGCCCCGTCGATCCTCACCAGGAGCGGCCGCGGCGCCACCGCGGTGGGCGGGGCCGCTCCGGCGCCGAAGGAGCTAGCGCTGTTGCCGAACAGAAGATGGCCGCCATCACCGAGCCCGGCCACCCCGTCCAGCTCGTCCGTCTCCCCGCCGCCATAGGTACGCGCCCACTGGAAGCGCTGCTCGGGGACCTCGCCCATCGCGATGAAGTCCGTGGTGGCCCCGAAGCTCCCCCGCGTGCTCCCGAAGAAGACACAGGCTCCGTCGGGACGGCACACGGCTTTCCGCACCCAGTCCGTGCCCGCGCCACTCACCAGCTGGCTGCGCCAGCTCCCGATGGCGTCGGCCTCGCCGCGGCGACCAAGGTCCCAGACGCGGAGCGTGCTCTCGAGGGCGGGCGGTCCGCTCGCGCAGGCGACGAAGATAAGCGCGGCGGCAGCCGCGCGCAGGCGGCGCGTGAGCATCATGGGAAGAGGTGGTGCTTCATCCTCGCCAAGATAACATGCGGGCGCGGCCTCGCGGTATCATCGCGCCCGATGGATCTCTCGCGCCTCTCGCTCGAGGCCTGGAGCGCGCTCTGGACGCGCCTGCACGCGCGGATCGACCCCCGCCCCCTCCACGCCGCCGTGCTGCACCGATACGCCGAACCCCACCGTGCCTATCACACCGGCGAGCATATCGCGCGGGTGCTCACCCTCCTCGACGGGACGCGGACGCGACTCCGCGAGCCCGACGAGGCCGAGCTCGCGGTGTGGCTGCACGATCTCGTCTACGATCCGCGCGCGCCCGACAACGAGGAGCGGAGCGCCCAGATCGCCGCGCGCTGGCTCGCCGAGGGAGGCGCCGACGTCGGCCGCACGGAGCGGGTGCGCGCGCTCATCCTCGCCACCCGCCACGCGCGGCCGCCCGACGAGGGAGACGCGCGCTATGTCGTGGACGCCGACCTGTCCATCCTCGGGGCCGCCCCCGGCGACTTCGACCGGTACGAGCGACAGGTGCGGCAGGAGTACGCGTTCCGCCCCGAGGCGGAATGGCGCACGGGGCGGGCGCGCATCCTCCGCGCGTTCCTCGAGCGCCCGCGCATCTACCTTACGCCGGAGTTCGCCGCCTTCGAGCAACCGGCGCGCGACAACCTCGCGCGCTCCATCGCGCGCCTGGAGACGCCGCGCGGGTGAGGCGCGCGGGCGCGACTAGGCCTGAGGGGTGAGCAGCCGCCCGAGCTCCGCGACATTCTTCACGTCCTCGATGGCCAGCACCGCGGCGACGACCCGCGCGGCCCCGGCTCCGCCCAGGACCGGACCGGCGAGCGACTCGAACTTGGCGATGACCTCGGCCTCCGGGACCGGATTCTCGGCGTCGCCGCGCACCACACCTGCCTCGCCCTCGAGCGTCCGCCCGTCGCGCAGGCGAAGCCGAAGGCGCGAGGTGGGATAGTCGGAGCGGCGCGGCGTCATTTCCCCATCCGCGGTGACGGTGACCCGCCGCGCGAGGTCGCGGATGCGCGCGTCCGCCCGCGCCTCGTCGCCGAAGGCGGCGAGGTCGGCGTGGCCAAGCACGAGAGCGGCGGCGACCGCCCAGGGAATCGAGAACTTGGCGGCGAGGAGGCTCGGAGGATCCGGCTCGGCCATCCGAAGGCCGAACGGAAAGACCACGACCTCGGCGTCGGCCACGTCGGCGGCCGCGACGGGCTCGCGGCGCCGGATGGCGGCGAGCGCGTCCAGCGCGGGGTGGTTGTAGCGGCAGCACGCGTAGAGCTTGACGTAGTTCCGCTCGATGCGGAGCGGGCCGTCCCAGTCCTCCAGCGCCCGCGCGGGCTCGAACCGGTCCGCCAGGATGGTCCCGTAGACGTCGGCGGGCGCGTCGGGGAGTGCGGTGAAGCCGGCGCGGTGCAGCTCGACGGCGAGGATGCCCTGCAGGCCCGAGCGCCCCGGATAGGCGTTGCGCACGGTGGCGCCCGCGAGCGCGGGGGTCCAGGTATTGGCCGGACTCATGCTCGCGGCGAGGTTGATGATGTCCCGGATGGCCGGCGTGTCGAGCCCGGCGAGGCGCGCCACCGCCACCGCGGTGCCGATGGTGCCCCACGTCCCGTGCGAGTGCACGTTGCCGCGCGGCACCGTCGCCCCGCCGATGCGCGAGGAGACCTCGTAGCCGGCGACGATCGCCTCGATGAGGCGCGCGCCGTCGGCGCCCCGCTCCTCCGCCACCGCGAGCGCCCCCGGCACCACGTGAATCGCCGGATGCCCCCCGCCCCAGCGGTTCCCCTCGTCCACCTCGAGGGCGACGCCGGCGGTCGCGTTCACGAAGGTCGCCAGGAGCGGATCGGCCTTCGCGCCGTGGCCGATCAGCGTCGCCGCCATCCGCGTGGCGCGCTCGGCCATGGCGCGGGCGAGGCGCGCGTTCTCGGGCTCGGCGCTGCCCGCAAGCATGGCGCCCAGCGTGTCGAGGAGCACCAGGCGGGCCGCCGCCGCCGCGGAGGCCTCGAGGTGCGCGTGCTTCACGGCGGTGGCGCGGGCCGCGAGCGCGTCGAGGTAGTGCATGGGCACCGGCGGCGGGGACGTCAGCGGGCCGCGCCGCCCAGCGGGGCCACCGGCACGCCTCGACGCAGGAACTGCCCGTAGCCGGCGGGACGCGCGAGCCGCCCTTGATCGAGGAGTACCTCGCCGCGGAGCAGGGTCATCCACGGCCGGCCCCGCGCCTTCCACCCCTCGTAGAGCGTCCAGCCCGCGATGCCCTTGTGGTCCTGCACGGTGATGGTCTGCTCGGGATCCGGATCGATGATGGTGAGGTCGGCGTCGGCGCCCACGCGAATGGCCCCCTTGCGTGGGTAGAGGCCGAAGATGCGCGCGGGATTCTCCGCCATCACCCGCGCCATCCAGGTGATGGGGAGCCCACGGCGCACCACGCCCTCGCTGTAGGCGAGCGGGACGAGCGTCTCCACCGAGGGACTGCCGAAGGGAATGGGCCGGCCCTCGCCGTCCACGAAGATGTTCTTCCAGCCCGGCTCCTTGAGGGCCTTCCGGCGCGGCGAGTGGTCGCTGGCCAAGGTGGCGATGTGCCCGCCCGCCGAGCCCGCCCACAGGGCCTCGCGATCGCCGCCGTCGGCGGGACGCAGCGGAGGGCCGATCTTGGCGAAGGGCCCCCACGTCTCCATCTCCTTCTCGGTGAGGAGGAGGTATTGCGGGCAGGTCTCGGTCCAGACGCGCTGCCCCTCGGCCTGCGCCTCCTTGATCCGCTCCAGCCCGCCCGCGGTCGAGAGATGCACCACGTACACGGGACAGCCCGTCATCGCCCCGATGCGGATGGCGCGGTTGATCGCCTCCTCCTCCGTCCACGGCGGGCAGGTCGCGGGAAAGTCCGTGGGCTTCACGCGGCCGGCGGCGATGGCCTTGTTCTCGAGGTGGTAGAGGATGTCGCCGTTCTCGCAGTGGAGCTGGCAGATGCCGCCCAGCGCGCCCAGACGCTCCATCACCTGAGCGATGAAGTCGTCCGTGCACATCCGCTTCGGCCGCTTCTTGTAGGTCATGAAGAGCTTGTACGAGGTGACGCCCATCTCGAAAGCCTCGGGCAGCCCCTCGAGGATCGCCGGCTCGTTGTTGAGGATGAAGTGGAAGCCAAAATCCAGCACGGAGGCCTGGCTGGCCTCGTCGGCGAGCCGCTTGGTGGCCTGGGGCAGGGTCTCGCCGTCGTTGTACTCCGCGAAGGCGAGCAGCGTGGTGAGCCCGGCATGCGCGGCGGCCAGCGGCCCCGAGCTCCAGTCGTCGTACACCGCGCCGAGATGCACGTGGCAGTCGATGAGGCCGGGGAGCACGTACTTGCCGGTGGCGTCGATGGTGCGCTCGGCGGGCGGCAGCGCCTCGTCGTGTCCCAGCGCCACGATGCGACCGCCGCGAATGGCCACGGAAGTGTCCAGCACCTCGGTGGCGGTCACCACCTTGCCGCCGCGAACGATGGTGTCGACGGATCGGGCCGGCATCACGGGTTCTTCCGGACGGGCTGGGTGACGAGGCCGTAGTACTCGGGATGGCGCCGCCCGAAGAAGTCCCAGCGCTTCCGCGCCGGCGTCATCTGGTCGAGGTCGATGCGGGCGGTGATGAGCTCGTCGCCGGTGGTACCGGCCTTGGCCAGCACCTGGCCCAGCGGGCCCACGATGCAGGAGCCCCCGATCAGCTCCATGCCGTCCTCGACACCGGCCTTCGCGATGCCGACCACGAAGAGGCTGTTCTGGTAGGCGCCGGCGCGGAGGCACAGCTCGTTGAGATCGAGGGCCAGCGGCGACAGCGGCGTGTTGTACCCGATGAGGACGATTTCCGCGCCGAGAATGCCCAGGCAGCGATAGGACTCCGGATACCGCCGGTCCTGGCAGATCGCAATGCCGACCTGCGCCCGGGCGGCCGGGAAGACCTTGAAGCCGGTGTCGCCGGTCTCGAAGAAGTAGGGCTCGTAGACCTGGGCGAAGCCGTCGGGCTTGGTGACCCCGGGGAGATGGATCTTCCTGAAGATGCCCGCGAGCCGGCCTGCCTCGTCGGTGAGGAGCGCGGTGTTGAAGTAGCGCCCGTTCGCCTTCTCGGAGAACCCGACGTGGCAGGCCATCCCCGCCGCCTTGGCCCGGGCGAGGAGCGGCAGCAGCGCCTTGGGCGGCACCTCGGTCTCGAAGAACTGGTCGAAGTCGTCGCGGATCCGCTTGGGGAAATACGTGGTGAGCGCCATCTCCGGATAGGCGATGAGCTCGACCCCCTCGCGCGCGGCCTGCTCCATGAGGGTGAGCATCCGCTCGACGATCTCCTCGCGACCGGTGCCTTCGTTGTTGGGGCCAAGCTGGGCGGCGGCGACCTTGACGAAGCGTGGCATGGCGATCTCCCTTGCACGAAATGCCTGGCGCGGAGGACTCTCCGCCCCGCCCGATGATAGCCCGGACGCGCGCGCTCCGGTAGACTCGGAAGGCATGGCGCACGTGGCGGCGAGCGATCGGGGCCCGGCGCGGCCGGTAAGCCAGAAGATCCACGCCGAGCGGATCCTCCTCCTCGGGTGGGGACGGGCGCTCCTGCTCCAGTTCGCGCATCCCGGTGTCGCCCAGGGCATCGTCGATCACAGCGGCTTCCTGCGTGACCGGCACGGGCGCTGGCGCCGGCTCCGGCGCACCCTCGACGCGATGCTCGTCCTGACCTTCGGCACGCCCGACGAGGCCGCCGGTGTCGCACGCGGCATCAACGCCATCCACGATCGGGTGCACGGGCAGGTCGCCGTTCCCGCCGCCGGCGGCGCCGCGGCGACCTACTCCGCGCACGACCCCGCCCTGCTGTGCTGGGTGCACGCCACGCTCGTCGATTCGTTCCTCCGCGCGTACGAGCTCTACGTCGCGTCCCTCACCGCCGCGGAGAAGGACCAGTACTGCGCGGAGTCGGCGAGCATCGAGCCTTTGCTCGGGATCCCCCAGGGCCGGCTGCCCCGGACCACGCGGGCGCTCGCCGAGTACCTCGACGGCATGCTGGCGGGCGAAGAGCTTGCGGTCACGGAGGCGGCCCGCCGGCTCGCGCGCGAGCTGCTCAGCCCGGTGCCGCGCGCGACGCTGCCCCTCATGTGGTTGGCGCGACTCCCGACGGTGGGCCTCCTGCCCACCCGGCTTCGCGCCGAATACGGCTTCCCGTGGTCGGCGCGACACGAGACCGCCCTGCGCGTATCCGCGCGAGCGGTTCGCTCGCTGCTCGCCGTCACCCCGACGCCGCTGCGCCGCTGGCGGACGGCACGGTAGCCGCGCGGCTGACCGGACGATTCTGCCCGACCCCTGGAAACAATGCCCTGACGGCGGGACCCGCCTCATCGCCCAGCCCCGCCGGTGCCCTGTCAGAACGGGTACTTACAGTTCCCAGGGCGATCGGTTCGATGCTTGCACAGACAGGCCGCCCGGGAGGAGCGCCATGGATCTGCTGGACGAGACACGCGATCTGGTTACCAGGGCCGGGGGCATCTTCAACGGGTTCTGGGACACCCCGTCCGGGCGCTTCGTCACCGTGACCGACCCGAGCACGCGGGGAACCGCCTTGACCCCGATCTCGGGACTCTCCGTCCTGTCCATCCAGACGGCGCTCGCCGCGATGCGACGGAGGTTTCGCGGCGAATCGTGACGGGGCTGATGATCGCGGACATGCCGAAGGGGCTACGGGTCACCCCGTAGCCCCTCGTCGTTGGAGGCCCATGGGACGGGGCCACACCGGAGGGCGTTCGCTATCCTTCCGCCGCTACCTGAAGCCGCGTCTAGGCCAACAGCCGCCTCACGGCCAGCTTCATCACCTCCGTGCGGCTGCGCGCGCCGTGGTCGGCGGCCATGAAGTGACTGCCAATCCACAGCGAGTAGAAGAGCATGCAGCGGGCCTCGATGTCGTCCTCGTCGGCGCAGAAGGCGCCGAACAGCGAGCGCATGTAATCCATTCGCCGGTTGTCGACGCGTCGGAGGCGCTTGGCGACCGTCTGCTCGCGCCGGGCCCAGTCGCGGACTGCGAGGTCGATCCGCAGCGGCTCGCCGCTGGAGGCGGCGATCGCGGACAGTCGCCGCACCCTGGCCCTGGCGTCCCCGCCCTCGCTCTCGACGCGCTCGATCACCTCGTCGACGCTCACCCGCTCCCACGTGTCGAGTATCTCCTCTAGCAGCGCGCGCCGGTCGTCGAAGTGCCAGTAAAAGGCGCCCCTCGTGACGCCGAGCGCCCGGGCCAGCAGCTCGATCCGGACGGCGTCCGGGCCGCCCTTGGCAAGTGCCCGCAGCCCCTCTTCGATCCAGCTGCCGCGTGGCGTGCGTGTCGGGGCGGACATCGCCTATCAGTATCGCGTCGCGCACGGAGTTGACAGCGCGTAGATGACAGTCTACCCTCCATCCATACAGTACTGTATGGATGGAGGGCCCACAATGAACGTCCCGCTGATCGTCGCTGGAATTCTCGCCATCCTTGGCGCCGCCATCCACGGAGTGGGAGGCGAGGTCCTCGTGAGAAAGCTGTCGTCGGGAATGCTGCCGTCCAGTCCTTTCGGTGGTCCGCGGACGACCAAGAGCATGATCCACACCACGTGGCACATGACGACCATCGCCTTCCTCACCGTCGGATTGGGGCTCCTCCTGTCAGGCTCGGTCCTCC
Organism: Candidatus Methylomirabilota bacterium; assembly: GCA_046728035.1. Classification (GTDB taxonomy): domain Bacteria; phylum Methylomirabilota; class Methylomirabilia; order Rokubacteriales; family CSP1-6; genus DASRWT01. The sequence goes on along the minus strand of JBKPDT010000099.1, from coordinate 2,759 downwards.
ACGGCGATACAGCCCGGGGCATCGCCCTAGTCGCCGCCGGCGCGTCCACCGGCTTCGCGGCGCTCGCGTTGGGACTGGGCGCTGCCTACACGCGGTCTCCTCGATTCCTGTTCCGCCACCCCGGTCCCGCCGCGCTCATTGTCACCGCGGCGCTGGCGTGGTGGGGAGTTCTCTGAAGAAGATGCGTGTTGCGGCGACCGCTCGTCTCGATGTCCGAAGGCAGGCGGAGGTTCTCGACGCTCAAGGGCGATAGGCTATGAATTCCGGCAAACCCACGGCAGAAAATCGGAAGGGCCTACGGGGTGTTGCCCCGTAAGCCCTCGATTAAAGATTGGAGCGGCCGACCGGATTCGAACCGGCGACGTCCAGCTTGGGAAGCTGGCATTCTGCCACTGAATTACGGCCGCGATTGCCCCCTATCCTACCACCTGGGGCCGGTAGCTACTTGGCCTCCTTGACGGACATGTCGTAGGCCTTGATGAGCTCGTCGCTCCGGGCCTTCCAGGCGAGACGCTTGCTCGCCCCGTAGAGGTCCATCTGCTGATACAGCGGGATGGCCGGGACTTCCTCGACGAAGAGCTTGTTGAGCTTGTGATAGATCTCCAGGCGCCGCTTCTCGTCCATCATCGCCTGGGCCTGGTCCACCATGCCGTCGAAATCGGGGTTGTGGTAGTTGCCCAGGTTGCTCCCGGTACGGAAGAGCGGGCCGTAGACCGTTTCCGCGTCCACCGTGGGCGTGCCCCAGCCGATCAGCCATACCGGCCCCGGCTTGTGGACGTACACCATCGTGTTGAGGAAGTTCACGAACTCGAAGGTCTTGAGCTGGGTCTTGATGCCGAGCTTGGTGAGCTGGCCGGACACCGCCTCCGCCACTTCCTTGTCGCGGACGTACCGGCCCTGCGGGCTGTTCAGCACGAGCTCGAGCCCGTTGGGGAACCCGGCCTCGGCGAGGAGCTTCTTCACCTTGGCCGGATCCGGCTTCGCCGGCTTGAGCGCGGAGTCGTAGCCGAAGTGGAGCGGCGTGAGCATGGTGGCGACGCGGAACGCCTTGCCGTCGAGCACGTTCTTGATGATGTCGTCCGCGTCCACCGCGTGGAGGAGCGCCTGGCGGACGCGCTTGTCCGCGACCGGGCTCTTGGAGACGCCGATGAGCTTGTGGTCCTTGTCGTAGTCGTGTGTCACGAGCATGAGCTGAAGCGTGCGGATGGACGGCGCCGTCGACAGGAAGAGCTTGGGGTGGTTGGCGATGATGTTGGCCAGGTGCGGCGGGATGTTCACGGCCACGTCCACCTCGCCGTTCTGCAGCGCGGCGACGCGGACGGCGTCGTCGGGAATGGGCCGGAACACCACCGTCTTGACCTTGGGGGCCCCACGCCAGTACTGGTCGTTGGCCTCCAGCACGATCTGCTCGTCCTTGTCCCACTTCACGAACTTGTAGGGGCCCGTGCCGATCGGCGTCTTCGAGATGAAGGCGGTGTCCTTCCCCGCGTACGCCTTGGGCGGGTACATCGAGGCCTGTCGAAAGGTCATGATGGTGGTGAAGGTCGGCCAGGGCTTGGTGGTCTGCACACGCACGGTGTAGGGATCGACGACGTCCACCTTGTCGATCGGCCGGAAGTTCGAGCTTGACCGCATGCCCGACTTGACGCGCTCGAGGCTGAACTTCACCGAGTCGGCGGTGAACTCCTCGCCATTGTGGAACTTCACGCCCTTGCGCAGCTTCACCTCCCACGTGGTGGGGGCGACGAGCTTGGGCAGCTCGGCGGCCAGCGCGGGCACGATCTTGAGATTCCCATCGCGTTCCACCAACGTGTCGAAGATGTGCGTGGCCACCACCGACGCCGGGGTCTCCTGCTGGTTCATGGTGTCCAGCGTCGTCGGGTCGACCCCTTGCGCGATCACCACCTTGCCTTCCGCCGCGGCGAGCGCGAGCGCGGGGAGCGCCGCGACGAGCACGAAGGCTGCGAACAGTCGCTTCCAGTCCATCAAGTCCTCCTCACGATCCGGTGTGGGATGACAAAACGATTCGACTCTAAAGACCTCTCGACATGCTGTCAAGTTGGGCCGGCCGTCACTTGCCCTCCTTGAGCGCCATGTCGAAGCCCTTGATCTGCTCGTCGCCGCGGGCCTTCCAGGACATGCGGCGGGTGGCCCCGTAGAGGTCGAGCTGCTGGTAGAGCGGCATCGCCGCCGCGTCGTCGATCCAGAGCCGGTTGATGCGATGATACAGCTCGAGCCGCCGTTTCGGATCCATGATGGTCTGGGCCTGGTCCACCATCCCGTCGAAGTCGGCGTTGTGGTAGTTGCCGAGGATCTTCCCCGAGCGGAAGAGCGGCACGTACACCGTCTCCGCATCGTAGGTCGCCGTGCCCCACCCGATGAGCCATACCGGCCCCGCCTTGTGCACGTAGGCCATGTTGTTCAGGTAATTGCCCCACTCGTGGACTCGGAGGGTAGTGCGGATCCCCGCCTTGGTGAGCTGCCCGGTGACGGCCTCCGCCACCTCCTTGTCCCGCACGTACCGGCCCTGCGGCGCGTTGAAGACCACGTCCACGCCGCCGGGATAGCCGGCCTCGGCGAGGAGCTGCCGGGTGCGGGCGAGGTCCGGCTTGATGGGTGCGAGCCGGCGATCGAAGCCGAAGTGCTTCTCGGTCAGCATGGTGGCGACGCGGATCCCCTTGCCGTCGAGCACGGTGCGGATCACCTCGTCCACGTCCACCGCGTGGTTCATGGCCAGCCGCACCCGGCGGTCCGCCACC
>JBKPDT010000098.1:0-3697 GCA_046728035.1 Candidatus Methylomirabilota bacterium | reverse complement strand
GCGTGCTGTCGGGCGCCGGGCCCTCGCTGCTCGCCGCCGTCGAGGGGCCGGGCGAGTCCGTGGCGCGCGCGATGGAGGCGGCGCTGCGCGCCGAGGGCGGGAGCGGGCGCGCGGTGGCGCTGTCCGTGGACGCAACGGGCGCCACCTGGGAGCGCGTTGCTTGACTCCCTCTCGGCGCCGGCAGTACCATGACCTCAGGAGGCGTACAGGGGGCCGATGACGTGATCAAGAGCGACCGGTGGATCAAGCAGATGGCCCTCGAGAAAGGCATGATCAAGCCTTTCGAGGACCGGCAGGTCCGCAAGGGAATGATCTCCTACGGCGTGTCCTCGTACGGCTACGACCTCCGGATCTCCGACGAGTTCAAGATCTTCACCAACATCAACAACACCATCGTCGATCCCAAGGGATTCGACACGCGCTCGTTCGTGGACTTCCAGGGCGATGTCTGCATCATTCCCCCGAACTCGTTCGCCCTGGGGCGCTCGGTCGAGTACTTCACGATCCCGCGCAACGTCCTCACCATCTGCGTGGGCAAATCCACCTACGCGCGCTGCGGCATCATCACGAATGTGACCCCCTTCGAGCCCGAGTGGGAAGGCTACGTCACCCTGGAGATCAGCAACACCACGCCGCTGCCCGCCAAGATCTACGCCAACGAGGGCATCGCGCAGGTGCTCTTCTTCGAGTCCGACGAGGCCTGCCAGACGTCCTACGCGGACCGGCAGGGGAAGTACCAGGGCCAGCAGGGGATCGTGCTCCCCACCGTCTAGGCCCGGGGGCCGGCCTCCACGAGGCCAGGAGGAACGTCCATGGCAGAGCAGAAGAAGAAGGAGACGAGGCCGAGCAAGCCGCCGGAGGGCGAGGAGTCCGGATCGGGAAGCGGTGAGCTCGCCAAGAAGGGCAAGAAGCTCAAGGAAGACCTCGACAACCTGCTCGACGAGATCGACGATATCCTCGAGGAGAACGCCGAGGAGTTCGTGAAGAGCTACGTGCAGCGCGGAGGCGAGTAGGTGCCGATCTACGAATACACCTGTCTCGCGTGCGAGCGGGAATTCGAGAAGCTCGTGCAGGGCGCGGCGCCGGTGGCCTGTCCCGGCTGCGGGACGGACCGCGTGATGCGCCGCCTCTCGCTCTTCCGCGCCCGCACCGCGGTGTCGGCGGGCCCCGCGTCGGAAGGCGGGGCCGCCCCGATGGGCGGCGGCTGCTGCGGCGGCGGCTGCGGGTGTCACTAACGATCGGAGCCCGGGCCGTCTAGTCCCCGGGGCCCCTCGCGGGCCCCTTTTTCGTCTGGGAGGCTCATGCCGAGGACCATCGTCGAACCACGGAGCCAGGTCGAGCACCTGTCGATCCTCGACGCCGACGGCAATCTCGACGTGGCGCTCGAGCCTGCGCTTACCCCGGAGGAGCTCCGAGGTCTGCATCGAGCGATGGTTCTCGGGCGCCGCCTCGACGAACGGATGGTCCGCCTCCAGCGTCAGGGACGCATCGGCACCTTCGCGCCGATCAAGGGACAGGAGGCGGCGCAGATCGGCAGCGTCTTCGCCCTCCGGCCGACCGACTGGATGGTGCCCTCGTTCCGCGAGACCGCGGCCATGATCTGGCGCGGCTGGTCCATCGAGAAGATGCTCCTCCTCTTCTCCGGGCATCTCGAGGGCGGCCGGCCGGAGCCGGACCAGCACGACCTCCCGGTGTGCATCCCGGTGGCGACTCAGATGCCGCACGCGGTGGGGCTGGCCTACGCCGTGCAGTATCGCGGCGACGACGCGGTGGTCATGGCGTACTGCGGCGACGGCGCCACCTCCGAGGGCGATTTCCACGAGGCCCTCAACTTCGCGGGCGTCTGGCACGTGCCGGCGGTCTTCGTGGTCCAGAACAACCAGTGGGCGATCTCGGTGCCGGTGAAGAAGCAGACCAACTCCGCCACCATCGCGCAGAAGGCGCTGGCCTACGGGCTGCCCGGTATCCAGGTGGACGGCAACGACGTGCTCGCGATGTACGCGGCGAGCCGCGAGGCGGTGGAGCGCGCGCGGGCGGGTGACGGCCCCACCCTGATCGAGGCGGTCACCTACCGCCTGAGCGTGCACACCACCGCCGACGACCCCACCAAGTACCGGTCGGAGGAAGAGGTGAAGGCCTGGGAGCGGAAGGACCCGCTCACCCGTTTCACCGCCTACCTCGAGAAGCGCAACGTCGCGGTGGCTGGCGTGGAGGCCGACGTGGACGCCGAGATCGCCGCCGCGGTGGCGCGATTCGAGGCGATGGGACCGCCCGATCCGCTCGGCATGTTCGCGCACGCCTACGGCGAGCCGCCGGTCTCGCTCGAGGCGGAGCGCGCCGAGGTGGCGGAACGGCTGCGCGGTCAGGCGCCACCCGCTCCAGGCGGCGCGGGCGAGACGCCCGTGCCCATGCGCGGCCAGCGAACTACCAGGCGATAGGGGAAGACGGACCCGCGGGCGCCGGCATGGGCAAGCTCAACATGGTGAAGGCGCTCAACCTGGCGCTCCAGCAGGAGATGGAGCGCGATCCCGACGTGCTCGTCCTCGGCGAGGACGTGGGAGTGGACGGGGGCGTCTTTCGCGTCACCGACGACCTGCAGCGGCAGTTCGGCTCGCGGCGGGTCATCGACAGCCCCCTCGCCGAGGCCGCCATCGTGGGGACGGCGGTGGGGATGTCGCTCTACGGGCTCAAGCCGGTCTGCGAGATCCAGTTCTCGGGCTTCGCCTTCCAGTGCTTCCACCAGATCGAAAACCACGCCGCGCGCTACCGCCAGCGCTCCCAGGGGCGCTTCCAGTGCCAGATGGTGGTGCGGATGCCCTATGGCGGCGGCGTGCGCGCGCTCGAGCATCACTCGGAGAGTGAGGAGCAGTTCTACGCCCATGTCCCCGGGCTCAAGATGGTGATCCCGTCGGGGCCGCGCACGGCCCGCGCCCTCCTCGCCGCCGCCATTCGCGATCCCGACCCCGTCATCTTCTTCGAGGCCAAGGCCCTCTACCACGCCGCCAAGGAGGAGGTGCCCGATGAGCCGGAGACCGTGACGCTCGGCAAGGCGCGCCTCGACCGCGAGGGCGGCGACCTCACCATCGTCTGCTACGGGGCCATGGTCCGCGTGGCGCGCGAGGCGGCGGAGACGCTCGCCATCGAGGACGGCGTCGAGGTGGAGATCGTGGACCTCCTCACCATCTCGCCGCTCGACCGCGAGGCCCTCGCCGCCTCGGTGGGCAAGACGGGACGCGCGCTGGTGGTCCACGAGGCGCCTCGGAGCTTCGGTCCGGGCGCGGAGATCGCCGCGTCCATCATGGAAGGCGCCTTCCTGTCCCTCGAGGCCCCCGTCCACCGCGTGGCCGCGTACGACGTGCCGTTCCCCGGGTTCGCGCGGGAGAAGGCCAATGTTCCCGACGCCGCGCGCGTGATCGCCGCCGCGCGCGAGACGCTCGCGTACTAGCCCGGCATGCCCCGAGAGTTCAGGCTTCCGGACCTCGGCGAGGGCCTCACCGAAGCGGAGATCGTCGAGGTCCTCGTGCGCGAGGGTGACGTGATCGCCGAGGACGCCCCCCTCCTCGAGGTCGAGACCGACAAGGCCAAGGTCGAGATCCCGTCGCCGGTAGGCGGGCGGATCGAGAAGATCCACGTCGCGCCGGGCCAGAGCGTCAAGGTGGGGGCGGTGCTCGTGACCTTTGGCGACGCCGCCGGGGAC
>JBKPDT010000097.1:0-6375 GCA_046728035.1 Candidatus Methylomirabilota bacterium | reverse complement strand
GATCTTACCCTCGTCGACGAGACTGTGAAGGTTGCGATAAACGGTGGCGAGACTGATCCGAGGCAGCTTTTTGTGAACCCGCTGGTAGATCTCATGGGCGAACGGGTGAGTGTGATCGCCCTGGAGAGCTTTGAACACCTGTTCCAACTGGCGTGTCGTACGTTTGCGGGCGGCCCGCCGCATCGCCTAACCTCGAAATCCTGGCTACCGGGCGGATCGGATCGAACCGTCAGTAGGAGGGAGTATCAAATCGACGGTTTTCTGTCAAGCGATTGCCCAGGCGACCCAGTGAGCTCAGGTGGCGTCGAAAGGGAGGAACTCGGGCCGCTGGTCGGCACAGGGGGGCTGAGGAGTCCTTGTCGCCGCCTGAATCGTTCCCACAATCATGCCTACTCGAACAAGATGAGGCTCTGCGGAGTTGGCGGTAGCGACGTCACGGTCACCTTTCCAAATCCTGTCGCTCGACCCATGTCCTCAAACTCACGGGCCGTGTACGCCTCACCTTGCGGCGTCGAACCAAGCATCTGGAATGAGAACATGGCCGGGAATCGTGGGGACACCCGGTCTTCGTTCGGCACCAACTCGACCACGGCAGCGCGGCCTCCAGAGACGAGGCTCTCACGAACCTTTCGAAGGAGGGCCACACAGGTTTCATGATCAAGTTGGTGAAGGAAGTTGGCCAGCAGAACCAGATCGAACCCGCTGCCCCACTCCACTTCGAACGCGCTCCCCGCCAACGTGTGATAGCGATCCGACACCCCGGCCGCCTCGGCACTCTCTCGTGCGACGGAAAGGACGGCCTGCCAATCGACGGCCGTGATTTCCGCGCCCGGAACGGCTCGCGCAATCGCGATGCCGAACATGCCGTGGCTCGCGGCGATATCGAGCACCTTGCGCGGAGACCAGCGCGCCAGCTCCGATGCGACACTCGTAGCGACGGGAGTCCGGAACGAGACCATGGCCCGTGCAAACGTCACCCAGATCGGGTGATCCGGCGCATTATTCGCCAACCCGATCGAGCCGCCGTTGCGGACATAAGACGCCGGATCGTCCAGGAAGAGACCCATCATCTCGGGCGCGGCCAGGTACTCGACGATGCTGCCAATCCAGGACGGGGACCTTCGGTCCAAGAACACGGCCGTCGATGGGGTAAGCCGATACTCGTCACCCTGCTTTTCAAGGTGGCCGCGGACCATCAGGTAGTCGCAAAGAATGCGGATGCCACGCACCGCCGCTCCGGTTCGCTTCGCGAGCGCCGCGGCCGTGTTCGTGCCCCTCGCAACCTTGGAAAAGAGGTCAAGTTCGACAGCAGCCTTGATCGCGGCGGTCTGCTGGTAGGCGAGCACAGCGTCAATGAACAGATCGGGCGACACGTCCGCCATGATTCCCTCCCTCGTGCCATGGTCCTTGGGAGTGCTGTTTGCCGTGGAGTGGTTGCGCGGGCTGGATTTGAACGAGCGACCTTTGGGTTGCTTTGGCTCTCGTTGGGAGCAACTTCCTGGGTGATCCCTGGATGAACGGCTGATGTGGGCGGCTATCTGCACATCCTGCCCATCGTGCCGCATACCCATCGTTGGGGGTCACCTGACGGGGCGGGGCTGATAGATCGCGTACCCCCGGCCGAAGGTGGAAGGGGGATTACCCTTGTGAGCGCCGGCGGTCGCGAAGGCAATGCCGAGGTGCTTCCGGTAGAACTCCAGGATGTGGCCGCACTGCTTCAGGTTGACGTGCATCAGGGTCGGCGTGAAGGAGATGGGGGTCGGATCGTCGTTCCGCTCCCCCTCGTGCACCGAGGAGGTGCCGGGCAGTGGCGCGTACACCGTCCGTTCGCACACCCCAGCGAGCTTGGCCGCATACGTGTTCGTGAGGAGCTTCTTCAGCTCCGCGAGCTCGGTCTGGATGGGCTGGCCCGCCTTCACCTTGCCCTCCGCCGTGACGATCAGCGCTTTCGCCTTCGGATCGTCCTCGCAGCCCCAGATCGTCAGCACCGCGTCGGGGGTGAAGGCGGCGCGAAACCGCGGCCGGTTCTTCTTGCCGAACACGTGGCGCAGGTCCGGATTCCAGAAGTCATCGGCCCGGGCGTCCTTGTCGTACTCCTTCGACGGCTGCTGGGATGTATTCACGATGATCGGCCCCTGATGGAACGCATGGCCGATGAAGTGAACCTCGCGGACCGTCCCCGCTATCGACGACGCGATACTCGCGTAAACATCCGCGACGGACAGGCTGTCCTCGCGTGGGTCCGTGAGGTCCGTCCAGAGTTCGTAGTCCTTCTTCCGGACATCGCCCTTGGGGTTGCCGGTCAAGTGTATGGCGAGCTCGTGGATGGCAGTGTAGTACCGCTGGTGTCGTTCCTCGTCGGGCACATTGGCCGGCGGCTTCAGGGTGAGGCGCCCGTCGACCTCGTAGCGGTAGTTCTTCAAGACCAGCGCGTCGTTGGGCTGCCTCACCTCTTCGACCTGCGCCGCCCCCTTCAGGAAGAAGGTCACCACCTTACCCGTCAGAAACTCGAAGAGCACGACGCGATTGACCAGGCCGCTCGTGAGCGCGTAGCTCACGTAGTTCTTCGCGCGCCCGAAGTATGTCAGGTCCTTCGCCGGGACGTTCACGCTCCGGTGCATCGGCCCGGGGAAGTTGACTCCCGCGACGATCAGCGCGACGCGCCGGCCCACCACGGCTCGATCGATCGCCCGTGGCGCCGCCGGCTGCTGGATCGGATTGATCGGCACGGCGCGGGCTCCCGCTCAGAGCTGCCGGCCGGTCTTCGGGTCGTACGCGACTTCCACCGGGACGATCTGGTCCGTCGGTAGGACCTCCACCCACTGGTCGAACACCTCGAACCCCTCCGTCCCCGGCGTCGCGCGAAAGCCGCCCTGGAGCGGGTAGAACCCATGCTCGTAGACCTTCTCGATCGGCGTCGAGGACACGCGGTTGTCGTCGTTGATCTCGTCGCTCGGATACCGGCCCACCTGCAGCGCCGCCTCATGCTTCTCCGCGACGATGTCGCAGAGGTGGTTGATCGCATCGCGGATCGTGACGACGGAGCCCGCGTGCGGGATCTGGGCGAGCTCGTCCGCCGGCGCCACGTAGGTGTCGCCGAGGCCGTCGGTACCTTCCACGTGCAGACGCTGGAGCCAATTGATCGCGGCGCGCTCCTTGCCGGGCCGGATGGGGAGCACCGCTTTCACCCACGGGGCGTTGAGGAACGCGTTGCGCAGGTTGTCGCCGTCCAGCTGGAGCAGCCAGCCGAGGGAGGCGCCGAGCCGCGCCGGCGCCGACTCCTCCGTGATGTAGTAGCTGTCCGTCCGGCTCTCCCCGCCCCAGCTCACCCTGTCCATGGAGGCGATCTGGGTGTCCCCGACGAGACCGTGCAGGCCGATGGCCACCTTGCCCAAAGCGTCAACTGGCAAGCCGCTGACCACCTTGCTCAGCGCATCCGACTTCAGCTGGGTATAGATGCTGGTGGGCTGCGATAGCACCATCTTCTTCACCCCGTTCGTGGCCGGCTCGGGGAAGGGCTCCGGCACCGGCACCGGTGATGGCTCGCGGATGCCGCCGAGCGCCTGGTGGCTCTGATGGAGGCGCGGGCGCCACCACTCGGGCCCCACGAAATACAGCATCTTGTCCACGTCGAAGATGGCGTTCAGCAGCTCGGCGACGGCGTGCCGCGTGCGGTCGTCCGGCATCGGCAGGTCCTTCGTCAGCATGTCCTGGACGAGCGCCCGGTAGACCACGATGCGCTCCTCCTCCCGGAGCTCATCGAACGGTCGCGGGGTCACGCTGCCGGCCTTGTTGATACGATCCCGCGCGGCGTCGACGAACGCCCGCTGGAACGCCAGCCGGGTCTGCTCGTTGAACCGGTCGATGTTCGCCTTGTTCTGGGCGTTGATCGCCGTCACGGCGTCCGCCGTCGGTCCCCAGGTCACCTTGGCTTTCACCCGCAGCGGCGACACGTTCCGGAAGTTGACGTGGTCCACGTGGATGCTGAACCGGATCCGCCCCGGCTGCTCCTCGACAACTCCGAAGACGCTGAGCCGAATGTCGTTCCCGCCGTAGTCGAACTGGATGAGACTGCCATACTGGTAGCCCGCCTGGTCGCACTCGGCGAAGAAGCCCGCGAAATTCGTCTGGATCTCCTCCTCCTTGTCCTCGTTGACGTCCTCGACGACGATCTCTTTGCCATTCTCATAGGTCTCGTCCATGTCCTCGGCCGGATCGGTGTCCTGGGTCATCGGCACGAAGGGGATCTCGATGTCGTGCTCGGTGACGACGGTGCCCGGCATCGGGACGGCTTCGGGCGGCGGCACACTCCCGACGTCCGGTTCCTTGGCGAGGTGCACCAGCTTGGCGACGCCGAGCTGCCGCCCCGGGTCGTCGACGTAGGTCTGCCAGCAGAGATAGGTGCCGATGTCCTGCACCTGCACGCCGACCTGGCGCATCTTGCGCCGCATCTCGTAGTTGATCAGCTGTTGGGTCGTGTTGGCCAGGATGTATCGCTTGCTCGAGGTGTCGGTGGCCTCGGTCACGACCTTGAACGTCGTCTTCACGTTCTTCCGGATCTCGGTCGAGAGCTTCTCGGTCTGCTGACGCATGCGCCGGTGCGTGGTCTCGCGCGCCTTCGCCTGGGTACCGACGAGGTTGAAGCTGGCGGTCGCGCTCGCGCTGCCGCCGATCCAGGCCTGGTTGGCCGTGGTGCTCACCCCGAACGTCGTGGCGGACCGGTTGTCCTCCTTGACGGCGTCGGCGATCTCGTCCTTCTCCGTCGTCGTCTCCTCCGTCTTGACGACGGTCTCCACCTGCGTCTCGGTCGTGCGCTCGACGCGAGTCCGCCGCGTGCTGATCTCCACCAGCTCGACGTTGGCGCCCGGGCTCAGCCACACGTGCCCGACCGGTGGCCCCAGGAACGTATCGAACTCGAAGAAGTACTGGCGGAACAGGTGCACGATGCCGATCGGCGACATCGAGACGCGCTCGATATCCCGGAAGGGGTCGAGCCACTCGAGCGGGTCCTGGTACCGGAGGATCTGCAGCAGGCGGCCCAGGTGCTCGTCCGGCTTGTAGAAGATCCGCTTCAGCACGTCGAGCTGGTTGTTGGCTTTGAGGTACAGCAGGAGGCCGGCGACGGCGGACTCGCGGTTCAGCTGCTCCGCCACCTGCTCGTTAAGGCCGTCGTCCGTCCGGACTGCGGTCCCGCGGGATTCCTGGCTTCCGCGAGCCACCGCGGTGTGGTGCCAGCGCGTGACCTCGGGCACGACTGTTGTCCGCAGCGTGTCCTGAATGCGCTCGGGCCGGATCGCGTCATTCCAGACAGTGTCTTTGTAGTCCTCGAGTGGAGGCAGGCCGCGGGCGACGCTTTCCAAGACGAAGCTGCCGCCGAGAAGCTGGTCGCCCGAGCGGAGCTCGGCGGGCTCGAGCCGCCGGATCGCCTCGAGCGAGCGCCGGTCGTCGAGGCTGAACTCGAACCGGCCTTTGAACCGGCCATACAGTGACCCGAACACGCGGGCGAGGTCGCCCCGGAAGCCCTTCTCGATGCGCCCCTGGATCCGTCGCGACCGCCATCCGAGCATGGGCTGGTACACGCCGAAGATCTCGCTCGCATAAGGAAGGATGTCGCGGTACTGGGAGAGATCGCGAGTGCGTCGCATGAGTGGCCCTCCTTGTCCGACCCCGCCACGGCGGCGGGGGCATTGGCCCAGGGAAGGAAAGAACACATGATCTGCTCTCGTCTCGTCGCCGCCGAGGGCCGGCGAGACGCACTACCCCTTCAGCTTAGCGTAGGACGGAATAGGGGCCCTATTGTGACGGAACACCCCCTCTCGGCACCCCCCCTCCGCGCGCCGGTTCTCGCGTCCGTCAGGTACAGTGCGGCCAACCGCCGTGTCAAGGGGATTTTCCTCGGTAGGCAAGCCCGGCGAGAGTCAGCGCGACCTGTTCGGGGCTTGAAGGCACGCTCCGAGCGTAGGTTTTTCGCGCAATTGGGCCGGCGCGGCGCGAGCGAGCTAAGACGAGCGCTGATTCGGCAGCGAGGTTGCCGCGTAGGTGCCGGCCATGCCGCGCGTGCCCGGCTGGTAGGGGATGGGCGCGCCGGGATCGTCGGGGGTGATCGGCAGCGGGACGCCGTCGCGGTGGCCGAGCGCGCGCTCGACCAGCTCGAGGAGCGGTCCCTTCTCGTACTGGGCGTAGAAGCCCGCGATGAGGCGGATCGGGTCGCCGGAGTAGAAGCGCACGTACTGGGCCATGCGCTGGGCGAAGGCCTCGCCGGTCGCGTCCCAGGCGAGCTTGAAGAGCGCGATGCGCTCCTCGGCGGAGACCCCGGCGCGGCCCCGCACGTAGCGGTTGATCATCGGCCGCAGCTCCGGGCTCTGCAGATCGGCC
>JBKPDT010000096.1:0-10946 GCA_046728035.1 Candidatus Methylomirabilota bacterium | reverse complement strand
ACCACCCAGGTCGCGTTCTGGTAGGCGCCCGCTTGCATCACGAGGTGGTTGTGGAACGGGCCGAGGAGATCGTGCTCCGGCGCGGGCGGATTGTGCACCGGCGTGTTGTACCCGAGGCAGATCAGCTCAACCCCCTGGAGGCCCATCACGCGATAGGTCTCCGGCCAGCGCCGATCATTGCAGATGCACATGCCGACGATCCCGTCGAAGGCCCGCCACACCGGGAAGCCGAGATTGCCGACGTCGAAGTAGCGCTTCTCGAGGTGCTGGAAGGCGCGATAGGGCTCGTGCTCGGCATGGCCCGGCAGGTGGATCTTTCGATAGCGCCCGACGACGGATCCCGCCCGGTCCACCAGGATGGAGGTGTTGTAGCGGCGCGTGCGACCGTCCTCCGTCGTGAGCTCGGCATAGCCCAGGCAGAGGCCGATGCCGAGTCGCCGCGCCTCGTCGAACAGAGGCCGCGTCTCCGGTCCCGGCATCTCGCGCTCGAAGAAGGCGTCGATCTCCGCCTGCTCCTCCATCCACCAGCGGGGGAAGAAGGTCGTCAGCGCCAGCTCGGGGAAGACCACGAGGTCGCACCCGCGCGCATGGGCTTGAGCGAGAAGAGCGAGGAGGCGCTTCACCACGTCCGCGCGGGTCTCGCTTCGCGCGATGGGACCGAGCTGGGCGGCGCCGACGGTGAGGACGCGGGGCATGGCTGGCGGGAGCCTAGCACGCTCCCGGCCCGCGTTGAAGCCCAGTCAGGCGGCGGCGACGACTCCCGCTGGATGGCGTCCCAGATGCGCGGCGATGGCGGCGTTCACCGCGGCCGCGTGCGTCAGCGGCGCCATGTGGCCGGCCCCCGCGACCACCCCTTGGATGGCGTCGGGCAGCGTGTCCGCGAGGATCTGGCCCACCTGACGGGCGGGGGAGGGGCTGCGGTCGCCCCCGAGGAGCAAGGTGGGCACGCGGAGGTCGCGACAGTCGTCGAGCGAGGTGGAGTCCGAGAAGATCGCCCCCCACTGGCGCGCCACCGACGGAATGGCGCGCTCGACGACGGCGCGCACATGATCGGGGAGCTGCGCCCATGAGCCCGGGCCGTTCCAGTAGTCCACGAAGAGCCGAGCCGCCGCCGCCGGACGTCCCGCCTGGACGGCGCTCACGCAGCCCTCGGCGATCTGACTGATCTCCGCGTACGCGGCGTGCTCGCCCTGACGGCGGAGCAGCGCGAACAGCACCGGCTCGATGAGGGTGAGGCTCCGGATCCGCTCGGGCATCGCGAGGGCCATCTTCAGCGCCACCGCGCCGCCGTACGAGTGGCCGACGAGGTGCAAGGGCGAGGGCAGCGCCGCGAGGAGCGGCCTCAGCAGCGCGACCTCGTCGGCGAGGCGCATCGGGCGCGAGTACGTCCAGGGCGACGTCCCGCCGTGGCCGTGGAGGTCCGGGGCGAGCACGTGGTAGCGCTGCTCGAGCTCGGTACCGAGCCGGCGCCACTGCCCGCTCGAGCCCGCGGAGCTGTGGAGGCACACCACCGGTGCCCCCGCCCCCGTGTGGAAGAAGGAAAGCGTCGTGCCGTCCGTCGCGATTGCAGGCATGTTGGCGCGAGGAGCGAGATCCATGCCAGAAGGCTTGGCCTCGCGGTGGCCCGCCGCTAAGAGCGCGTGAACCGGAGAATTTTCCCGGAGCCCGAAGGGGCGGCGAGACGATCGACTGAGCGGGCGGGAGCGCCAGCGTCGGGGCCCGTGCCCGATGCGGAGCGGCCGATCGGGAGGAATGCCATAATTCCGGCATGGCGGCCCGCTCCAGCCCCCAATGCCCGCGCTGCCAGCACGAGAATCCGCCCGGCGCGCGGTTCTGCGTCGGCTGCGGGAGCCGTCTCGGCGCGCAATGCGCGGCTTGCGGGGCCGGCCTCCCCGACGGCGCGCGCTTCTGCCCGGGCTGCGGGCGCGCCGTCGACGCGCCCGCCACGGCGGACACGCGATCCGCCCCCGAGTCTTACACTCCGCGTCATCTCGCCGAGAAGATCCTCACCTCCCGTAGCGCGATGGAGGGCGAGCGCAAGCCCGTCACCGTGCTCTTCTGCGATCTCGTCAACTCCACCGCGCTCGCCGAGCGGCTGGGCCCGGACCGCATGCACGCCCTCCTCAGCCGCTTCTTCGAGACCGCCCTCGGCGAGGTGCACCGCTACGAGGGCACGGTGAATCAGTTCCTCGGCGACGGCTTCATGGCGCTCTTCGGCGCGCCGCTCGCGCACGAGGATCATGCCCGCCGCGCCGTCCTCGCCGCCCTCGACATCCGTCGCGCGATGGACGCGTGCCCCGTCGCGCTCGACGCCGGAGAGGACGTGCGCCTGGTGCTGCGGATGGGGCTGCACACGGGCTTCGTGGTGGTCGGGGCCATCGGTGACAACCTCCGCATGGACTACACCGCGGTGGGCGACACCACCCACCTCGCCGCGCGGCTCCAGCAAGCCGCCGAGCCGGGCCGCATCCTTGTGAGCGATGCGACGGCGCGGCTCGTCGAGGGCTACGCGGCGCTAACCCCGCGCGGCCCGATGGCCATCCGCGGGCGGACCGAGCCGCTCGTCGTCCACGAGCTGACCGGGCGCGGCGCGCGGCGCTCCGCGCTCGATACCGCCGGCGGCCGCCTTCTCAGCCGCTTCGTCGGGCGCGACCGCGAGGTGGCCGCGCTCGGGGATCTCCTGGCCCAGGTCGCGACGGGACGCGGCCAGGCCGTCGGCCTGGTGGGCGAGCCGGGGGCGGGGAAGTCGCGCCTCGCCCTCGAGCTTCGACGCATCCTCGACGCCCGCGGCGTCACCGTGCTCGAAGGGCGCTGCCTCTCGTACGGCAGCGCCATCCCGTATCTCCCCGTGCTGGACCTGGTGCGCGCGGCCTGCGGCGTCGGCGATGCCGACACGCCCGAGCAGGTGGCGGCCCACGTCCGGGCCAAGCTCGACGAGCAGGGACTCGGCGGGAGCGATCGCGACGCGTACCTCCTGCATCTGCTCGGCATGAAGACCGCCGCCGATCCCCTGGCCGGGCTCGGCCCGGAGGTCATCATGGCGCGGACCTTCGACACGCTCCGCGAGCTGACCATCCGGATGAGCCGGCGAGCGCCGCTGGTGCTCTTCCTCGAGGACCTGCACTGGGTCGACCAGACCTCGGAGGCCTATCTCGCCTCGCTGGTGGAGCGCCTCGCCGCGGCGCGGGTGATGCTGCTCGCGACCTATCGGCCGGGCTACCGCCCCCCGTGGATGGACCGCTCCTATGCCACCCAGCTCGCCCTCCGCCCGCTGGGTCCCGAGGAGAGCCTGGCCATCGTGAGCGAGGTGCTGCCGGGGATGGGGACGGCGGACCCGCGGGCCCGGCTCATCCTGGACAAGGCGGAGGGCAACCCCTTCTTCCTCGAGGAGCTCGCACGGGTGGTGGGGGATCAGGTGGGCAGCGGCTTCCAGGTGCCGGATACGGTCCATGGGGTCCTGACGGCCCGAATCGACCGGTTGGGAGAAGGTCCCAAGCGGATTGTTCAGACGGGTTCGGTATTGGGGCGCGAATTTTCGTTGCGGCTCCTTCGGGCGGTGGAGGATGAGGGGCCGGCCCGCGACCTCGAGCTGCATATGGCGGAGCTCGCCAGGCTGGAGTTCCTCTACGAGCGGAGCGAGGCGGGCGAGCCCGTCTATGTGTTCAAGCACGCGCTCACCCAGGACGTGGCGCGCGCGACGCTGATCGCGCCGCGCCGGCGTGCGCTGCACCGCCGGGCGGCGGAAGCCCTCCAGGCTCTCGATCCGGAGCGCGTCCGCGAGCTGGCCCCCGTGCTCGCCTACCACTTCCAGGAGGCCGAAGCCTGGAGCGAGGCGGCGCACCATGCGCGCATGGCGGCGGAGTCGGCGCGGCAGGTCTTCGCCAATCAGGAGGCGCTCGTCCGGTTCGATCAGGCGCTCGCCGCCGTGGAGCGGACTGGGGGCGACCGCGGGGAAGAGGTGGAGCTTCTCAAGGCGCGAGCACAGGTCCACGAGATCCTCGGGGACTTTGAGCACGCGCGTGCCGACCTGGAGACCGCGCTGGGCCGCGCGGATGCGCGGGGGGACACGCTCGCGCGCGGCCGTCTGCTGGGTGCCCTGGGCGCCCTCTGGGGCGGGCACCGCGACTACGCCACGGGCCTGGCCCTGATCCGCGAATCCGTGGCGGCCTTGGCCGGCGTCGGCGACCCGCGGGCGCTGGCCGAGGCCCGCGCCCGGCTGGGGATCATGCTGCTCAACGTCGCGCGCGGCCGCGAGAGCCTCGCGGAGCTGGAAGCGGCCAGCCGCCTCTTCGAGGAGCTCGGGGACGAGGTGGGCCAGGCCAAGACGTTGGACATGCTCGGCATGCGCTCCGTGCTGGCCGGTGAATTCGAGCGCGGCATGACGGAATCCGAGGAGGCGGCGCGGCGGCTCCACGCCCTCGGGGATCTGGTCACCGAGTCCGCGTCCCTCATCAACCTCGCCTACGGTCACGGCTATCGGGACGGCTGGCGCGCGGCGGAGCCCTTCATCCGCCGCGCGCTGGATCTGGCGCTCAGCAGCGGCGCGCGGGCCGCGGAGGCGTTCGCGCGCGCGGCTCTCGCCGAGATCGCGCTGCCGAGCGGCCTTTACCGGCTCACCTGGCAGGAAGCGGAAACGGCGCTCGCCGTCGCGCGCGCGATCGATCATCGCGAGTGGACGGCGATGGCGCTGTCCATGCTCGGGCGCGCGCGACTCGGCGTCGGCGACGCCGCCGGAGCTCTGCGCCTCCATGAAGAGATGCGAGAGATCGCCGAGCGCCTCGGCACCAATATCTGGATCGCGGCGGCGCGGTCGAATCTCGGCGAGGACCTGATCGCCCTGGGGCGCCCCCAGGAGGCCGACGCGCTGCTCGCCGCGGCCGTCGCCGCCGCCGGGGACCTGCTGTACTACGTGGTGCAGCCCTTGAGGTTGCGGGCGAGTATCCAGCTGAGCTCGGGCGACGCCCGCGGGGCGCTGGTGATGGCGCGAGACGCGGCGACCCGAGCCCCCTGGATGCAGGTGTTCGTTGGGGAGGCGCGACGGGTGGAGGCCGAGGCGCTGGCCGCCATCGAGGGGCCCGATGCCGCGGTCCCCCTGCTCGCGGAGGTCGAGGCGCTTGCCGAGCGAATCGGCGCCGCTCCCATGGCGTGGCGGGCGGCACTCACCCTGGCCCGCCTGCTCGGCGCGACGGGCCGCCGCGAGGAGAGCCGCGCCGCCGCCACGCGCGCGCTCGCCGCCCTCGAATCGGTCGCGCGCCAGCTCGACGAGGCCGATCGCGCGCGCTTCGAGGCATCCGATCCGATGGTGCGCGCCCGGGCCGCGCTCGCGTAGAATCCCGGCATGACCATCAAGGGCAAGGCCTATATCGCCGGCGCATTCGAGCACCCCACCCGCAAGGCGGACGACAAGTCGCTCGCCCAGCTCCACGCCGAGGTCGCCCGCGGTGCCCTCCTCGACGCGGGGCTCACCAAGGACGACGTGGACGGCTACTTCTGCGCGGGGGATGCGCCGGGGCTGGGCCCGCTCTCCATGGCCGACTACATGGGCCTCAAGCTCCGGCATCTGGATACTACCGAGACGGGCGGGTCCTCCTACGTGGTCCACGTGGGGCACGCGGCGGAGGCCATCGCCGCCGGCAAGTGCCGGGTGGCCCTCGTCACGCTGGCGGGACGGCCGCGGGCGGAGGGCATGGCCACCGGCACCGCGCCCCGCAACTACGGCGCGGCCGCGCCCGACGTGCAGTTCGAGTACCCGTTCGGCCCCACCGTGGTGAACCTGTACGCGATGGCCGCCCAGCGGCACATGCACGAGTTCGGGACCACGAGCGGGCAGCTCGCCTGGATCAAGGTGGCGGCCTCGCAGCACGCCCAGCACAATCCCCATGCCCTGCTCCGCGAGGTGGTGACGGTGGAGGATGTGGTGGGCTCGCCCATGATCGCCGACCCGCTCCACCGCCTCGACTGCTGCGTGATCACCGACGGGGGCGGCGCCCTCGTGGTGGTGTCGCCCGAGGTGGCGAAGAGCCTCAAACGGCCGCGCGTGCGCGTGCTCGGGGCGGGCGAGGCGCCCAAGCACCAGATGGGCGGCCGGATCGATCTCACCTATACGGGCGCGGCGCGCTCCGGGCCCATCGCCTTCGAGGAGGCCGGCGTCAAGCCCGGCGACATCAAGTACGTGTCGATCTACGACAGCTTCACCATCACCGTGCTGATCTGCCTGGAGGACCTGGGCTTCTGCTCGAAGGGTGGGGGCGGCCGCTTCGTCGCCGACGGCAACCTGATCTCCGGCGCGGGCCGCCTGCCCTTCAATACCGACGGCGGCGGGCTCTGCAACAATCATCCCGGCAACCGCGGCGGCATGACCAAGGTGATCGAGGCGGTGCGGCAGCTCCGCGGCGAGGCGCATCCCAAGGTACAGGTGCGCAACTGCGACGTGGCGCTCGCCCACGGCACCGGCGGCTCGCTCGGCACCCGCCACGGCAGTGCCACCGTCATCATGGAGCGCGAGTAGGCCATGGCCGCCGCCGAGCGGAAGATCCCCGCGCCCCAACCCAATCCCGAGACCACCGCCTTCTGGGAGGGCGCCGCCCATGGACGGCTGCTCCTGAAGAAGTGCGTCGCGTGCAGCCAGCTCCACTACTATCCCCGCGCGCTCTGTCCCTTCTGCGGGAGCGACCGCACCGAGTGGCAGGCCGCGTCCGGCCTCGGCAGCATCTACTCCTGGAGCGTGATGCGACGGGCGGAGGTGCCATACGCCATCGCCTACGTCACGCTCGAAGAGGGCATCACCATGATGACCAATATCGTGGACTGCGACCTCGACGGGATCCGCATCGGCCAGCGCGTGCGCGTGGTGTTCAAGCCGACGGACGGTGGCCCACCGGTGCCCGCCTTCACGCCCGCCTGAGGCGCACCGGGAGGCGCGCATGATCGCCCAGTCCGTGTCGGTAGAGCCCATCGCGGGCGCGCTCGGCGCCGAGATCTCCGGCGTCGATCTCGCGAAACCGCTCGCCGAAGAGACCGTTGCCGCCATCCGCCGGGCCTGGCTCGCCCACGGCGTGATCTTCTTCCGCGACCAGGATCTCCCGCCCGCCGCGTTCCTCACCTTCGCCCGCCGCTTCGGCGAGCCCATCGAGTACCCCTTCGTGAAGGGCCTGCCCGAGCATCCCGAGATCATCCCCGTGCTCAAGCTCGCGGAGGAGCGCGTCAACTTCGGCGGCATCTGGCACTCCGACACCGCCTATCTCGACGTCCCGCCCATGGCCTCCATGCTCATCGCGCGCGAGGTCCCGCCCGCGGGCGGCGACACCCTCTTCGCGAGCATGTATCTGGCGTACGAGGCGCTCTCCGACGGGATGAAGCGCCTCCTCGACGGCCTGAGCGGAGTGAACAGCTCGGCGAGCGCCGATGTGTCGAAGACGCGCGAGGACCGGATGAAGGACAGCGGGCGCGCCGATGCGCGCCAGGAGTACGTGGCGAGCCACCCGATCGTGCGCACGCACCCGGAGACCGGACGCAAGGCGCTCTACGTCAATGTCGCGCACACCGTGGGGATCGAGGGGCTGACGCGCGAGGAGAGCGCGCCCCTCCTCGACTTCCTCTTCCGCCACCAGATCCGGCCGGAATTCACCTGCCGCTTCCGCTGGCGGCCGCGCTCCATCGCCTTCTGGGATAATCGCTGCGTCCAGCACAACGCGGTGAACGACTATCAGGGGCACCGGCGCCTCATGCATCGCATCACCCTCGCGGGCGACAAGCCGCGCTGACGGTACAGGAGGATCACGCCATGAAGCTGTCACCGCGCCTTCTCGCGATCGTCTGGCTCGCGCTGACCGCCGGCTGCACGAGCCAGCCCCCAGGGCACTCCCAGCATCATCCTCCTGCGGCTCCCGCTCCCGCGGTGGCTGCGACGGCTCCCCCGCTCCTGACCGATCTCGGGACCTACCGGTACAAGATCACCACCGCATCCCCGCGCGCGCAGGAGTACTTCGACCAGGGGCTGCGCCTCACCTACGGTTTCAACCACCTCGAGGCCCAGCGCGCGTTTCGCGAGGCGGCGCGGCTCGATCCCACCTGCGCGATGTGCCACTGGGGCATCGCGATGACCTACGGGTCGAACTACAACGACCCCACCAATCCCGAGCGCGAGAAGGGGGCATGGGAGGCCACGCAGAAGGCGTTCGCGCTGTCCACGCGCGCGACGCCGGCCGAGCGCGGGATCATCGAGGCCCTCGTGCGGCGTCACCAACCGGGGAGCGATCGTGCGCAGCTCGACCGCGCCTATGCCGCCGCCATGCGGGCGGTGGCCCGCCAGTTCCCCGACGACCTGGAAGCCGCGACCTTCTTCGCCGACGCCATGATGAATCTCCGGCCGTGGAGCCTGTGGACGCCCGATGGCCAGCCCCAGCCCGGCACCGAGGAGATCGTGGCCACCCTCGAGCGCGTGCTCGCCGCCAACCCGAACCATCCCGGCGCGCTCCACCTCTACATCCACGCGGTGGAGGCCAGCCAGGATCCCGGCAAGGCCGCCGCCGCCGCCGACCGGCTGCGGGGGCTGCTCCCCGGCGCCGGCCATCTCGTCCACATGCCCTCGCACATCTACTACCGCGTGGGGCGCTACGCCGATGCCGTCGCGGTGAACGTGGACGCCGCCGCCGCCGATCGCGCCTACTTCACGCGGAGCGAGCCGAGCCCGATCTACCGGATGATGTACTACCCGCACAACCTCGACTTCATCTGGCTCGCCGCCAGCATGGAGGGCCGGAGCGCGGAGACGCTCCGCGCGGCGCGCGACTTCGCGGCGGCGGTGCCGCCGGAGATGGTGGGCGAGATGTCGGACATGGAGACGCTGCCCGTCGCGCCCATCGTGGCGCTGGCCCGCTTCGGCCGCTGGGACGAGATTCTCGGCCTGCCCGCGCCGGGCGAGAAGCTTCCCTACGCCCGCGGAGTCTGGCACTACGCGCGTGGGCTGGCCCAGGCTGCGAAGGGACAGGGCGCGGCCGCCCAGGGCGAGCTCGCGGCCCTGACGCGCATCCGTGACGAGGTGCCGGCACAGCGCTCGCTCGCCGGCTTCTTCAAGACGCGCGACATGCTCACCCTTGCCGGCGAGGTGCTCGCGGGCGAGCTGGCGGCGCGCCGCGGCGAGCAGGACGCCGCCGTCCGGCACCTTGCCGAGGCCGTTCGCATCCAGGATGGGCACTGGTTCACCGAGCCGCCGCCGTGGTACTACCCGGTACGGCAATCCCTGGGGGCGGTGCTGTTGCAAGCCGGGCGCGCCGCCGAGGCGGAGGCCGCGTATCGGGAGGATCTCCGGCGCAATCCGGAGAACGGCTGGTCGCTCTACGGTCTCGCCCAGAGTCTGCGCGCGCAGGGCAAGACCGACGAGGCGACCGCGGTGGACGCGCGTTTCCGCCGGGCGTGGGCGCGCGCCGACGTGACGCTGGCTTCTTCGCGCTTCTGATCGGGGAGTTTGCTCCGAGGCCTCCATCCGCGTAAAGTGGAGGCGAGGAGGTGACGATGCCTTCCTGCATAGCCTGCCGGTCTCGCGACGTCGAGAGCGTGTGCTCGGGCGCTTACATGGCCGAATCCTCCGAGGTGATCTACCTCGGCTCGTCCCCCGTGGTGGAGTGTCCCGCGTGCGGGAGCAAGCCGCTCCGCTGCCAGCCCGAGCTCTACGGCGACGTGTTCGTCTGCACCGGGTGCGCGCAGCGCGTGTTCCGCGACGAGCAGCACCACTGCCGCACCTGCGGCCACTCCTGGATGCATCCGGACCTCGAGGAGCTGCTGGACCGCGAGGAGGAGACCACCGAGGCCGCCGTCGAGGTGGGCGAGACGGAGGTCCTCGACGAGGGCGAGGCGGCGGTGCTCGAGGTGCTGCCCCAGGACTGCGAGGCCTGCGGCGCCGCCTTCTGGACCCTCGTCCGGATCGACGGACGCCTGATGTGCCGCTGCCGCTGCGGCGCCGTCGTCGCTCCCGGCGGCGCCGACTGCGACTGAGCGCGGCCGCGGGCGCGCGGTGACCTCGCCCGCCATCGCCCTCGCCCAGCTCTGGCGCTGGGTCGGCTGCGATCCCTTCGCGCTCGAGAGCGTGCGCTTCCAGGGCGGCGATCCGATCCTCCCCGGCATCTTCCAGGTGGGCACGGCCTCCATGGCGTCCATCGCCGCCTCCGCGCTGGCCGCCGCCGAGCTCTGGCGCCTCCGCGGCGGGGGCGCCCAGACGGTGGACGTGGACGCGCGGGCAGCCGCCGCGACCTTCCGCAGCGAGCGCTACCTCCGCATCAACGGCGAGAAGCCCGCCGATCCCTGGGGACCCATCTCCGGTTACTACCGCGCGGGCGATGGGCGCTGGATCCAGCTCCACTGCAATTTTCCCCATCATCGCGATGGCGTGCTCCGCGTGCTCGGCTGCGACGAGACCCGCGAGGCGGTCGCCGCCGCCATCGAGGGCTGGAAGGCGGCCGAGCTGGAGGACGCTCTCGTCGCCGCGCAGATGTGCGCGGGGATGCTGCGCACGCCCGAGGAGTGGCGGGCCCATCCCCACGCAGAGGCGCTCGCCATGCTCCCCCCGCTGGAGGTTCTCCGGATCGGCGCCGCGCCGGCCGAGCCGCTCGCCGCGGGGGCGCGTCCGCTGTCGGGCGTCCGCGCGCTCGACCTGACTCACGTGATCGCCGGTCCCGTCTGCGGGCGCACGCTCGCCGAGCATGGCGGCGAGGTGATGCGCGTCACCGCGCCACGTCTGCCGAGCATCGAGTCGCTCGTCCAGGACATGGGGCGCGGCAAGCTCTCGACGTCGCTCGACCTTCGCGATGGCGCCACCGCCGACCGGCTGCGCGCGCTCGTCCGCGAGGCCGACATCTTCAGCCAGGGCTATCGCCCTGGCGCCATCGCCGCCCGCGGCTTCTCGCCGGAGGAGGTAGCGCGGCTGCGCCCCGGCGTCGTCTATGTCACGC
>JBKPDT010000095.1:0-10435 GCA_046728035.1 Candidatus Methylomirabilota bacterium | reverse complement strand
CCATAGGTCGCGCCCTCGGGATTCTGCTCGATCACGCGGATCTCGTGACGCGGGTCCGCGCGCTTCATGAGGAGGGCGAGGTAGAGCCCGGCCGGCCCGCCGCCCACGATGGCGATCTTCATCACGTTTCCTCTATAGTATGCCGGTGCCCCAGTACGCCCTCGGCATAGATATCGGCGGCACCTTCACCGACCTCGTGGTCTACGATCACGAGTCCGGCCGGCAGTGGAGCCGCAAGGTCCTCACCACCCACGACGATCCCGCTCGCGCGGTGGCCGCCGGCGTGGGCGCGCTCCTCCGCGAAGGGGGCCTCGCGCCCCAGCACTTCACGATGGTGATCCACGCCACCACGCTCTTCACGAACGCACTGATCGAGAGAAAGGGGGCGCGGACCGGACTCATCACCACCGCCGGCTTCGCCGACACCCTCGAGATCGGGCGCGAGCGGAAGTACGAGCTCTACGATCTCGCCATCGCCAAGCCCGAGCCGCTCGTGCCCCGCGACCTGCGCCTCGAGGTGGCGGAGCGCATCGGGGCGGACGGGCGCGTGCGCCGGCGCCTTGTCGCGCACGACGTCCGCGCGCGAGCCCGCCGGCTCGTGGAGGGGGGCGCCGAGTCCATCGCGATCGTGTTTCTCCACGCCTACGCCAACCCCCGCCACGAGGCGGCGGCAGCACGCATCGTGGCCCGTCTCTTCCCGCGCCTGACCGTCACCGCCTCCCACGAGGTGGCCCCGGAGATCCGCGAGTTCGAGCGGGCCTCCACCACCGCCGCCAATGCCTACATCAAGCCGCTCGCCCAGCGCTATCTCGAGCTGATGGGCCGCCGGCTCGGCGAGGCCGGGATCCCCGCGCCGCTCCTCCTCATGCTCTCGAGCGGCGGGCTGACCCACGTCGCGGAGGCCGAGCGCGCGCCGGTGCGGATGCTGGAGTCGGGACCGGCGGCGGGGGCCATCGCCGCCGCGTTCTTCGGCCGCGACGACGCCGAAAAGGGGAACGTGCTGGCGTTCGACATGGGCGGCACCACCGCCAAGCTCTCCCTGGTCGACGCGGGCGAGCCCTTGACCGCCTACTCCTTCGAGGCCGCGAGGCAGCGGCGTTTCATCGAGGGCAGCGGGCTGCCCATCCGCATCTCCACCATCGAGCTGATCGAGATCGGCGCGGGCGGAGGCAGCATCGCCTCGGTGGACGAGATCGGCCTGCTCAAGGTGGGTCCGCGGAGCGCGGGCTCGCTGCCGGGCCCGGCCGCCTACGGCCTGGGCGGCGCCGAGGCCACCGTCACCGATGCCGACCTCCTCCTCGGCTATCTCAACCCCGACTACTTCGCGGGCGGCGAGATCGCGCTCGACGTCGCCGCCGCCCGCGCCGCGGTGGACCGGCTCGCCGCGAAGCTCGCGCTGCCCGCCACCCTGGTGGCCTGGGGCATCCACGACGTAGTCAACGAGAGCATGGCCTCCGCCGCGCGCGTGCACGTCGCCGAGCGAGGCCGCGACCCGCGCGACTATGCGCTCCTCTGCACGGGCGGCGCGGGGCCGGTGCACGCGTGGTCGCTGGCCCTCAAGCTGGGATTGCGGCGAGTGGTCTGCCCGCCCGCGGCCGGCGTGGCCTCCGCGCTCGGCCTGCTCGTCGCCCCCGCGCGCGTGGACCGCGTGGCCACCGTCGGCATCCGGCTCGACGAGGGCAGCGTGGGCGCGCTCGAGGCGGCGTTCCGCCGGCTCGAGGACGAGGCGCGCGCGGTGATGGCGGACACCGGCCTGCCCCTGGAGCGCGCCACCATCCAGCGGCTCGCCGACGGTCGCTTCGTCGGCCAGGGCTTCGATCTCGTCGTCTCGTTGCCGGACGGCCCCTACGCGGAGACCCGTGAGGACCGCGCGCGCCTCACCGCCGCCTTCGAGTCCGCGTATCGGGACAAGTTCGCGCTCACGCCGCCCGGTGTACCCGTCGAGTTCCTGAACATCCGCGTGGCGGTGCGCGCGCCGGTGGCGGGGCGCGGCGTGATCCTGGAGGGCCGGCGTGGCGGCGACGCGAGCGCCGCGCGAAAGGGCGAGCGGCCGGTCTACTTCCCCGACGCGGGCGGCTTCGTCCCGACCTCGGTGTACGACCGCTACCGTCTGGGCGTGGGTGACGCTCTGACCGGCCCCGCGGTGGTGGAGGAGGAGGGCTCGACCCTGGTCGTCGGTCCCGGCGCCGGCGCGCGGGTGGCGCCCTCCGGCAACATCGTCATGACGCTGGGCGAGTGGGCCCCATGACCGCTCCCTTCGATCCCATCACGCTGGAAGTGCTGTGGACGCGCCTCATCTCGGTGGTGGACGAGGCGGCCAAGGCCATCGTGCGCACGTCCTTCTCCACGCTCTCCAACGAGGCCAACGACTTCGCCTGCGTCCTCACCGACGCGTGCGGCAATGCGCTCGCCCAGAACTCGGGGAGCATCCCATCCTTCATCGGCACCCTGCCCGCCACCGTCCGCCACTTCCTGCGCGAGATCGGCCCCGAGCGGATGCGGCCGGGCGACGTCCTCATCACCAACGATCCCTGGCAGGGCACCGGGCACATGAGCGACGTCTCGCTGGTGAAGCCCATCTTCCACCGCCTCGGCGGCGCCGACCGGCTGGTCGCCTTTTCCTCCACCACCGCGCACATGCCGGACATCGGAGGCCGGGTCCGGGCCATCGAGGCGCGCGAGCTCTTCGAGGAGGGTCTGCACATCCCTCTCACCTGGCTGCGACGCGGCAGTGAGGCGGACGAGACCTTGCTGCGCCTCATCCGCGCGAACGTCCGCACCCCCGACCAGACGGTGGGCGACATCTGGGCGCAGGTGAGCGCCAACGAGCTGATGGACGCGCGCGTGCGCCGGCTCCTCGATGACTACCGCCTCGACGGGCTCGACGCCCTCGGCGACGAGCTCTTCGGCCGCGCCGAGCGCGCGATGCGCGCGGCCATCCGCGCGGTGCCGGACGGCACCTATGGCTACGCGCTGGAGACCGACGGGTTCGAGAAGCCCTATCGCTTCAAGCTCGCGCTCTCCGTGAAGGGCGACGAGATCACCGCCGACTTCACCGGCACGTCGCCCGCCCAGCCGCGCGCCATCAACTGCGTGCTCGCCTACACCTACGCCATGACTGCCTACGCGGTGCGGTGCGCGCTCCTGCCCGGCTTGCCGAACAACGAGGGCATGTACCGGCCGGTGAAGGTGGTGGCGCCGGAGGGCTGTCTCCTCAACCCGAGGTTCCCCGCCGCGGTGGTGAGCCGCGCGCAGACCGGCCACTACGTGCCGGTGCTCGTGCTCGGCGCGCTCCACCAGGTGATCCCCGAGCGCGTGATGGCGGGGGCGGGCTCGCCCCTCTGGGCGGTCGCGCAGACGGGCGTGCGCGACGATGGTCGGCCTTACACCAACGTGCTCTTCTACAACGGCGGCATGGGCGCCACCCCCGCGAAGGACGGCGAGAGCGTGCTCTCCTGGCCCAGCAATATCTCGAGCACGCCGGTCGAGATCGCCGAGCGGAACGCGCCGCTGTTCTTCCACTACAAGCGCATGCGCCCGGGCTCGGGCGGGGTTGGGCGGCATCGCGGTGGCCTCGGCCAGGACGTGCTCTTCGAGTCGGAGTCGACACGTCCGATCGTGCTGAGCTTCATGGCGGAGCGCACGCGCTTCCCCGCGCCCGGCCTCGCGGGTGGGCGGTCGGGCGGGCTCGGGGACGTGCGCATCAACGGCAAGAAGGTGGACCACCGGCGCCAGTGGGTGCTGGAGCGCGGCGACCGGGTGCTGGTGTCGACGCCGGGCGGCGGAGGCTACGGCGCGCCCGCCGGGCGCGATCCCGCGGCGCGGCGACGGGACCGGACGCTCGGCTACGTGGGCCGGGCGAAGGGGCGTCGGGCCTAGCGGGACTCCGGTGGCGCGGCGGGGGCCGGCGCGGACGGCGGCGGAGTCTCCGTGGTATTGGCGATCCAGTGCCACTTGTAGGGCGTGCTCACGCCGTCACCCTCGAGCACGTACTTGCCGTGCGGATACACGACCTCGCGCTGGATCGCGGGTGTGGCGGGCGCGGGCGCCGGGGCGGTATAGGCCGGCGGCGCCGTGTAAACCACGGCCGGCGGATAGTAAGAGTACGGATACCCGTAGTAGGGATACCCGTAATACGGATAGCCGTAGTACGGATACCCGTAGAAGGGGAAGCCGCCGTAGAACCCGAATCGCACGCCGACGAAGGCCCGTCCGCCGTGATGATGGTGGCCGCCGTGGTGGAACCCGCCGCGGTGGCCGCCGTGGTGAGATCCGCCGTGGTGGCCACCGCGATGGAATCCCCCATGGTTGGATCCGCCGTGGCGACCTCCGCCCCCACGTCCTCCGGCATCCGCCGGAATCGCCGCGACGCCGACGAACAGCGCCATCAGCACGACCGCGAAGATCTTACGCACAGCGTCATCCCCTCTCTTGCCCATGCTACCATCGCCCGCATGGACTGGAAACCGGAGATGGACGAGCTGCGTCGTCGCGAGGCCTTCGCCGAGGCCCTCGGCGGACCCGAGCGGGTGAAGCGCCAGCACGACGGCGGGCGCCTGACCATTCGCGAGCGCATCGAGCGCCTCGTGGACGCGGACTCCTTCCACGAGATCGGCAAGATCGCGGGCCGGGCCGCCTATGACGAACGGAACGACCTGGTGAATCTCACCCCGTCCAACTTCGTCTTCGGGCGTGGCCGGGTCGAAGGCCGGCCCGTGGTGGTGGGCGGCGACGACTTCACGGTGCGTGGCGGCTCGGCGGACGCGACCATCAAGGGCAAGCACCTCATGTGCGAGCGCATGGCCAACGAGCTTCGCTTGCCGCTCATCCGTATGGTCGAGGGCTCGGGTGGCGGCGGCTCGGTCAAGACCATCGAGACCACCGGCCGCGCCAACGTGCCGGGCGTGGCCGGCTGGGAGTGGGTGGTCGCCAACATGGCGACGGTGCCGCGGGTGGCGCTGGGCCTGGGCTCGGTGGCGGGGCTGGGGGCCGCGCATCTGGCCGCCGCGCACTTCTCGGTGATGATCAAGGACCGGTCGGCCATGTTCGTCGCGGGCCCGCCCGTGGTCGAGCGCCTCGGCCAGAAGCTCACCAAGAACGAGCTGGGGGGCTGGGAGATTCAGCTCCGCGCGGGCGGCGTGGATAATGCGGTGGAGACTGAGGAGGAGGCCTTCGCACTGGCGCGCCGCTTCCTCTCCTATCTGCCGTCCTCCATCTGGGACGTGGCGCCGCGCGGCCCCGCCACCGACGACCCCGCGCGGCGCGAGGAGTGGCTGGGCGACGCCATCCCGCGTGACCCGCGCAAGGTCTACAAGATGCGCGCCATCGTCGAGGCGGTGGTGGATCGCGGCTCCTTCCTCGAGCTCGCGCCGCTCTACGGCCGGAGCGTGATCACCGGGCTGGCGCGGCTGGGCGGCTGGCCGGTGGCCCTCATGGCCTCCGACCCCTTCCACTACGGCGGCGCCTGGACCGCCGACACCTGCCAGAAGGTCGAGCGCTTCGTGGACCTCGCGCAGACGTTCCATCTTCCGGTGGCCTATCTCGCGGACTGCCCGGGGTTTCTCATCGGGCTCGACGCCGAGCAGACCGGCACCATCAAGCAGGGCGTGCGCGCGATGGCGGCGATCTGGCAGTGCACCGTGCCCTGGTGCGCGGTGATCGTGCGCAACTCCTTCGGGGTGGCGGGCGCGGCGCATCAGAACGGCGGGCGCTACTGCACGCGGTACGCCTGGCCCTCCGGGCGCTGGGGCTCGCTGCCGCTGGAGGGCGGGATCGAGGCCGCCTACCGCGCCGATCTCGACGCCGCGCCCGACGCCAAGGAAAAAATGACGGAGATCGAGGACCGCCTCAACAAGCTCCGCTCGCCCTTTCGCTCGGCGGAGACCTTCTGGATCGAGGAGATCGTGGACCCGCGCGACACGCGCCCGCTCCTCTGCGACTGGGCGAACCTCGCCGCGCCGTTGCGCACGCCGGGACCGTCCACGCACGGCATGCGCCCCTAGCCGCCCGCTCCGCCCGTGCCCTGGGATCCCGCGCAGTACCTCAAGTTCGCCGGCCAGCGCCTGCGGCCGGCGATCGACCTCTTGAGCCGCATCGACGCCGAGGATCCCGCCGAGGTCTACGACCTGGGGGCGGGGGCGGGCAACGTGACGCGGCTCCTCCAGGACCGGTGGCCGGATGCCCACGTCACCGGCGTCGACGACTCCGAGGAGATGCTCGCCAAGGCCGCCGCCGCGGCGCCCGAGATCACCTGGGAGCGCGCCGACCTCGCCACGTGGCGGCCCGGGCGGCCGGCCGACCTCATCTACTCGAACGCGGCGCTGCACTGGATCATCGGCCATGACCGGCTCTTCGCGGCTCTCGTGGCCGCCCTCGCGCCGGGGGGCGTGCTCGCCGTGCAGATGCCGCGCAACTTCTCGGCCCCCTCGCACACCGCCATCGCCGAGGCAGCCCGGAGCGGGCCATGGCGCACGCGCCTCGAGCCCCTGCTGCGCCCCGCGCCGGTGGCTGACCCCGCCTTCTACTTCGACCTTCTCGTCCCGCGCGTGGCCACGGTGGACATCTGGGAGACCGAGTATCTCCAGGTGCTCGAGGGCGACAACCCGGTGAAGGAGTGGACCAAGGGCACCTGGCTCCGCCCGCTCCTCGACGCCCTCGCCGAGCCGGAGCGCAGCGGCTTCGAGGCCGCCTACGGGGCGTTGGTGACGCGCGCCTATCCGCCGCGGGCGGACGGCCACACGCTCTTCCCCTTTCGCCGCCTCTTCATCATCGCCCGCGCCCGCTGAACCTGGAGGGTCCCCTGCTAGTTTGCCGCGAGGCGCTGCCCGATATCGCCGGCGCGAGGTGCGAGGCGCTCCTTCTCCAGGCCCACTACTACCGTGGACAGCTCGTCAACGAGGCGAACGTACTCTTCCTGCGCCTGACGGGAGGCGGCCGCTGGCATCGGATCTTCATCGAGGCCGACGTCGTGTTCTGGCACACCGTGGATGCGCTCGACAGCCCCGATGGAGACCGCCACCACTACACGGTGACCGACCTCGGGGCGGCCCACGGGCTCGTGGGCAAGCGCCTCGTCGGCCTCACCACCGCCGACGCGCCGTCCGGCGGCGAGCTGCGCCTCCACTTCGAGGGCGATGCCCGCGTGAGCTTCCGTCACGTGGACGGGCGATCGCGGGTCGTGGTCGAGGGAACGCCCGCGTGAGACCAAGCCGGCCGCGCGTCGTCACCTCCGCGAGAGTCACTCCGGCGCCAGCCAGATCGTGTCGAGCTGGTTGTTGAGATAGTGGCTCGGGCTGATCGTCCAGCCGCGCATGCGCGCGTTGTAGGGGACGATCCGATGCCACCACAGGAGCGGAACCACGTGCACCTGGTCGTCGAGCACGCGCTTCTCGAACTCGCGGATGAGCTTCTTCCGCTCCTCGGGGTCGCGGGCCCGAGCCTGGCGGTCGTAGAGCCCGTCGAGCACCCGGTCCGTGTAGCGGCCGTAGTTGCCGTCGGTCCGGTCGGTCGAGAGGTACACGGCCAGGTCGAGGTCCGGCTCCACGATGTAGCCGCACCAGGCGGCGATGCTCATGTCGAAGTCGCCCGAGCGCAGCGCCGAGAACCAGGCGGCGCTCTCCATCACCCGCTGCGTGACGTTGAGCCCGATCCGGCGCCACTGGTCGAGTAGCCACACCGTGGCCGGCTCGTACGGTTCGGGCAGGTTGCGGTTCGTGAAGACGAAGGAGAAGCCGTCCGGCACTCCGGCCTCCCGGAGCAGGCGCCGCGCCTCCTTCCGCGCGGCCTCGATGTCCTTCCCAAAGCCCGCGAGCCTCGTCACCTCGGCCTCCGACGCGGCGTAGGGAGTGCCCGGCACCTGGAGGCCGCCGACCTCCTTCATGATCGTGATCTTCGACAGGTGCTTCGAACCCTCCCAGCGGTCCAGGGCGAGGGAGAGGGCCCGGCGCACCCGCGGATCGTCGAAAGGCTTCCGCTCGTGGTTGGCCCAGGCGAACATCAGGCAGTCCCACGGGCTCTCCTGGACGGTGATCTTCGGGCCCATCGCCTTGACCAGCTCGTCTCGGCGCGCGGGGTTGAACGAGCGGAACTCGATCATCGCGCGCTCGCCGCGGATCGCCGCCACCCGCGCCCCCGTGCTCGGGACGAACAGCGCGCGATAGCTGTCGAGGTACGGCTTGCCCTGGTCCCAGTAGTCCGGGAACTTCTTGCCCGCCCAGTGCGAGCCCTTGACGTGCTCGACGAACGTGAAGGGGCCCGTACCCATGATGTTCTTCTCGTACCAGTGGGGGTCCTTGGCCAGGATGTCGGCCTTGTAGACGAAGTTCCACGGCGAGGCCAGGCTGGCGAGAAATCCCGCGGAGACGTGCTTGAGCCGGAAGACGACGGTGTGATCGTCCACGGCCTCCACGGCCTCGATGACAGCGTACTGCCCTTTCCGGGCGCTCGTCACGCCGGCGGGGGGATTGGCGATCTTGTCGTAGGTGGCCTTGACGTCCCGAGCGGTGAGCCGGGAGCCGTCGTGAAACTTGACGCCGCGCCGGACCTTGAACGTGTACGTCAGCCCATCCCGGGAGATGGTCCAGCTCTCCGCGAGGTCACCGACGATCCTCGTCCCCGTCGGGTCAGTGGGATCCGTCCGCAGCAGGGTGCTGTAGTGCGGGGCGATGGGGTGGGTGACGCCGAAGGTCTCCTCGCGGTGCCCGTCGTAGCTGGGCATCTCCGACCCCACGATGAAGACCAGCTCGCCGCCGGCACGGGGTGGCTGGGCATCGGCCGCCGGAAGCTGGGCGAGCCCGGCCATGACTCCGGCGACCACCAATCCGATCAGGACGAGGGCAGGACGAGTCCGTCGGCGCATGATGGCTCCTCCCTTGCTGGCTGACGTTCGCGCGCTGGTCTCCTCTCTTACTCCCTTCCCGCCGGCCTCCGCAAGACGGGGAGCGCGGGGGCCTGCCTAGACCGCGACGGCCACGACTAGAAGCGTCAGGCTGAGCAGTGCGAGGACGGCTCGCCCGACATGGGAGTACTCCCAGCGGTCACGCAGAGCGGTCCAGTCTGGCGAGCCGGCGTTGCGTTTGGCGATGCCGAAGGAGAAGAAACCGGCGCCGAGCCCCTCGAGCTTGAAGTCTTTGAGCCAGAAGTTATTCACGGGATGGGTCACGACCCAATACACCGCGTGCATGGCGAGGAGCGATACAAAGGCGCCGAGCGTCAACCAGAACTCCACGGAACCGGCCGGCGTGAAAAAGACGAGAAGGAGCGTTGCCAGCATGCCGCCGGCTTCACCGACGGCGCCGCCGATGGTGAACCCTGGATAGTAGATCGGCTGCATCGCCAGGTACACGTCCTTCGACAGCCGCATCTTTCCCGGCAGCTCCAGGGCGTGGGCAAGAGCCATCGCCATCGCTACGGCAACGAGAAGAATGGCCACGATCTGGAGGACCTGGAACATGGAATACAGTCTAACTCCCGGCGTTGCGTCGCCTGTCTCGCTTCTCTAGAATCCGTGCGTGCGGGGTACGCCATTGGGTCCGGGCCGCGAGAGGGAGGGGACCATGGAAGACCAGGACAACGTCACCCGACGGCACTTTCTGGCGACGAGCGCAGCCGGGGCCGCGGCCCTGGCCGCGAGCAGGGGAGCGATGGCCCAGACGCCGGTGCCGAGCCAGAGCGCCTTCGTCAAGCCCGTGCCGCCGGATATCTTCATCGACCACGGGATCAATCAGGAGACCCGTCTGGAGACGCTGCGGGGTTTTCTCACTCCGGCCAGCCATTTCTTCATCCGGAAGCACTCGACGGTCCCCAACATCGACGCGCGCACCTGGCGGCTGCGGGTGGAGGGTGACGCGGTCGAACGGCCTCTCGATCTCGGCTTCGATGACCTGCTGCGCCTGCCCTCCCGCTCCGTGATCGCATTCGTGGAGTGCGCGGGCAACGGCCGTGGGTTCTTCAACGAGTTCATGGGCAAGGTGGCCTCGGGAACCCAGTGGCGGCTGGGAGGGATCGGGGTGGCGGAGTGGACGGGGGTGCCCCTCGGGGCGGTGCTCGAGCTCGCCCGCGTGAAGCGGGACACTCCCCGGGACATCCTCAATGTGCTGGTCGAGGGGCTCGATTCGGTGAAGGTCAACCGGCCCATCTCCCTCGCGAAGGCGCTCGAGGAGGACACCCTGCTGGCCTACGCCATGAATGGCGAGCCCGTGCCCGCCGACCATGGATTCCCGGTGCGGGCGATCGTTCCCGGCTGGGTCGGCATCAACAACATCAAGTGGGTGGGGCGCGTCGAGGTCCGGACGAGCACGATCGACGTGCCCACGACGACGAAGACCTACGTGCTCGAAGGGCCCACCTACCCCAGCAAGGTTCCGCTCCGCCTGCAAACGATGAAGAGCGCGGTGGCCCTGCCGTGGGGCGCGGTGCTGCCGGCGGGCCGGCACCG
>JBKPDT010000094.1:0-4892 GCA_046728035.1 Candidatus Methylomirabilota bacterium | reverse complement strand
CCCCACCCCGCCCCCCGGGGGGGGGGGGGGGGGGGGGCGCGCGGGGCTTCTGGTGCCCGGCCCACGCGCGGCCCCCCCCCCCGCCCCCCCGGCTTCGCGTTGACCGCCCGCGATCTTCGGGAGCAGGTACACCTCGCTCGTCGGCCCGATGGGCTCGAAGAGGGCGTCCTGCACGATCTGGCCGTCGATGGCCACGGCGACGCCGTCCTCGAGATGCCGCTCGATCCCCGGGTGTAGCTCGGCGAGCTGCTGGAAGAGCTGCTTCACGGACGTCGCCGAGAGGTTGAACTCGGCGACGCCCCCCGTGAGCTGCGCCAGGTTGCCGATCAGCACCACCCGCGCCATGCGAGGCTCAGGCCCGGGAGAGGCCCTTGTCCTTGAGCGCCTTGAGCACCTTGGGCGGCGACATCGGCAGCTCGGTGAACCTGATGCCGGTGGCGGCCTCCATGGCGTTGGCGATGGCGCCCAGCGGTGGGACGATGGGCGTCTCGCCCACCCCGCGCACGCCGTAGGGGTGCTTGGGATTGCCGACCTCCACGAGCACGGTGTCGATCATGGGCACATCGGAGGCCACCGGCATGCGGTAGTCGAGGAACCCCGCGTTCTGAAGCTTGCCGTCGGCGCCGTAGATGTACTCCTCGTTCAGCGCCCAGCCGATCCCTTGCACCGCGCCGCCCTGATACTGGCCCTCGACGTAGGCCGGATGCAGCGCGCGGCCGGCGTCCTGAGCCACCGTGTAGCGCAGGATGGTCACGCGCCCGGTCTCGGGATCCACCTCGAGGTCGACCAGGTGGGTGCCGAAGCTCGGGCCCGCGCCCTGAGCGTTGATGCGGCCGAGGCCAGCGATGGGGCCGCCCGTCTTGCCCGCCACCTTGGCGAAGTCGGCGACGGTCATCGGCTTCACCTTCTCGGTGAGAGTCCCGAGCGGCCGCACCGCGCCGTCCTTGAATTCCACCTGATCCGGCTTGGCCTCCCAGAGCTTGCAGGCGCGCGCGCAGAGATCGGCCTTGATCTGCTTGGCTGCCTCCACGATCGCCATGGAGCCGGAGAAGGCCGAGCGGCTGCCCCCGGTGAGGAAGTTGAAGCCCAGCGAGCCCGTGTCGCCGATGATGGGCCGCACCTTGTCGTAGGGGACGCCGAGCTCGTCCGACGCCACCGCGGCCAGCGAGGCGCGCAGCCCGCCGATGTCGGGCGTGCCCGCCATCAGCGACACCGTGCCGTCCTCGTTCACCGTCAGCGACACGCAGGTCTCGCCGCCGATGTTGAACCAGAAGCCGGAGGCCACCCCGCGGCCCTGCCACTTGCGCAGCGGCGCGTTCCAGTGCTCGGTCTTCTTGATCGCGTTCAGCGTCTCCTCGAGCCCGATGGGGCCGAACTTGGGGCCGTAGGCCGCCTTGGTGCCCTCGCGCGCCGCGTTCAGCATGCGCAGGTCGATGGGATCGATGTCGAGCTTCTTGGCGATCTCGTCCACCACGCTCTCGACCGCGTACTCCGAGATCGGCGCGCCGGGCGCTCGATACGCGGCGACCTTCGGGCGATTCGACACCACGTCGTAGCCGATCACGTGGACGTTCTCGATGTCGTAGGGGGCGTAGGCGCACATGGTGCCGGGCTGCACCGGCGAGCCCTGGAAGGCGCCCGCCTGGTACTTGAGCTCCGCGAAGCCGGCCACGAACTTGCCGTCCTTGGTCGCGCCCATCTTCACCCGCACGGTGGCGCCGGAAGTCGGGCCGGAGGCCTTGAACACTTCCTCGCGCGACATCACCATCTTCACCGGGCGGTTGGCCTTCCGGGACAGCGCGATGGCAAGCGGCTCGAGGTAAACCACGGTCTTGCCGCCGAATCCGCCGCCGATCTCGGTGGCAGTGACGCGGACCTTACCGATGTCGAGGCCGAGGAGGCGCGCGCAGTGGGCGCGCACGATGAAGTGACCCTGGGTCGTGGTCCAGAGCTCGGTGGCGCCATCCTCGGAGACGGTGGCCAGGGCGGCGTGCGGCTCGATGTAGCCCTGGTGCACGGGCGCGGTCTTGAACTCCCGCTCGACGATGACGTCGGCCTTCTTGAAGCCGGCCTCGACGTCGCCCTGCTTGATCTCGACGCGCTTCGCGACGTTCGAGGCCCTCTCCGGCTTGGGCTCGACCCCCACCGTGAAGAGATCGTCGTGGAGCAGCGGGGCGTCGGGGCGCATGGCCTCGACGACGTCGATGACATGGCGCAGCACCTCGTACGTCACGTCGATCAGCTTGAGCGCGCGCCGGGCGATGGCGGTGTTGGTGGCGGCCACCGCCGCCACCGCGTGGCCCTCGTAGAGCGCCTTCTCGCGAGCCATGACGTTCCGCACCACGTCCTTGTAGTTCATCATCATCTCGCCGGCCGGGATGAACTCCGACGGCTGGTCGGCGAAGTCGTCCCGGGTCACGACGGCCTTCACACCGGGCAGCGCCTCCGCCCGTGACGTGTCGATCGAGACGATGCGCGCGTGCGGGTGCGGGCTCCGCAGGACACGGCCGATGAGCTGGCCGGGCAGGTTGAAGTCGGCGCCGAAGCGGGCGCGACCGGTCACCTTGTCCACGCCGTCCGGGCGGATCGTGCGGGTGCCGACGTAGTGCTGTCCGTTCGTCTCGGCCATGTCTATCCCTTTCTCATCGCCGCGGCGGTGTCCATCACCGCGGTCACGATCTTGTCGTAGCCGGTGCACCGGCAGAGGTTGCCGGCCAGCCAGTAGCGCACCTCGTGCTCGGTCGGGTTCGGTGTCTTCTCGAGGAGCGCCCGGCTGGCCACCAGGAAGCCCGGGGTACAGATGCCGCACTGGAGCGCGGCGGACTCGAGGAACCGCTGCTGGAGCGGATGAAGCGCCTCCCCCTGGGCCATCCCCTCGATGGTTTCGACCGACCGTCCGCCGACCTCGCACCCCAGCACGAGGCACGAGCAGACCAGCCGGCCGTCGAGCATCACGCTGCACGCGCCGCAGTCGCCGGAGGAGCAGCCTTCCTTGCTGCCGGTCAGATGCAGGGAGTCGCGGAGCACGTCGAGGAGGGTGTCCTCCGTCTCGCAGAGGAACTCCACCGCGTCTCCGTTCACCGTCGCCTCGATGTGGTGCTTGGCCATCAGCTCGTCCTCGCTCGGTCCAGCGCGATCAGGGCGGCCCGCCGGGTCAGCACGGCCGCCACGTCGATGCGGAACTCGGTGGTACCTCGCTTGTCGTCGATGGGCCGGCAGGCCGCCCGCGCGGCCGCCTCCAGCCGGTCCTGCGCTGGCTTGTCCAGCCGGCTTCCGATGATGGCCTGGGCCGCCTCCGGAACGAGCAGCACTCGGGCGGCCACCGCGCCCAGGCTGACCCGGGCGGCCGTGATGGTCCCGCCCTCTTCGAGGGTCAGACTCACGCCCGCGCCCACCACCGCGATGTCCATTTCCGTGCGCGGAATGAACCGGAGGTAGGCGTCGCTGGAGCGCGGCGGCCGGGGCGGCAGGAGGAACGACACGACGATCTCGCCCTTGCCGAGCGCCAGCTTGCGGGGCCCGAGCATGACGTCCTCCACCGGCAGGTCGCGCTTGCCCTTCGGGCCGGCCAGGGTGGCCACCGCCCCGGCGGCGATGAGCGCGGGCACGCTGTCGGCGGCGGGGGAGCCGTTGCAGAGATTGCCGCCCAGCGTGGCCCGACCCTGCACCTGGGTGGAGCCGATGAGATTCGCCGCCTCGACCACGCCGGGCCACACCTGCTTGAGCCGCGCCTGCTCTTTGAGCTCGGCGCCCGTCACCGCCGCGCCGATGCGCCAGCCGCCCTTTTCCTCGGTGATCGCGCGCGTCTCGGGAATCCGCTTGATGTCGACGATCAGCTCGGGATCGACGATGTCGGCACGCATCTGGACCAGGAGATCGGTCCCCCCGGCCAGCACCCGCGCGTCCCCCGTCGCCGCCGAGAGGAGGGCCACCGCCCCCTCCACCGACTCCGGTGCCTCGTATCGCATATGTTCCTCCGCCTTTCCCGGATTGATTGTACCGGAGTCGCTAAGTCGTCGCGGCTTTCAGATCGTCGAGGTGGCGGCGGACGCCCGTCATCATCGACGCCAGATCCGACGTCACCATGACGAGGTCGTAGCCGCGCTTCACCGCGGCCGCCGCGAAGGTCCCGCTCGCGCAGTGCATGCACGCCTTGATGCCGTGCTTGTGCGCGCTGTCGCGGATCTTGTCGCACGTGGCCATGTGCACGGGATCGGGATTGTCGGGGCGCGGGTTCATGCCGAGCGCGAAGGCCAGGTCGGAGGGGCCGATGTAGACGGCGTCGAGCCCCGGGGTGGCGCAGATCGCGTCCAGGTTGGCGAGCCCCTCCTTCGTCTCGATCATGCCCATGACGACGATCTCGTCGTTGGCCTTGGCGAGGTAGTCGGCGCCGCCGTAGTGGACCGCCCGCACCGGGCCCGACGAGCGCATGCCCACCGGCGGATAACGGCACGCGGCCACCGCCTTCGCCGCGTCCTCGGCGGTGTTGATGAGCGGCACGAGGATGCCGTAGGCGCCGAAGTCGAGCGCCTTCATGATGGTGGGGGGATCGTTCCACGGCACCCGTACGACGGGGACGGTGTCGGTCTGCGAGATGGCCTGGAGCATGGGCCACACGTCGTTCATGTCGGTGAGCCCGTGCTGCATGTCGACGACGAGCGCGTCGAAGCCCTGGCGCGCCATCACCTCCGCGGTGAATCCGTGGGACACGGAAAGCCAGCCCATGGTGATCCACCGTCCCTCTCGCCACATCTGCTTCATCTTGTTCGGTCGCACGGTCGCTCCTCGCGGTGTGGGTTTGGCTGTCCCTCGGCGCGCCGGTTGGCGGGGCCGGCACGGGCCGCCGGCATTGTCGCTACCTCCTGCGCCAGAGGATCATAGCCGCAAAGCCC
>JBKPDT010000093.1:0-8477 GCA_046728035.1 Candidatus Methylomirabilota bacterium | reverse complement strand
ACTCGGGGGCTGCGTCTGATGTGTATAAGAGACAGGTGCTGCATGCGCCACGAGCGCCCGCCCCCGGCGGCGCTCGCCGCCTCTAGCCGACGCGCAGTGGCGATCCGAGCTCGCGCAGCATCGCGATGGCGGACATGTAGGAGAGCTTGCCTGTCCGCGGGTTCTCGGACGGGACATTCTCGACCTCGATGGCGAGCCGGCCGAACTCCCCCTCCACCGTGATGCGGTGCTGGTTGCGCGCCTGCCCCGGCACCGCGAAGAGCCGGATCCGGGTGCGCTCGGGCCCGATCCCGGCCAGGGACAGCGCCGCGACCACGTTCACGTTGGCGGGGAAGGCCTTCACCGCCTCGGTCGCGGGCCCCTCGAAGATGAGCGTCTCCTCCGTGATGGCGTCGAGGTCGATGCGATTCGCCTCGATGTAGGGGGCGCCGGCCAGCCCGCGGGGGGGCTTGCGCGTCTCCATGGTCACGGCGGTGATGCGGCCCTCGCGCGCGCCCTTGACCCCGTCCAGCCCCGCGATGGCGCCCGAGGGCACGAGGATGCGGCACCCGTGCGTGTCGGCCAGGCGCGCCCACTCGTCGAGCACGCCGACGAGCCCGCCCACCGAGAGGACCATCAGGTGCCTGCCCGCGGCGAGAACGGCCGGGCCCAGCTCGCGCAGGGCCGTCTGGGTGGCCGCCTCGACCACCAGGTCCGAGCGGGTGATCAGCTCGTCGAGCGCGAAGGCGGGAAAGCCCCCCGCCTTGGCGGGGTCGCGCACGGTGACGCCGGCAAGCTCCACGCCGGCGATGTCCCCGCTCGCCGCCTTCGCGATGGCGGTGCCGATCACGCCCATCCCCACGATGCCGATCCTCAGCATGGTCAGAAGTCTACGTCAGGCTCCGGGCTCCTGGCGAGCCTCGTCTGCGTGCGCTGGTGCTGCCAGATCGCGAGCGCGACGGAGGCGACGGACAGCGCGATGAGCGTGCCCGAGATGGGCCGGGTGAGGAAGAGCCACGGGTCCGCGTCTGTCATGATGGCGCGGACCAGGTTCACCTCGATCTGGTCGCCGAGGATCACGCCCAGGATGAGGGGCGCCAGCGGGAAGCCGAACTTCACCAGCGCGTAGCCGAAGAGCCCGAAGATCAGAAGCACCCAGACATTGTCCATGATGTTGTTGAGGGCGTAGGCTCCCACCGTGCAGAGCACGAGCACTACCGCGATCAGGGCGGACTTGGGCACGGTGACTATTCGAAGGAACATACGTGTTCCGAGCGCGATGATCAGCACCGCGAGCGGATGGGCGAGGAGGTAGGCGGCGAAG
The DNA here is from genome assembly GCA_046728035.1 of Candidatus Methylomirabilota bacterium. GTDB lineage: Bacteria > Methylomirabilota > Methylomirabilia > Rokubacteriales > CSP1-6 > DASRWT01. The sequence goes on along the minus strand of JBKPDT010000093.1, from coordinate 7,174 downwards.
ATCCCGTAGGCGATCCGGGGCTCCTGGGAGATGAAAAGGGGGCCCGGCTGGATGCCGTGGATGATCATGGCGCCGAGCATGACCGCGGTGACCGCGTCGCCGGGGATGCCGAAGGCCATGATGGTCACCAGCGAGCCCGCCACGTTGGCGTTGTTCGACGACTCGGAGGCGATGATGCCTTCCGGCGTCCCGGTGCCGAACCGCTCGGGGTGCTTGGAGAACTTCTTGGCCTGGTCGTAGGCCATGATGTTCGCCGCGCTGCCGCCGATGGCGGGGAGGACGCCGATGAGCAGGCCGATGAGGGTGGACCAGAGGAGCAGGACGGGCCGCGAGACGATCTCGCCGATGACGGCGAGGTGGGAGACGGCCAGGCTCGGCGCGGCGACGGGAGTGGGCACGGCCCCGCCCGCCGGTCCCATCTTCTCGACGTCGGCGATGATCTGGGCGAAGGCGAAGATGCCGATGAGGATGGGGAGGAAGGGAAAGCCGCCGCGCAGGAACTCCGAGCCCATGGTGAAGCGCGGCACGGCCATGATGGGGTCGGCCCCGATGACGGTGATGACCATGCCGATGGCCCCCGCCAGCAGCCCTTTGAGGAGCGAGGCTTCCGTCAGCCCCGCGACCATGCTGAGGGCAAGGATGAAGAGGGAGAAGTACTCCCAGGGGCCGAACTCGAGCGCGAAAGCGGCCAGGGGGCCGGTGGCGGCGATGAGGAAGATCGCGCCCAGGAGCCCACCCGCGACCGACGCCCACACCCCGAGCCACACCGCGCGGCCCGGCTCGCCCCTCCGGGCCATGGGCAAGCCGTCGAACATGGTCGCGATGGCCGAGGGCGTCCCCGGGATCCCGATCAGGCAGGCGGTGATGAGCCCGCCGCATTCCCCGCCCACGTACACGCCGGTCATGGCGGCCAGTCCCTGGAGGGGGTCGAGCCCGAAGGTGAAGGGCAGCACCAGGATGATGGTCATGGTGATGGTCACGCCGGGTAGCGCGCCGCCGACGACGCCGGCCAGCGTGCCGAGAAGGAGCGGGACGAGGTACTTGAGCTGCGCGACGTCCAGGAGGCTCGTTCCGAGCAGCTCGAACACGGCTAGAACCCCGTCCAGCGACCGCGGGGCAGGAGCACGGAGAGATAGCTCTCGAAGACCAGATGGGTGAGCCAGGCGGTGAGCGCCGCCACCACCACGATCCGGAGCCAGTGGCGGCGGGGCTCGGGCTCGAGGGCGGCCTGGAGCGCCAGCGTGAAGAGGACGGTGGCGAGGCGGAAGCCGACGAGGGGCATGAGCACGACGTACCCCGCGAACACCGCGAACGTGAGGGCCACCAGGCGCGCGTTGCGGGGCGCGGCCGCGAGTGAGGCCGGTCCGGCGGCGGCGCGCCGGGCACGGCGGCGGGCGAAGAGGTCGACGGCGATCAGCACGGCGCTCAAGACCGCGGTCACGATGAGGACGATCCGGGGATAGAACCCCGGCCCCACTGGCACCAGAGCCGGCTGCGGGAGCCCACGCGTCAGCGCGAGGAGCCAGAGGCTCGCCCCGAGGCACGCGAGCCCCGCGACGCCGTCGCGCCCGAGCATCCGGACGCTACCGCTTGAGGAGCCCGAGGTCGCGCGCCAGGTCCTTGTTCAGCGTGTCGAGCTTCTCGAGGTAGGCGGTGTAGCTCTTGCGGTCGAGGAAGCGGACGTCCGTCCCCTGCTTCTTCATCGACTCGGCGAAGGCGGGGTCCTTGACCGCCTGCGCGCACGCCCCCTCGAGCTTGACGAGCACGTCCCCCGGTGTGCCTTTCGGAGCCATGATCCCGCGCTCCACCGAGAACACCACGTTGAGGCCGAGCTCCTTGAGGGTGGGCACGGCGGGTAGATCGGGGCTCCGCTTCTCGGTGGCGATGGCGAGGAACTTGAGCTGCCCCGCGTCCACCTTGCCCTTCTGGGTGAGGTTGCTGTCGGTGAGGTCGATATGCCCGCCCAGGATGGCATTCATCCGCGGCGCCAGCCCCTCGTAGGAGACGTACTTGAACTTGATGCCCGCGGCCTTCTCGATGAGGGCGGGGAAGAAGTGGCTGGTGGAGCCGAGCGTGGCCCCCACCGTGATCTGGCCGGGGCGCGCCTTGGCGTCACCGAGGAGCTCCTGCCACGACGACCACTTGGTCTTGGGGCTGGCGGTGAGCACCGACGGCGTCGAGGAGATCAGGCAGACGGGCTCGAAATCCGTATAGGCCACGTCCGACACGCCCGTGTAGTACGTCGAGTGGATGTAGTCGTGCACTGCGTAGAGCGTGTAGCCGTCGGGCGGCGCCGCCTTCGCCTCGCGCGCGCCGACGGTGCCGGAGGCGCCCGAGACGTTGGCGATGACGACGGTGGCGCCGAGCGCCTTCTGGAAGGGCTGGCCGAAGGGCCGGAAGATGTTATCGGTGTCGCCGCCGGCCGCCCACGGCACGATGAGCTTCACCGGGCGGTCGGGATAGGCGGCGGGCAAGGTGGAGGCCGCCGCGAGGACCATGGCGGCGAGAGCGAGGAGCAGCGTCAGCTTGCGCATGGATGTCCTCCGCTGAACGGTGTGGGCGGTGGAAGCCGGCACATGATAGCAGCGGGCGCGCGCCCGCAGCAAGCGCGGTCAGGTTCGGGCGGGCGCTCGCTCCGCTCGCGAATGCATTATGTAGCCGCTCGCCTCGCCTGCGGCTGCGGCTCGCCAGTCTCGATGCGGAAAGAGCGGGAGATCCAGTAGAAGGCGGCCGCCGCGACTGCGAGCATGATGAGGCCGGTCGCCGTCTCCGCGAAGATGAGCTTGCCGATCCCGAAGAGGGTGGCGTAGACGGCCACGATGCCGGCGATCCAGTTGGTCCAGGCGAGCGCGCCGCCCGGAATCGGCTCCCGCCCGAAGCCCAGCCGCGTGGACACGTGCGCCCAGCCGGGCCCGCCCGGGCGGACGCGGCGGTAGAAGGCCTCGAGGACCGGCGCCGGCTCGGGCGCGGTCGCGAACGTCACCACCACCCACGCCACCGTGCTCACGCCGACCGTGACGAGCATGACGGCGGCGATCGCGTTGGGATCGTTCGGCGCGAAGCGGGGCGCCACGAACGTGAAGCTGAGGATGCTCACCACGAAGCTCGCGATCATCGCGGAGATCTCGCTCCACGCGTTGATCCGCCACCAGTACCAGCGGAGGATGAGGACGAGGCCGGTCCCAGCGCCCAGCGCGAGGAGCAGCTCCCAGGCCTTCTCGATGCTCGACAGCTGGGAGGTGACCGCGATGGAGGCAAGGAAGATCAGCACCGTCGCCGCGCGCGACACCGCGACGTAGTGCCGCTCGGTGCCGTCCGTCTTCACGAAGCGCTTGTAGAAGTCGTTGACGAGGTAGGAGGCGCCCCAGTTGAGGTGGGTGCCCACCGTGCTCATGTAGGCGGCGGCAAAGCCCGCCAGCATGAAGCCCCGCCAGGGCGTGGGCAGGAGGTCCACGAAGGCCTGGACGTAGCCCGCCTCCTTGTCCTGGAGCGTGGGGTAGAGGATCACGGTGGCCAGGCCGGTCACGATCCACGGCCAGGGCCGGAGCGCGTAGTGGGCGATCTGGAAGAAGAGGGTGGCGAGCACGCCGTCCCGCTCCGAGCGCGCACTAAAGATCCGCTGGGCCACGTAGCCCCCGCCCCCCGGCTCCGCGCCGGGGTACCAGGCCGCCCACCACTGCACGGACAGGTAGACCATGAGGGTCATGAGGGGCATCCAGGCATAGGCATGGATGCCGGTAGCGTCCAGCCGGACCGGGAGCACCGACAGGGCCGCCGCCTCGCTCCCGAAGTGGGCCGCGACCTTGGTCTTGAGGATCGCGATCCCGCCCACCGCGTCCACCGCGTAGACGGCGAGCACGATCACCGCGGTCATCTTGATGACGAACTGCACGAGGTCGGTCCAGAGGACGGCCCACATCCCCGCGGCCACCGAGTAGAGCAGGGTGATCAGGAAGCAGATCCCCACCGCGATTACCTCGCCGCTGACGGTGAAGCCCCCGATCGACACATCGCGAAGCCCCAGGGCAATGGTGAGGATCTTGATCATCGCCCGGGTGACCCAGCCGAGGATGATGAGGTTGATGGGGAGCGCGAGGTAGAGCGCCCGGAAGCCCCGCAGGAAGGCCGCGGGGGTGCCGTGGTAGCGCAGCTCGGCCAGCTCCACGTCGGTCATGACCCGGGCTCGACGCCACAGACGCGCGAAGAAGAACACGGTGAGCATGCCGCTCATCACGAAGTTCCACCAGAGCCAGTTCCCCGCCACGCCCTTGGTGGCGACGAGCCCGGTGACCACCAGCGGCGTGTCGGCGGCAAAGGTGGTGGCGACCATGGCGGTGCCGGCCAGCCACCACGGCGCCTGGCGCCCCGAGAGGAAGTACTGGTCGAGGCTCTCGCTGCCGCGCCGGGTGAAGTACAGGCCGATCACGGTGCAGAGGACGAAGTAGCCGACGACGATCGCCCAGTCCACCGGCGAGATGGGCATGCTCATCCCAAGACCGCAATACAGCGGCTTCCGCGGCGGAGTCAAGGAAATTGGGCGGGGCCGCGCCGCCGCCCGGCTCGCCGCGAGCCCCGTGCTAGAATCGGGGTGCCGATGGGCTTGTCCACCCGCCGCTTTCGCGCCCCCGGCCGCCTCAAGGCCCCGCTCGAGCGGCTGTATCGTGAGTTCGACTGGGCCGCGCGCACCGCGGCCGACGCCATCCGCTACCCGCTCCGCTATGAGGACCCCCGCGACCGCGAGATCGCCGCGCTGCTCGCCTCATGCCTCGCCTATGGCCGGGTGGATCTCTTCGGCCCCCAGGTGGACTGGGCGCTGGGGCGCATGGGGCCGTCCCCGTATCGCTTCGTGCGCGCGTTCGATCCCGCCGTCCACCGTGAGACCTTCGCGGACTTCCGCTACCGGTTCAACCGACCGCCGGACCTCGTCGCCTTCTGCGTGGCGGCGCGTCGGATCCTCGAGGCGCATGGCTCGCTCGGGGCGTTCTTCGCCTCCGGGTTCTCGCCGGGGGACGCCACGGTGGCGCCCGCGCTGGAGCGCTTCGTCGCGGGCTTCCTCGAGGGCGATCTCCGCGCGGTGTTCCCGCGCGGTCGTCTCTCCTACGGCTATCGCCACTTCTTCCCGCGCCCGTCCACCGGCGGCCCGTGCAAGCGCCTGCTCCTCTTCCTCCGCTGGATGGTGCGGCGCGAGCCACCCGACTTCGGCCTCTGGAGGGACGTCCCGCCCTCCGCGCTCCTCATCCCCGTGGACACCCACGTGGAGCACATGGCCCGCGCGGTGGGGCTCACGCGGCGGCGGAGCCGGAACTGGCGCATGGCGCAGGAGATCACCGGGCGGCTCCGGCTCCTCGACCCCGAGGATCCCGTGAAGTACGACTTCGCCCTCTGCCACAAGCGCATGTCCGGCGACTGCCCCGACCGGCGCGAAGCCGTGGTCTGCGCCCCCTGCGGCCTCCGGCCCGTCTGCATGCACTGGCGGGGCGTCCGGCTTTCCCGATGACTCCGCTCGAGGCCGTCCTCGCCGCCCTGGCCGCCGTCGCGCTCCTCGTCCTCGCCGGGGCCCTCTACCGGACGCGGCGTGCGCTCGAGACCGCCCGCCGCGCGGGGCCCGACCCGGTCGTCGAGCTGCTGCAGCGACAGATCGAGGCGGTGCGGGCGGAGAGCCGTGCGAGCCAGGACGGGCTACGCCAGGAAGTTGGCGAGCTGGGCGGGCGCCTGCGCGAGGACGTGGGCGAGCTGCGGCTGGCGGTGGCGGGCGAGCTCAAGGGGGTGAGCGCCGAGGTCACCCGCCAGCTCGCGGACGGCATGAGCCTGATCCAGTCCGCCCAGACCAGCATCGGCCAGCGCCTCGACAACGCCGCGAAGGGATGGGGTGAGGTGCAGGGAAGCCTCGGCAAGCTCAGCGAGGCCACCCAGCGGGTCGTCGAGGTGGGGCGCGACATCCAGGGTCTCGAGCAGGTGCTCCGCTCGCCCAAGATCCGCGGGGGGCTCGGCGAGACCCTGCTCGAGCAGGTGCTCACGCAGATGCTGCCGCGCGGACACTGGGATCTCCAGCACGGCTTCCGCACCGGCGAGCGGGTGGACGCGGTGGTGCGGGTGGGCGATCGGCTCGTGCCCGTGGACGCCAAGTTCCCGCTGGAGAATTTCCGCCGCATGCTGGCGGAGGGCGAGGAGGACAAGCGGCGCAGCCTCCGCAAGACCTTCGCCCGCGACGTAAAGCTGCGCGTGGAGGAGATCGCCAAGCGCTACATCCAGCCCGACGAGGGCACCTTCGACTTCGCGCTCATGTACGTCCCCGCCGAGAACGTCTACTACGAGATCATCATCCGGACGGCCGACGAGGACGAATCGATCTCGGACTACGCGCTGGAGCGGCGCGTGATCCCCGTGTCGCCCAACTGCTTCTACGCGTATCTCCAGGTGATCGTCCTCGGGCTGCGCGGGCTCGGCATCGAGGCGAGCGCGCGCGCCATCCAGGACAATCTCTCACGCCTCGGCGGGGATCTCGCCCGCGTGCAGGATCACATGGCCAAGCTGGGCGGGCACCTCGGCAACGCGCAGAAGCAGTTCACCGAAGCGGAGCGGAGCCTCACGCGCTTCGAGACCAAGCTCGAAGCGATCGGGGAAGGCCACGCGGACCCCGATGGGCAGCGCTCGCTGCTGCCCCCGTGATACGATATCGGCATGACCCAGATCCAGTTCCAGGTCTACGGGATCAATCTCCTCGTCCGGCTTCTTGCCGAGCCCCCCGCCGACGTGCGCGTGCACTGCCCCAAGGGCTCGCCGATCCGCTACGGCGAGGTGGTGGGCCGCGGCGATGGCTTCGACGAGGGCGCCAACGCCTTCCGTGAGATGCCGCCGCTCCGCGCCGTGGTCGCCTTCGAGGAGAACCCCGAGGAGGTCGAGGGGCACTACTTCTACGTGGGCGGCGAGGAGCATCGGGTGATCCGACTCGACGCCATCATCCTCTCCTTCCCGCTGGAGTAGCGCGGCCCCCTGTCTCGCCCGCCGCCCGCCGCCGTCCTCGGCATCGACGTCGGCTTCTCGGCGCGGCGGCCCAGCACCGGTCTCTGCGTGATCGTGCCCGACGACGCCGAGCCCGTGCGCTGCGCGCACGTCCACGCGGGGGAGGCCCTCGCGGCGGCGCGGGCGCTCCTGGGCGCGAGCCGGCTGACCG
>JBKPDT010000092.1:0-26226 GCA_046728035.1 Candidatus Methylomirabilota bacterium | reverse complement strand
GGTTCCACCCGCGCCGGCTCGATCACCGGAGGCGCGGGGCGTGGCGGCTCCACGCGCGGCGGCTCCAGCACGGGCGGCGCCGCGGCGGGGGGCACGATTTCCGCGGGCCCGGTGGGGGCGGGCCCCGCCGGCGCAGGGCGGAAGATGGTCGCTGCGGGCCTGACGATCTCGGGGATCGGCGCGGCCTCGGGCTCGACCTTGGGCGTCTTGGCGGCGGGCTTGCGGCTCGGCTTGGCCTTGACGGGCTCGGCGGCCTCGCCCTCGACGGCGGCGGTCTTGGGCTTGGGCAGGCGCTTGGGCTTGACCTCGACGGGCAGCTCGCGCCCGCGACCGAGCTTCGTGCGCAGCTCGTTGGCCGTCGCCGTGTCCAGCGGCGTCATCGCCCGCTTGCCCTTGTGGCCCATGCTGTCCAGGGCCAGCAAGAGATCCTTGCTGGTGACCCCCAGCTCCTTCGCCAGGTCAATAACCTTCAGCCGTGCCGCCAATGCTCGTCTCCTTTACTAGCGATCCACCGCCTCAGTATCTCACCGACCCCGTGCTCGGGCGGCAGGGTCGCGCGCCGGAACGCGTGATCGAGGCGCCCCTTGCGCAGCGCCCCCGTCAGGCACTCCACGGTCGGGCACGCATAGGCTCCTCGCCCCGCTCCCTTCCCGCTTCCATCCACCCGCACACGCCCGTCGGCCCCGCGCGCCAACCGGATCAGCTCGTCCTGCGGCCGCACCTGCCGGCAGCCCAGGCAGGTACGCCGCGGCGCCGCCCGCTTCACCCCGTCTGCGCCCGCGTCACGTCCTCCGGCCCCGCATCCCCCGCGCCGGCCGGCTCGGCCAGCCCTTCCTCGGGGGCGGGCTCCGACGGGACGACCACGGGATGCGCCTCCACCCATTCCACCGCCGCCTTGAGGATGGCCGCCGCCTTGGCCTCGCCGATGCCGGGCACCGCCTCGAGGGCCTCGATTCCCGCCCGCACGATGCGCCCCGGCGAGTAGAGGCCGGCCTCGGTGAGCCGATCCACCATCTGGGAGCCCACCCCCGCGAAGCCCGCGAGGGCCTCGCGGCCAGCGATGCGCTCCTCTTCCTCACGGCGCCGCTCTTCCTCGATCTCTCCCTCGCTCTTGATGTCCACGTGCAGCCCGGTGAGCTTGGCGGCCAGGCGCGCATTTTGCCCGCGCTTGCCGATGGCGAGCGACAGCTGGTTGTCGGGAACGACCACCAGCACCGCGCTCTGCTCGCCCGCCGCTTCGGGCTCGCTCACCGTGACGGACGAGACCTTGGCCGGCGACAGCGCGCGGGCCACGAACGTGGCGGGGTCCGGCGCCCACTCGACGATGTCGATCTTCTCGCCGCGCAGCTCACGGCTGATGACCTGGATGCGGGTGCCGCGCAGCCCCACGCAGGCGCCGATCGGGTCCACGTCCCGCTTCGTCGAGGCCACCGCGACCTTGGCGCGCTCTCCCGCCTCCCGGGCGGCCGCGCGCACCTGGACGATCCCCTCCGCGATCTCGGGGATCTCCGCCTCGAACAGCCGCGCGAGGAAGCCGGGATGGGTGCGCGAGAGGAGAATCTGCGGCCCCTTGGCGGTCTTCTTCACCTCGAGCACGTAGGCGCGCACGCGGTCGCCGGGATTGTAGCGCTCGCCCGGGATCTGCTCCCGCTCGCTGATCACGCCCTCCGCCTTCCCCAGCTCGACGATCACGTTCCGCTTCTCGATGCGGTGCACGACCCCGCGGACGATCTTGCCTTCCTTGTCGATGAAGTCGGAATAGATCGCATCGCGCTCGGCGTCCCGAACGCGCTGCAGGATGACCTGCTTGGCGGTCTGGGCGGCGATGCGGCCGAACTCCTGGGGTGCCAGCTCCACCTCGATCTCGTCGTCCAGCTCGGCAGCGCTGTTCAGCGCACGGGCGTCCGCCAGGCGGATCTCGAGCTTGGGATCGGCGACCGTCTCCACGACCTTCCTGCGGGCGAAGACCTTGAGCGCGCCGGTGTGCCGGTCGAGGTGCATGCGGACATTGTCGGCCACTCCCATGGTCTTCTTCGACGCCGACAGCAAGGCGGACTCCAGCGCCTCGAAGAGGACCTCGACGCCGATCCCCTTCTCGTTGCCGATCTGCTGAATCACGTAGATGAGCTCTTTGTTGATCACAACGTACCCTGCTTCCGCTTGAACAGCGCGGGTTCCAGCCGCGCCTTGCTGAGGAGCTGCCGCGGCACCGCGCAGGCCCCTCCTCCCGCTTCCGTCACCGTCAGCGACTCGGGCGTGACCGCCACGAGGACGCCAGTCAGCTCGCGCCGGCCATCGAGCGGCTCGCGCACCCAGCAATGCACCTCCCGCCCCACCGCCCAGGCGAACTCCCGGTCCTTCTTGAGCTCGCGGTCGAGTCCCGGAGACGAGACTTCGAGGTCGTATGGCTCGGGGATGAGTCCGGAGACATCCAGCACATCGCCCATCTCGCGGCTGAAGCGCTGGCAGTCGGCGATCCCGACCCCGCCGGTCTTGTCGACGTAGAAGCGGAGAACCCAGCGCCGACCCTCGCGGCGCCACTCCGCGTCCACCAAGGACAGGCCGTGCGCCTCGAGGATCGGGGATGCCACGGCCTCGACGCGGCTGAGTCGCCCTTCCAGATCGCTCACCGCCCGATCGCCCCCCAAATCCTCAGAAAAAAAAGTGGGCAGAGCCCACTTTTGACGACACTTTAGCATACGCCCGGAGTCCCCGCAACACCCCGCGGGGCCTCCGGGAGGTGGCCGGGAGGCTCAGGCGCGGACGAGTCGGTCGGCGATCTCCTTCACGGTGGCGAGCACCTCGGCACGGGGCACTCTCCGGTCCTCCCGACTCGGCCGCTCGCGTACCTCGACCACGCCCTCCTTCACGAGCCCCTGCCCCACGGTGACGCGGATGGGGCAGCCGAGAAGATCCGCGTCCTTGAACTTCACCCCCGCGCGCTCGTCGCGATCGTCCATCAGCACCTCGAAGCCGGCCTCGGCCAGCTCTCGGTAGATCGCCTCGGCGGCGGCGGTCTGCGCCCCGTCCTTCCCCGCGATCGGCACGAGGTGGACCTGGAAGGGGGCGATCGCCCACGGCCAGACGATGCCGTCGGCGTCGTGCCGCTGCTCCACCGCGGCGGCGCAGATGCGGGCCGGCCCGATTCCGTAGGATCCCATCACCACCGGCTTCTGCTGCCCCTGCTCGTCCAGGTACATGGCGCCGAGCCCCATCGAGTACGTGGTGCCCAGCTTGAAGATGTTGCCGATCTCGATCACGCGCTCGACGGCCAACGGCTGTCCGCACTTCGGGCATCCCTCGCCGGGCAGGGCCACCTGGAGGTCGACGAACTCCGCGGCGAAGTCCGTGCCCGCCGCCACCCCCGTGAGGTGGTAGCCCTCACGGTTCGCGCCCACCACGTAGCGACCGCCCCGCAGCGACTCGTCGGCGACGATGCGGACGACGCCCGGCACCTTGACGGGTCCGATGGAGCCGGGCGCGATGCCGAGCTGGGTCTTGACCTCGTCGGGATGCGCGGGCCGCGCCTCCGCGCCGAGCGCGCGCGCGAGCTTGCGCTCGTGGAGCGCGTGGTCGCCGCGCACGAGGGCCAGGACCGGTCCCTCCGGCCCCATGAAGAGGAGCGATTTGATCGTAAGGGCGGGCTCGACCTTGAGCTGGGCGGAGACCTCGGCGATGGTGTGGGCGCCGGGGGTGGCGACTTCCACGGGGACGCTCCACGGTGCCGCGGGGGTGGCCGGCACGCCCCGTGCGAGCTCGACGTTGGCCGCATAGCCGCAGGCCGCGCAGAGGGCGACGTCGTCCTCGCCCGCCGCGCTGGGAGCCATGAACTCGTGCGAGCCAGAGCCGCCCATCATGCCGGGATCCGAGTCCACCACGATGTAGCGGACGCCGCAGCGCTCGAAGATCCGGCAGTACGCCTCATGGTGGGCGCGATAGGAGCGGTCCAGGGCGGCGACGTCGGGATCGAGGGTGTAGGAGTCCTTCATCAGGAACTCGCGGGTGCGTAGCACCCCCGAGCGCGGGCGCGCTTCGTCACGCTCCTTGGTCTGGATCTGGTACCAGATCTGTGGCAGGTCGCGGTAGGAGCGGATCTCCTTGGAGGCCAGCCACGCGATCACCTCCTCGTGCGTCATGCCGAGGCACATGTCGCGGCCGTATCGATCCTTGAGCCGGAACATTTCGGCGCCGATGGCGTCCCAGCGGCCGGATTGCTGCCAGATCTCCGCGGGCTGGAGCACCGGCATCGTGATCTCCTGCCCGCCGATCCGGTTCATCTCCTCGCGGATGATGGCGTTGACCTTGTCGAGGACACGCTGGCCCACGGGGAGGTAGACATAGATGCCGGCGGCGAGCTGACGGACCAGCCCGGCGCGGACCATCAGGCGGTGGCTCACCGCCTCCGCGTCGGCGGGATCGTCCCGGAGGGTCGGGATGAGGGCGCCCTTCCAGCGCACCGCGCTCAGCCTCCGGCGGGCTTGGCCGCAGGTGCGACCGGCACCTTGTTGGCGCCGGGCACGCCGGGATCGTAGACGAGCCGGGCCACCGGCTTGCCGCCCAGGATGTGCGACTGGAAGATCTCGGCGAGATCCGACTCCTGGACGCCGTGATACCAGACATTGTCCGGGTAGATCACGATCATGGGACCGTGACCGCACTGCGAGAAGCATCCCGCCTTGTTGATACGGACTGCCGTGTGCTTGCCCGCGGTGGCGACGGCGGCGCGGAGGGTTTTGACGTACTTCTCGACGTCGCCCTGGGTGGGGCAGGTCTCGCCCGAGGTGCACACGAAGACATGACATTGGTACTGTCCCATGACCGGGGGTCCTCGCTCGCTAGCGGAAGAAACGCAGCACGTCGATGCGCACCAGATCGTTGTACACCGCGAACACCATCAGCATGAGCAGCAGCACGAAGCCGACCTGCTGGGCGACCTCCCGCTTCCGCACGGAGAGCGGGCGCCCCAGGATGGCCTCGCACACGAAGAAGAGCAGGTGCCCGCCGTCGAGCATCGGGACGGGCAGGAGGTTCAGCAGGGCGAGGTTCACGCTGATCACCGCCGTGAAGAAGGCCAGGCTCGGCAGGCCGTGGCGTGCCTGCTCGCCGGCGGCCTGGGCGATCTGGATCGGGCCGCCGATATTGGAGCGGTCGAGCTGGCCCACCACGATCTTCCAGAGCCCGATCGCGGTGAGTGCGGTAATCTCGACGGTCTTCTCCACGCCCTCCCAGACGGCGACCACGGGATTGGAGCGGACAAATTTCGCGGCGGGGGCGGGGCTGATCCCGATGCGGCCGACCATGGCTTCCTTGCCGTCGGGGCCGCGGTCCTTCACCGCCTTGGGCGTCACCGTGACGGTGAGCGTCTCGCTCCCGCGCCGGACCTCGAGGCGCGTGGGTTGATCGGCGCGACGGGTGATCGCGTCCGCGAGGTCGTTCCAGGTGATGATGGGTCGCCCCTCCACCGACAGCACGGTGTCGCCGCTCCGGAGGCCCGTCTGGGCCGCCGGATACCCGGCGACGACGTCGCCGATGATGGGGGGCACGTGGGGCAAGGCCCCGATGTCCCAGACCTCCCGCTCGTCGCCGAAGATGTCCTTCTCGACGATGCGCGCCGGCGTCACGGTCAGGCGGCGCTCCGCGCCGGCGGGCCCGGCGACGATCAGCTCGATGGGCTTGTCCTTGGCGTCGCGCACCGCGCGGATCACCTCGTCCCAGTGCTCGACGGGCCGGGCGTCGATGGCGCGGATCCGGTCGCCGGGGGCGAGGCCCACCCGGGCGGCGGCGCCCTCCGGCGCCGCCCAGCCGACCACCGCAGGCAGCGCGGGCCGGCCCACGATCATGTAGACGAGGGCGAAGATGACCGCGGCGAGGACGAAGTTCATCCCCGGCCCCGCGAAGACGATGAGGAAGCGGGCGGCGAGGGACTTCCCGTTGAACGCCTTGGTGGGATCCACCGCCGCGCCCCCCCCGCCCTCGAGCGGGTTCTCGTCGTCGCCCACCATCTTGACGTACCCGCCCATCGGGATCGCGGACAGGCAGTACTCCGTCTCCTTCCCCCGAAAGCGCCAGAGCACGGGTCCGAAGCCGATGGAGAAGCGCTCGACCCCCACCCCGCAGAGCCGGGCGACGACGAAGTGCCCCAGCTCGTGGATCACGATGAGCACGCCGATGACGACGATGAAGGCGAGGACCGAGGTCATGACACAGGCCCCTTCGCGGCGGGGGCGACAGCGGCCCCCGCGGGCAGCCAGCCTGCCACGAGCCGGCGGGTCTCGGCGTCCACGTCCACGCAGGTCTCGATGTCGTCGAGCCGCCGCGGCGATACCTCCTCGAGCGCGCGCTCGATGAGCTCGGGGATCTGGAGGAAGCGGACCTGCCCAGCGAGGAAGGCCGCCACCGCGACCTCGTTGGCGGCATTGAGGACCACCGGCGCGATCCCGCCCGCGGTCAGCGCGCGCCGCGCCAGGGCCAGGCACGGGAAGCGCTCGGCATCCGGCGCCTCGAAGGTCAGCGCGCCCACGCGGGTGAGATCGAGCCGCTCCGCCGCCGCGGGGAGACGTCCGGGATAGGTGAAGGCGTAAAGGATCGGGATCCCCATGTCGGCCACGCCGAGCTGGGCCATCACCGAGCCGTCCACGTACTCGACCATGGAGTGCACGATGGACTGCGGGTGCACGATCACCTCCAGCTGCTCGGGTTCGACGTCGAAGAGCCAGCGCGCCTCGATGATCTCGAGCCCCTTGTTCATGAGGGTGGCCGAGTCCACCGTGATCTTGGCACCCATCTTCCACGTGGGATGATTGAGGGCCTGCTCCACGGTGACGTGAGCCAGCTCCCCCTTGGCCGCGCGCCGGAACGGCCCGCCCGACGCGGTGAGGAGGATGCGGTGCACGTCGACGCGGTTGTGGCCCACAAGGCATTGGAAGATGGCGCTGTGCTCGGAGTCCACGGGCAGCAGCGTCACGCCCTTCGCGCGCGCGGCCGCCGTCATGAGGGCCCCCGCCATGACGAGCGGCTCCTTGTTGGCAAGGGCCACCGCCTTTCCCGCCAGGATCGCCGCCATGGTGGGGAGAAGTCCCGCGCCACCCACGATGGCGGAGAGCACGAGGTCGGCATCCACCTCGCCGGTCAGCGTGACCAGGCCGGCGGCACCGCTCAGGATCTCGGGATGCGGCCGCGGCAGGAGCCGCATCACCGCGTCCACCGCGCCCGCGTCGGTGAGCGCAAGGGCGCGCGGCCGGTGCTTGAGGCAGAGGTCGGCCACCAGCTCCGGATTGGTCCCCCGGGCGGCGAGACCCTCGACGCGGAAGTCGCCGGGGAACTGGTCGACCAGCTCCAGCGCGCGGCGGCCCACCGAGCCGGTGGCGCCGAGGAGGATGAGCCGCTTCATGCCGGCCCCCGCGCATGGACCGCGTAGTAGAAGAGGACCGGCGTGTTGAAGAGCAGGCTGTCGATGCGGTCCAGCGCTCCTCCGTGGCCGGGGATGAGGCCTCCGGTGTCCTTGGTCCCGACGCTCCGCTTGAGCGCGGACTCCACGAGATCGCCCAGCTGGCCCGTCACGCCGAGGACCACGCCGACGAGGACCGCGCCCGGCAGGGAGAGCGCGGGGAAGAACCACGCCCGCGCAACCAGCGCGGCGAGGACGGACACCACGAGCTGGGCGCCGGCACCCTCCATCGTCTTCTTCGGGCTCACCAGGGGCGCCAGCGGATGGCGGCCGGCGATGGAGCCCACCAGGTATGCTGCCGTCTCCCCCAGCCACGTTACCCACACGAGGAGAAAGACCCATTGCTTGCCCGCCTCGAGGTCGCGCAGCCAGAAGGCGTAGCCGAGCAGCCAGTTCACGTAGCCGATGCCGAACACCGTGACCACCGCGCCCTGCCAGTCGATCCGGCCGTCGCGCGGAGGCCAGAGGGTGGCGGTAAGCGCGAGAAGGAGCACGCCGGTGAAGGCGAGGCGCTCCGAGATGGGCAGGGCGAAGCTCGCCGTCACCAGGGTCCCCCCGATGAGCCCCAGGACGCGGAAGACACGCACGCCCGCCCGCTCGAACATGCCGGTGAACTCCCACTGGCCGAGCGCGGCGACGAGCACCACGGTGGCGCCGAACACCCAGATGGGCGCGCCCATCACGATCCAGATGAAGACGGGAAGGAGGACGAGGGTGCTCAGCACGCGCTTGACGAGCGCGGCGCCGCGGGAGTGGGCGGGCGCCTCCGCGGGAATCGGCACGCCGCCGGCGTCGGGCATCATACTCGGCCGAAGCGCCGATCGCGACGCTGGTAGTCGGCCACCGCCATGCAGAGGTCCCGCACGCCGAAGTCCGGCCAGAGCGTCGGGGTCACCCACAGCTCGGTGTAGGCGATCTGCCACAGGAGGAAGTTCGACACCCGCATCTCGCCGCTCGTCCGGATGAGGAGGTCGGGATCGGGTATGCCCTCGGTGTAGAGGGCGCGCGCCACCGCCGCCTCGTCGATCTTCGCCGGATCGAGCACGCCCGCGCGGACCGCGCTGGCGAGCTCGCGCACCGCGTCCACCAGCTCGTCGCGGCCGCCGTAGTTCAGCGCGAGGACGAGGGTGAGGCCGGTGTTGGCCGCGGTCTCGGCGACGACCCGCTCGATGCGCTGGCGCACGCCGCCGGGAATGCCGGCGGCGCGGCCGATGACGCGGAATCGCACGTTCTTGGCCTGGAGATCGGGCAGCTCGCCGTCGATGGTCCGCTCGAGGAGGGTCATGAGGAACGACACCTCGGCCTCGGGGCGCTGCCAGTTTTCCGACGAGAACGCATAGAGGGTGACGAACTCGATGCCGAGCTCGCCGGCCGTGCGCACCGTGTCGCGCACCGCCTTGACGCCCTGGTGATGTCCGGCCACGCGCGGGAGGCCGCGCCGGGTCGCCCAGCGGCCGTTGCCGTCCATGATGATGGCGACGTGGCGGGGCCGGGGGTGGGCGAGCACGCGCGTCCGGAGCTCTTCGTCAGGGAGCCGCGAGAGCTCGCCGACGGTGACGCGGGAGGCAGGGGTGAACGCCATGACCTCGAATCTTACCGGAGGCCCGGGCAGGCCGCCAGGAAAATCAGGGATTTCGTCCCTCGCGACAGGCTGGCGTCGGCGCGATTAAAGGGCGAGGACCTCGCCTTCCTTCTTCTTCGAGAGCTCGTCCACCCTGGCGACGAACTTGTCGGTGCTCTTCTGGATCGCGTCGTGCCCCCGGCGCTCCTCGTCCTGCGACACCTTCTTGTCCTTGGCGAGCGCCCTCAGCTTGTCGTTGGCTTCGCGGCGGACGTTCCGGATGGCCACGCGCGCGTCCTCGGCGAACTTGTGCACCGTCTTGGCGAGCTGCTTGCGGCGCTCCTCGGTGAGGGTGGGCATGGTGAGCCGAATCACCTTGCCGTCGTTGGCAGGGGTGAGACCGAGGTCGGACTTCTGGATGGCCTTTTCGATGGCGCTCATCTGGGTGGCGTCCCACGGCTGGATGAGCAGGGTCTTTGGATCGGGCACCGAAACGGACGCGACCTGGTTGATCGGCGTCATGTTACCGTACGCCTCGACCCGGAGGGAGTCGAGGAGCGCGGTGTTGGCCCGGCCCGTCCGGACCCCGCCGAATTCCCGGGTGAGGAGGTCTACCGCCGCCTGCATCCGCGTCTCCATGTCCTTGATCAACGCGTCGTGCATCGCGCTCACTCCTTGAGGGGGCCGGCGTCCGCGGACACCACCGAGCCCACCGACTCGCCCATGACTATTCGTCGTATGTTTCCTCGGCGCGTCAAGTCAAAGACCACGATCGGGAGCTTGTTCTCCATGCACAGCGAGATGGCGGTCGTGTCCATCACCTGGAGCCCGCGGTTGAGCACCTCGATGTATCCGATCCGCGGCAGCTTGGTCGCCGCCGGATCCTTGGTGGGATCCGCCGTGTAGATCCCGTCCACCTTGGTCGCCTTGAGGATGGCCTCGGCCCCGATCTCGACGGCCCGGAGAGCGCCGGCGGTGTCCGTCGTGAAGAAGGGATTGCCCGTCCCGGCCGCGAACACCACCACCCGCCCCTTCTCGAGGTGGCGGATGGCCCGCCGGCGGATATAGGGCTCCGCTACCGCCCGCATCTCGATCGCCGAGAGCACCCGGGTGGGCACCCCCGCCTTCTCGATCGCGTCCTGGAGGGCGAGGGCATTGATCACGGTGGCGAGCATCCCCATGTAGTCGCCGGTGGCGCGCTCCATTCCGCCCGCGCTCGCGGCGAGTCCCCGGAAGATGTTGCCGCCGCCGATCACCACCGCGATCTGCACCCCGAGGTCGACGACCTCACGGATCTCCTCGGCGATGCGCGCCTGGGTCTCGGGATCGATCCCGTACCCACGGCTGCCCGCGAGGGCCTCGCCCGAGACCTTCAAGAGGACCCTGCGATACGCCGCCGGCACTACGCGCCCTCGCCCACCTTGAACCGCGCGAAACGCTTCACCACGATGCGTTCGCCCATCTTGGAGGTAGCCTGGTCCACCATGTCCTTGATCCGGGTCTTGCCGGTGGCGTCCCGGACGAACGGCTGCTCGAGCAGGCACTGCTCCGCGTAGAACTTCTCGAGCTTGCCCTCGATGATCTTGTCGAGCACCGGGGGCGGCTTCTTCTGATCCGCCATCTGCTCGCGGTAGATCTCCCGCTCCTTGTCGATGACGGGTCCGGGCACCGATTCCCGCGAGACGTAGGACGGGTTGGCCGCCGCCACTTGCATCGCGATGTCCTTCACGAGCTGCTGGAAGTCCTCGGTGCGCGCCACGAAATCCGTCTCGCAGTTGACCTCCACGAGCACCCCCATCTTGGCGCCCGGGTGGATGTAGGCGTGCACCAGCCCGTCCCTGGCGTCGCGGTGGGCCTTCTTGGCCGCGTCCGCGAGGCCCTTCTTGCGCAGGAACTCCACCGCGGCGGCAAGGTCCCCCTTGGAGGACTCCAGGGCCGCCTTGCAATCCATCACGCCCGCCCCCGTCTGCTCGCGGAGCTCCTTCACCATCTCGGCCGCTGATGCCATGAGAACGTGTCTCCCCCCGGTTCGCGGGCTAGGCGCCGGCTTCGGCCGCCGCCGTCATCTCGGCTTCCGTCACCACCGGCAGGTCGGGCGAGGCGGGGATCTCCTCCGTCTCCTCCTTGGCCAGCGTGCCCCGCCCCTCGTTGATGGCGTCGGCCATGCGCGCGGTGATGAGCCGGACCGCGCGGATCGCGTCGTCGTTGCCGGGGATCGGGTAGTCGATGACGGTGGGGTCGCAATTGGTGTCGACGATGGCCACGATGGGGATGGTGAGGCGGCGCGCCTCCTCGACCGCGATGTCCTCCTTCTTCGGGTCGATGATGAAGACGGCAGAGGGCAGCCGGTCCAGGTTCTTGATCCCCACCAGGGCCTTCTCGAGCTTCTCGCGCTCGCGCTCCAGGCCCAGCACTTCCTTCTTGGGCAGGCGCTCGTATTCGCCCGTCTCCTTCATCTCGTCGAGCTTCTTGAGACGAGCGATGGACTTCCGGATGGTGGCGAAGTTGGTGAGGGTGCCGCCGAGCCACCGGTGGTTCACGTAGAACATCCCGCACCGGGCCGCCTCCTCCAGCACCGCCTCCTGGGCCTGCTTCTTGGTGCCAACGAAGAGCACGGAGCCGCCCTGGGCGGCGAGGTCCCGCATGAAGGCGTACGCCTCGCGGAACTTCTTGAGGGTCTTCTGCAGGTCGATGATGTAGATACCGTTGCGCTCCCCGAAGATGTACTTCTGCATCTTGGGGTTCCAGCGCTTGGTCTGGTGGCCGAAGTGCACCCCGGCCTCCAGCAGCTCCTTCATGGTCAGCGTGGCCATACGTCCGTCCTTTCGGTTCGCCTCCGACCGTCGAGCGGCGGCCGCCCCGGGTGGGCCGGCCGCGCTCCCCCGCCCAGCCCCTGAGGGCGACGGGGACCGAAGCTCGCGGTCGTGCGTGGTTGAACTGCTACGTCGTGTACTTCGAGTTTAACCGAACGTACTCCTCGGTGAGGTCCGACGTCCACACCGAGTCTTCCCCACGGCCGAGCCCCAGGTCGATGAGGATGCGGTACTCGCTGCCGCGCATGGTCGCCTCGACGCGGTCCATGCGCGCGCCCGGCCGGAGCATCCCGCGCTCGACGATCGGCTCCTCGCCGATCTGGATCGCCACCCGCTCGGGGGCGATCTTGGCGGCGGACTTGCCGAGCGCCATCATGATGCGCCCCCAGTTGGGATCCGCGCCGCAGATGGCGGTCTTGACCAGCGGCGAGTTGGCGACGCTCCGGGCGGCGATGAGCGCCTCGCGGCGCGTGCGGGCCCCCGCAATCCGCACCTCGACCACCTTGGTGGCGCCCTCGCCGTCCTGGACGAGCATCCGGGCGAGCCGCCCCGCCACCGCTTCCAGCGCCGCGCGGAACTGGGCGAGCCCGCGGCCCCCGCGCTCCAGCGGCGCGTTCTCGGCCAGCCCGTTGGCGAGAACGGCGACGGTGTCGCTGGTGGACTCGTCTCCGTCCACCGTCACGCGGTTGAACGACCGGTCCATCGCCCGCCGCAGGGAGACCTGGAGGGCGTCGGCGGCGATCACCGCGTCGGTGGCGAGGAAGCAGAACATGGTGGCCAGGTGCGGCTCCAGCATGGCCACGCCCTTGGCGATCCCGCCGATGGTCACCGGGCGGCCGCCCACGTCCACGCGGAGGGCGGCCTCCTTGGGGATGGTGTCGGTGGTCATGATGGCCTCGGCCGCGCTCCGGCTTCCCTGAGGCGACAGGGCCTTGACCAGCTTGGGCAGGGCCGGCCGCACCTTGTCCATCGGCATCGGCTGTCCGATCACCCCGGTGGCGGCGATGAGCACCCGCTGGGCGGGTATGCGCAGGTGCTCCCCCACGACCTTGGTGATCTCGCGCGCGTCACGAACCCCCTGCTCGCCCGTGCACACGTTGGCGCAGCCGGCGGAAGCGACGATGGCCTGGGCCTGACCGCCCTTGACGTGGTCGCGCGACACTAGCACCGGCGCGCCCTTGACCTGGTTGGTCGTGAACACCGCCGCCGCGCGCGCGGGCGACGAGGAGTAGATGAGGGCGAGATCCTTCTTCCCACTGGGCTTGATGCCGGCGGTGATGCCGGCGGCGAGGATGCCGGGGACGGCGGTGATGCCGCCCTCGAGCCACTGGAACTCCGGCATGCCGGCGGGACTCAGGGGTAGACGGGGGGCGCTTCGAGCCCGCTCCGCTCGTCCCAGCCCATCATGATGTTGAGGCTCTGGATGCCGTTGGCGGAGCCGCCCTTGCCCAGATTGTCGAGCGCAGAGACACAGACCGCGCGCCGCGTGCGCGCATCTGCCACCACCGTCACGTCGCAGTAGTTGGATCCTACGATGTGGCGCGTGGTGGGCTTCTCGCCCTCCGGGAGCACCCGCACGAAGGGCTCCCCCGCGTAGAACTCCTGGTACAGCGCCACGAGGTCGGCGGTGGTGGCGGCGCGCGTGAGGGGCACCGACGCGGTGGTGAAGAGGCCGCGGTTGAGCGGGACCAGGTGGGGCGTGAAGCTCACCACCACCGCCCCACCCGCCAGCGCGGAGAGCTCCTGCTCGATCTCGGGCGTGTGTCGGTGGGTCCCGATGCCGTAGGCCTGCACGTTCTCGTTGGCCTCGGTGTAGAGGTACATGGGCTCGATCTTCCGGCCCTGCGCTCCCGCCCCCGTCACCCCGGACTTGCCGTCGATCACGATGCCCTCGCGCCCCGCGAGCCCGCTCTTCAGGAGTGGCGCCGTGGCCAGGACCGCGCCCATCGGGTAGCACCCGGGCGAGGCGACCAGGCTCGCCTGGGCGATGGCCTTCCGGTGCAGCTCGGGCAGCCCGTATACCGCCTCGGCGAGGCCGGCCGCGTCGATATGCGCGGCCTTGTACCAGGTCGCGTAGAGCGCGGCGTCGCGGAGCCGGTAGTCGGCGGAGAGGTCGATGACTTTCCGCCCGTGCCGGCGTAGCACGGGCACCGCGCGCTGCGACTCCATGTGCGGCAGCGCCAGGAAGACGAGCTCCGCTTCCGCGGCGAGGCGCTCGGCTTCCACCTCCTGGAACACCAGGGAGGAGAGCCCGCGGAAATGCGGGTAAACCTTGTCCAGCCGCTCGCCGGCGAGGCGCTCGGAGGTGACCGCGGTGAGCTGGACCTTCGGATGGACGGACAGGAGGCGAAGCAGCTCCGCCCCCATGTATCCGCTCGCCCCCGCCACCGCGACGCGCAGCACGTCCGCTCCTACCGCTTGGAGTACTGGAACTTCGACCGCGCCCCGGGCTGGCCGTACTTCTTCCGCTCCTTCATCCGTGGATCCCGAGTGAGGAGCCCGGCCCGCTTGAGCGCCTGCCGGAGCTGGAGGTCGAACTCGAGGAGCGCGCGGGCGATCCCGTGGCGCACCGCCCCCGCCTGGCCGGTCGGGCCGCCGCCCCCCACATTGATGGTCGCGTCGAACTGCCCGAGCGTGTTGGTGAGCTGGAGCGGTTGGCAGATGATCATCCGCAGCGTCTCGCGCGGGAAGTAGTCCTCGAAGGGGCGCCGGTTCACGCGGATCGCGCCGGCGCCGGGCCGGAGCCAGACGCGCGCCACCGAGGTCTTCCGCCGCCCAGTGCCGTAGTACGTGCTCGCTGCTGCCATATCGCTCCTTAGTTGGTCGCGCGGCCGGCCGCGGAGAGCGGCTCGGGCTTCTGGGCGGCGTGGGGATGCTCCGCGCCGCGGTACACCTTGAGTTTCTTGGACATGGCCCGGCCGAGCCGACCCTTGGGAAGCATGCCCTGCACCGCCCACTCGATCACGCGCTCGGGATGCGTCCGGATCATCTTGTCGGCGCTCACCTCCCGCAAGCCCCCGATATAGCCGGTGTGCCAGCGGTACATCTTGTCGGTCATCTTCCGCCCGGTGAGCTGGATCTTCTCCGCATTGATCACGACCACGTGGTCGCCCACGTCGAGGTGCGGTGCGAAGACGGGCTTGTGCTTGCCCCGGAGGATATGGGCAACCTGGGTGGCGAGGCGACCGAGCACGCGGCCCTCGGCGTCAACCAGGAACCACTTCCGGTTGATCGACTCTTCCTTTGGCATCACGGTCGGCATGAATCCTCCCTGGACTCGGCAACATGCCATCTTAGGGGCCGCTGGCAATTCTGTCAACCCTTTCGTGCATTTCTCTTGCGTCCAGCCTCGACGGGGCGGATCTTTCCGGGCCAGGGGCAGAGCGCGCGCACCCCACATTCCGGGCACTTGGGCGACCTCGCATGACAGGTTCGCCGGCCGTGCCAGATGAAGAGGTGGCTGGCGTGCGTCCATTTCGCCCGAGCGATGATGCCGCAGAGATCGTCGTGGATCTTCTCGGGATCGGTGGCGCGGGTCAGTCCCAGTCGCTGGGAGACGCGGATAACATGGGTGTCCACGGGGAAGGCGGGGATCCCGAAGGCATTGCCCAGTACGACATTGGCAGTCTTCCGCCCCACGCCGGGCAGGGTCGTGAGCTCTTGCAGGGTACGGGGCACCTCCCCCCCGTGCCGCTCGACGAGGGCGCGCGCCATGCCGAGGATGGACTTCGCCTTGGCCTTGTAGAACCCGGTGGAGTAGATCTCGCGCTCGAGCCGGTCGGGCGACGCGGCGGCCCAGTCCCGCGCCGAGGGATAGCGCGGGAACAGCTCCGCGGTGACCTGGTTCACGCGCTGGTCAGTGCACTGGGCCGACAGGATGGTGGCGACGAGGAGCTCGAGCGGATTGCTCGAGTCCAGCTCGATGCGCGCGTCGGGATACATCGTGGCGAGCCGGCTCAGGATGCGGGCGGCGCGCCGCTTCCGCTCGGCGGCGGATTCGGCCATGGGGGACTCCTTTCTCTCAGCCGGTCGGGGCGCCCGCCGAAGCGGCCATCGAGCGACCGCCGCCCTCAACGGTGGGCGGCGAGGGCGCGGCGGAGGCTCTCGATGCGCTCCCCCACCTCATCCATGGCCAGCGGGGTCGGATCGTGCTGCAGTCGCCACACCGGCCAGCGCGGCTCGGGATCACCCGCGAGGCGCGGGATCAGGTGCCAGTGGATATGCGCCACCTGGTTGCCGAGCAGCTCGTAGTTCATCTTCACCGGCTGGTACACCATGGCCACCGCCTGGGCCATCCGGTTCACGTCCTCGATCATGCGGGCGCGCTCCACGGGGGATAGCTCGTAGAGCTCGGTCGCGTGCCAGCGGAGGACCACGAAGACCCAGCCGGGGAAGAACTGATCGGGATTGAGGTAGGCACGGCAGGCGTCGAGATCGGCGATCAAGAGGTCCCCTTCTCCGGCCACCTGCTCGCACAGGACGCAGGGAGTCGTCGTCACGGGGCGCGCTCCGACAGGAACCGGCCGAGCCGCGCCAGGCCCTCCTCGATGCGCTCGAGGGAGTTGGCGTAGGCGAAGCGGAGATAGCCCTCGGCATTCCGTCCGAAGTCCACCCCCGGCGTCACGGCGACGTGGGTGGCCTCGAGGATCTCGAATGCGAAGCGCAGGGAGTCCATGGTGAAGCGCCGCGCATTGGCGAGGGCGTAGAAGGCACCGGTGGGGAGGGCGGGCATGCCGAGCCCGATCTGCCGGAGGCCGTCCACCATCACCCGCCGCCGCTCGTCGAAGATCAGGCGGAAGCGGGCGGCGTCCGGGCCGGCCTCGCGGAGGGCGGCGAGGGCCGCCCACTGCACGAACTCGTTGCTCGAGATGAAGAAGTTCCCGTGGAGCGCGGTGAGGGCGGGCATGAACTCGCGGGGCGCGATCACGTAGCCGCAGCGCCAGCCCGTCATCGCATACGCCTTGGAGAAGCCGTTGAGGACGAAGGCGTGATCGGTGAACTCGAGAATGGTGTGCTCGGGCCCCTCGTAGGTGAGCCCGTGATAGATCTCGTCGGACACGATCCAGGGCCCGAGCCGCGCCAGCGCCGCCATCCGCTCGGGGGCGAGGACCGTGCCAGTGGGGTTGGCCGGCGAGTTGATCAGGACGGCGCGCGTGCGCGGCGAGAGCGCCGCCGCCACCGCGTCGGCGTGGAGCTGGAAGCCATCGGCTTCATGGACGTCGACGAAGACGGGTTCGGCCTCGGCGAACCTCACGAACTTCGGATAGCACGCGTAGTGGGGATCGGAGAGGATGACCTGGTCGTCCCGCTCGAGGAGGGCGCCGAAGAGCAGGAGCATGGCCGGCGAGGTCCCGGCGGTGACGAGGACCTGGTCGGGGGAGACATTCACGCGGTAGCGCGCGTGATAGTGCTCGGCGATGGCCTCGCGGAGGGGCAAGATCCCGAGGGTATGGGCGTAGCGGGTGCGCCCGTCCTTGAGCGCCTTCTCGGCGGCCTCGCGGATCACCGCGGGGGTCTCGAAGTCAGGCTCGCCGAACTCCAGGTGGATGACGTCGACCCCCGCTCGCTCGAGAGCCTGGGCGCGCTGGAACACCTCCACCGCCAGGAAGGGCTCGATCTCCCGCGCGCGCCGGGCGATCACGGGCGCTCCCGTCGGGCCTCCGCGCCAAGCCGGAGGCGCGCGACGACGATCTGGACGAGCATGCTCGGCCCGTCCCTGAGGACGCCGACCTTGCCGCCGGGCTGGTCCGCCCAGTTCACCGGCACCTCCGCGATCCGGTAGCCGCGCCGCTGGGCGCGGAGGAGCAGCTCGACGTCGAAGCCGAAGCCCTCGGTGCGGAGGGCCTCGAAGAGCGCGTCGGCGACGGGACCGCGGAAGAGCTTGAAGCCGCACTGGGTATCCGCCACCCGCCGGATGCCGAGCGCGCGCGTGAACGCGCTGAACACCCGGCCGGCCAGACGCCGGTGCGCGCGCGCGCGCACCACCACGGAGGGATCGGCGAGCGCGCGAGAGCCCACCGCGAGGTCGGCACCCTCCTGCACCGCCGCCTCCAGACGCTTGACCTCCAGGATGGGCGTGGCGCCGTCGGCATCCGCCATGAGCCGGAGCGTGCCGCGCGCGCGCAGCATCCCCGCGCGGACGGCGGCCCCCTTGCCCCGGTTCGTGGGCAGGGCGAGGAGATCGACGGCGGGATACTCGGCGGCGGTCTCCCGCACGAGCGCTCCCGTGTCGTCCGTGCTTCCGTCGTCCACTACCAGCACCTCGTACGGCTCGTCCCGGCCGTCGAAGTACGGGACGACTTCCCGGAGATAGCGCGGGAGGCGCGCGGCCTCGTTGTAGGCGGGGATCACCACCGACCAGCGGAGGGGAGCTTCGCGCACCCGGCTCAGAACCAGAGCTGACCCTCGGTGCGCCGCCGACGGCGGGCCACACCGGTCTTGTGGGCAGCGCGCACCACCTCGCGGGCGACGGCGGGAGCGACCTTCTTGTTGAAGACGCTCGGGATGATGTACTCGGGGCCGAGCTCGGACTTGCCGACGCAGTTCGCGATGGCATGCGCGGCGGCGATCTTCATCTCGTCGTTGACGCTGCGGGCGCGCGAGTCGAGGAGCCCGCGGAAGAAGCCGGGGAAGCAGAGCACGTTGTTGATCTGGTTCGGATAGTCGGAGCGGCCGGTGGCGAGCACCCGGACGTGACGCTCCGCCTCCTCCGGCCGGATCTCCGGGTCGGGATTCGCCATGGCGAAGACGACGCGGTCGCGCGCCATGCTGCGCACGTCCTTCGCGCTGAGGACGTTCGGCACGCTGAGGCCGATGAACACGTCGGCGCCCTTGATCACGTCGGAAAGCCGGCCGCGGACGTTCTGGGGGTTGGTGGCCTCCGCCACCCAGCTCTTCATGAAGTCCATGCCCACCGTGCGCCCGCGGAAGATGGTGCCGTGCTCGTCCACGCCGATGATGTTCTTCACCCCGATGGCAAGGAAGATCTTGATGGTGGCGGTCCCCGCTGCCCCCACTCCCGACACCACGACCTTGAGCCGCTTCCGGTCCTTCTTGACGATCTTGAGGGCGTTGAGGAGGGCGGCGAGCACGACCACCGCGGTGCCGTGCTGGTCGTCGTGGAAGACCGGGATGTCGAGCTCCTTGCGCAGGCGACTCTCCACCTCGAAGCAGCGCGGCGCGGAGATGTCTTCGAGGTTGATGCCGCCGAAGCCGGGGGCAATATGCTTGACCGTCTCGACGATCTTGTCCGGATCCTTGCTGCTGAGACAGATCGGAAAGGCGTCGACGCCGGCCAGCTCGCGGAAGAGCATCGCCTTGCCTTCCATGACCGGCATCGCCGCCTCCGGCCCGATATCGCCCAGTCCCAGGACCGCGGTCCCGTCGGTGACCACCGCCACCGAGTTGTGTTTGATGGTGAGGGTGAAGGCCCGCGATGGGTCCTCCTTGATGGCGAGGCAGACCCGCGCCACTCCCGGCGTATAGGCCATGGACAGGTCGTCGCGGGTGCGGATCGGCACCTTGCTCTTGACCTCGATCTTGCCGCCGAGGTGCATCAGGAAGGTTCGGTCCGAGATGTTGGCGACCCGCACCCCGGCCAGACCCCGGAGCGTCTCGATGATGGCCAGCCCGTGCTGGCTGTCGCTGGCCTTGATGGTGATGTCACGGAGGACGCGGCCTCCCGTCACCTCCACCAGGTCCACCGCGCCGATGTCGCCGCCCGCCTTCCCGATGGCGGACGTCACCTTGCCGAGCATGCCGGGCCTGTTCTGTATCTCCAGTCGGACGGTGAGGCTGTAGGAAGCACTGGGAGCCGCCGTCGTCATCGGGTTCCTCGCGGGGGAACGGGTGGGGGTCGACCCGGCGTCCCGCTCCGATCGGGTGCCTTCGCCGCCCGGAAGGGCTCCTTCCATTGACCGGGCGTAGGTGCCATGGTATCCCACCCGCGTGACTTTGCACACGCTTCTGGCGGGGCTCCTCATCGCCCTCCTCGCCGCACCCGCCCCCGCCGAATCACGTCGTTGGATCACGACTCCTACCAGGAGTGCGGTGGCCTTCGAGGCGACGCACCGGCTCGGCGACTTCGGGGGCCGGGCTGAAGGGGTAACCGGGGAGGTGCAGGCCGATCCCGCGGACCTCCGGGCAGGCATCACCGGAGTGGTCCGCGTCCGCATCGCGGCGATGCGCACCGGAGACGATGGCCGCGACCGCGACATGCGCAAGCTGCTGGATGCGGACAGGCATCCGGAAATCCGGTTCACCATCGTCGCCGTCGAGGCGTCGTTCAACTCGATCACCCCGGCTGCCGACGTCCTCCTGACCGTCAAGGGTGGCCTTGCGCTTCGAGGCGTCGAGCGCCCGATGGCCTTCCTCGCCCGCGCCCGCCTCCGGGATGACCGGATATGGGTGCGGGGAGAGTCCCACCTGCGTCTCACGGACTTCGGCATCACGCCCCCCCGCCGATTCTTCTTCACTGTCGGTGACCAGGTCGGGGTCAACTTCGACCTGACGTTCGAGCCCGCCGAGTAGCTCGCCCTCGAATAGGCCGGGCTCGGCCTCCGTCTTTCACTCGCCGCCGGTGGCGGAAACCCAGTCTCGCTCCCCTGGGTTTCACGTCACACCA
Source organism: Candidatus Methylomirabilota bacterium (assembly GCA_046728035.1). GTDB lineage: Bacteria > Methylomirabilota > Methylomirabilia > Rokubacteriales > CSP1-6 > DASRWT01. Next base: position 5,782 of record JBKPDT010000092.1, on the reverse strand, counting down.
TGCTGAAACCACTGGAGGGGCGACGCCCTCTAAATGTCTAGGTGCAGGTGTCGGCCTCGTCGGCGGGGCGTCGGCGAGTTGCGGGAAGGACACTATGACCTTTAGGGATACCGACATGACAAATACGGCTATGGCGACAGCTATTTGGCCAGACGCGGATACGGCCCGACCCAAGGGCCGCGCCGCCGTCCGGCTGCTCCGTCCAAAGGCTGCCGAGGCGCCGGGGGTGCCAGAGCTGGTCGAGGAGGAGCGCGAGATTCCGACCACGGCCGAGGAGCCCGGTCTCAGCGAAGAAGCGCTCCGGCCCTCGCCCGCCGAGGGGGAGGACCCGGTACGGATCTACCTCAAGGAGATCGGCAAGGTCCGCCTCCTGAGCGCGCGGCAGGAAGTGGAAATCGGCCAGCGGATCGAGGCGGGGCAGATCAAGGTGCGCGGGGCCCTGGCCGACATCCCCGTGGCGGTGGACCGACTGCTCGCCCTGGTGGACCGTCTTCGCCGCTCCGAGGTGCCCCTCGACGACGTCATCATCCTGCCCGAAGGGGGCGAGCCGAGCCCCGAGCAGGTGCGGCCCATCATGACCGCCTTTGCTCGTATGCGCCGGCTCGAGCGGGAGAGCCACCGACTCCGCGAGTCCCTGTCGGCGAAGCGGCGGGCGGCGTCGACCCGCGCGAACTACCAGAAGTGGATCGCCCAGAACCGCGCCTCGGTGCGGGGCATCGTCGAGAAGCTGCCGCTCAAGCCCTCGCTGGTCGATGGGCTGGTCGTCGACGTCCGCCGCCTGGCCGAGCGGATGCGCAGCGCGCGCAACGGCACCGAGCTGCGCACGCTCGAGGCGGAGGCCGGCCTGGCGCGGAAGCAACTGCTCGCCGGGCTGGCCGAGATCGAGACGCATGATCGGGTCGTCCGCCAGGCGAAGAAGGAGCTGATGGAGGCCAATCTCCGCCTCGTCGTCTCCGTCGCCAAGCGCTATCTGGGGAGCGAGCTGTCGCTGCTGGACCTGGTCCAGGAGGGCAACCTGGGCCTCATGAAGGCGGTGGACCGGTTCCAGTACCGGCGGGGGTTCAAGTTCTCGACCTACGCCACGTGGTGGATCCGGCAGGCCATCACCCGCGCCATCGCGGACCACTCGCGGACGATTCGCATCCCCGTGCACATGGTGGAGACGCTCAACCGGATCTCGCGGGTGAACCGACTCATGGTCAACGAGATGGGCCGCGAGCCCACGCCGGAGGAGCTGGCGCGGCGGACGGGTGTCCCCGCGCGGAAGGTCCGGCTCATCCTGGAGTCGTCGCGGAAGCCCCTATCCCTCGAGACCCCGATCGGCGAGGACTCGGACCTCGGAGACTTCCTCGAGGACAAGACGGCGGAGTCGCCCAACGACACCCTCATCAGCCAGGACCTGACCAACCAGGTCGAGCGCGCGCTGGCGACGCTCTCGCCGAAGGAGAAGGAGATCCTCCGTCTCCGCTTCGGCATCGGCGAGGAGGGCGAGCACACCCTGGAAGAGGTGGGCAAGCGCTTCTCGGTGACGCGCGAGCGCATCCGCCAGATCGAGACCAAGGCTCTGCGCAAGCTGCGCCATCCGCTCCGCGGTCGCGTCCTCAAGGCATTCGTCGAGAACTGAGTCCCCTCCCCCTCTCCCCCTCTTCCCCCCAACCGGGGGAGAGGTCGGGATGAGGGGCCCGGTCGATCGGCAGGTCGGCCCTAGACCGGCATGATGCCGTGCTTCTTCCAGGGTCGCTCGACCTTCTTGGTGCGGGCCATCTCCAGCGCCCGGATCAGGACGGGACGGGTCTCGCGGGGATCGATCACGTCGTCGATGAAGGCGCCGCCCGCCGCGATGTAGGGATTGATCAGCTTGCGGAAGTCCTCCACGCGGCGGGCCCGCTCCTCCTCCGGATTGGCCGCCGCCGCGATCTCCTTCCGGAAGATGATGTTGGTCCCGCCCTCGGGCCCCATCACCGAGATTTCCGCGGTGGGCCAGGCCACGATGAGATCCGGCTCGTAGGCCTTGCCGCACATGACGAAGTAGCCCGCCCCGTACGCCTTGCGCAGCACCACGGTGAGCTTGGGGACGGTGGCCTCGCTCACCGCGTAGAGCATCTTGGCGCCGTGCCGGATGATCCCCTGTCGCTCGACCTTGGAGCCCACCAGGAAGCCCGGCACGTCCTGGAGGAAGACGAGCGGGACGTGGAAGGCGTCGCAGAGCATGATGAACCGTGCGGCCTTGTCGGCGGAGTCCACGTCCAGCGCCCCGCCCAGCACCATCGGCTGGTTGGCCACGATGCCCACGGGTCGGCCGCCCAGCCGCGCGAGCGCAGTGACGAGGTTGCGCGCCCAGCCCGGCTTGATCTCGAAAAAGCGCCCGTGGTCCACGATGGCGGCGATGACCTTCTTCATGTCGTAGGCGCGACGCGCACTGTCGGGCACGAGGGTGAGGAGCGAGTCCTCCATGCGGTCGGCGGGGTCGTCGGTGGGCCCCAAGGGCGGCTGCTCGAGGTTCGAGCTCGGGAAGAAGGACAGGTACTCCTTGATCGCGTCGATGCAGGCGGCGTCGTCGGCCACCTCGAGATCCGCCACTCCTGAGATCTCGGTGTGCACCTTGGAGCCGCCCAGCTCCTCGGGCGTGATGTCCTCCCCCACCACCGCCTTGACCAGCGGCGGACCGCCCAGCGCCATGTGGCTGGTCCCCTTGACCATGGGGACGAAGTCGGAGAGCGCGGGGATATAGGCGGTGCCGGCGGCGCCCGGCCCCATCATGGCCGCGACCATGGGCACCACGCCCGACATGATCGACTCCTCGCGGAAGAGGAAGCCCGACTGGGCGAAGGTGGAGCCGATCGCCTCCTGGATGCGCGCGCCCGCCGAGTCGATGAGCCAGATCATCGGCATGCGCTTGGTCAGCGCGATCTCGCGCGCGCGGTTGCCCTTCACCTCGGCGGTGCGCCCCATGGAGCCGGCCATCACGGTGAAGTCGTAGGCGATGAGCGACGCGGGCCGACCGCCGATCTTGCCGAAGCCGGTGACGACCCCGTCCGCCGGCGTTTCCCGCCCCTTCATCGCGGACGAGACGTTGGCGTGGGTGGCGAGAAGGCCGATCTCGTGGAAGGAGCCGGCGTCGAAGAGACGGTCGATCCGCTCGCGGACGGTGAGCTTGCCCTCGGCGTGCTGCTTGGCGATGGCCTCCGCCCCGCCCATCGCGAGCGCCCGCTGCCGTCGCGCGCGCAGCTCCTCGACCAGCTCCTTCATGCCCATGGCGGACGTCCCACCTCTCCTCGCGCTAGCCCTTGACGACGGTGGTGCGGAAGGTGTTGATCCCGGTGTCGGGCGGCGACCCGCTGACGAGGGTGAGCATCGTCGCGATCTCGCTGCGGTGATGCGTGGCGTGATTGACTACGTGCTGGAGGAGTGGACCGAGGGCCACCTGGTACGGCGTGCCCCCGGTGCTCTGGTACGGCACCGCTCGGGCGAGGTCGCTGTCGCCGAGCGAGTCGACGAAAGCCCGCTGTTCCGTCTCGAGCGCGTCCCACTTTTGGCGAAGGTCGCTCATGGAGGCGAAGTCGGCGTCGCCCGGCAAGCGCGTGGGCGAGCTGCCCTTCCAGCGGCTGAGCCAGATCCAGTCGGCGCCGAAGACGTGGGCGAGAGTCCCCTTGAGGGTCGGAAAGCTCCAGTGCTTGCCCATGTCCCGCGTCACCGCCTCAGGACCCAGCCGGGCCGCCACGTCGAAGAGGGTGCGATTGGCCCAGCGGTGATAGTCGTAGAGCCCGCGGATCAGCTCGGCGCTCATTCTCGCCGCCTCGCCTTACTCGAGCACCGCGACGGTGTCGCCTTCCTGCACGGTCTGACCCTCGGCCACCTTGATCTCGCGAACAACCCCGGCGCGCGGAGCCTCCACCGGGATCTCCATCTTCATGGATTCGAGCACGATGACGGGGTCGCCCGCCGCCACCGCGTCGCCCGCCTTGCTGGTGATCTGGAAGACGACCCCCGTGATGTGGGCCTTGACGTCCTCAGGCATTGAACGCTCCTTGTTCGACCATCTGGGTATGGACCCGGCCGGCCCGGAATGCCGGGCTCGCGAGCACCCGTCGATGGAACGGGATGACGGTGCGGATCCCCTCCACGACGAAGCCATCGAGCGCCGCCGACATCCGCGCGACGGCCTCCTCCCGCGTCTCGCCCCAGGTGACGAGCTTGGCCAGGAGCGGATCGTAGTGTACTGAAACCTGCACCCCTTCGGCGACCCCGCATTCGACCCGCACGCCGGCACCCTGAGGCAGGACCAGTCGCGTGATGGGCCCCGGCGAGGGCATGAAGCCCTTGGCGGGGTCCTCGGCGTAGATGCGGCACTCGAGGGCAGCGCCGCGCTGGACGATCTCCTCCTGCCTCCGCGGGAGGGATTCTCCATCGGCGATCCGGAGCTGCCACTGGACCAGATCGAGGCCGGTCACCTCCTCGGTGACCGGATGCTCGACCTGCAACCGCGTGTTCATCTCCAGGAAGTAGAACTCGCGGCCCTGCACGATGAACTCCATGGTCCCCGCGTTCACGTAGCCGACGGCGCGCGCCCCCGCCACCGCGGCGGCGACCAGGCGCGCCTTGAGGTCGGCCTCGAGGCCGGGCGCGGGGCTTTCCTCGACCAGCTTCTGGTGGCGCCGCTGGATGGAGCACTCGCGCTCGTGGAGGTGCACGACTTGCCCGCGCGTGTCCCCGAACACCTGCACCTCGACGTGGCGGGGCTCGGTCACGTAGCGCTCGACGAAGAGGGCGCCGGAACCGAAGACGGCGAGGGCACGCCGCTGGGCCGAGGTCCAGGCGGCGGACAACCCGGCGGCCTCTCCCACGCGGACCATCCCGATCCCCCCGCCCCCCGCGGCCGCCTTGAGCATGAGCGGGTACCCGACCATCTCGCCCACCGCGCGCGCGGCCTCCAGCGTGTCGAGGGCGCCCTCGCTGCCGGGCACCACCGGCACGCCCGCCTCCCGCATGCGACGGCGCGCCTCCACCTTGTCGCCCATCTGCTGGATCACGCGCCAGGACGGCCCGATCCAGACGAGCCCGCCCTCCTCGCAGGCTTTCGCGAAGCGCCAGTTCTCGGAGAGGAAGCCATAGCCGGGATGGACGGCGCGCGCGCCCGATTCCCGGGCGGCGGCGAGGATACGGTCGATGTCGAGATAGCTCTCGCGGGCGGGCGCGGGGCCGATGAGGACGGCCTGGTCGGCATCGGCCACGTGGGGCGAGGCCGCGTCGGCCTCGGAATGGACGGCGATGGCGCGCACGCCCAGCGCGCGGCAGGCACGGATCACCCGGCGGGCGATCTCCCCGCGATTGGCGACGAGGACGCTAGCGAGCACCAGCTCAGGCGGAGCGGACGGCCTCGACGCGGGGCACGTCGAGGGCGTGGACGCGCCAGCCTCCGGGCCCGCCCCCCCAGCGCGCGGCGAGCGTCGCCGAGAGCGTGGGGCCGTCGAGGCGGATTTTCACGAGGAACTGGCGGCCGATCCGCGCCACCGCGACCACGGCGTGAGCGGTGAAGGGGCCGGAGCCAACCGCCCCCTCCGCTGCCTCGTTCCAGAGCGACGCGTCGGCGAGCCATCCTCGCACTCCCGCGGTGTCGCGCGCGACGAGGGCGTCGCCGAGGGCCTGGACCGCCGCGCGCAGGTCGGCGGGCAGCGGCCAGCCCGCGTGAGGGGTCTCGAGTCGGATGAATTCCTCCGCCTCCGTCACGCCCTCCGGCGACACCGCGTGCGGCCGCGCCCCGGGGACGCCCTCTCCGGTGACG